>JBKCLM010000077.1:0-4051 GCA_046300655.1 Chloroflexota bacterium | reverse complement strand
CAAATACACAACATATTCACGAAAATCATCGTAGTTAGGATATGTCTCTTGTAACCACAATGAAATTGTTCGATATGCGCGGAGCAGATTGGCAAAGACGCTTTGAGACTCTTCGTCAAATAAACTTTTTAGTATAATTTTATTCACCTCTGCGCCTTTGTCACTTGCCAAAAATTCAAGCAACTGTCGACTTTCAGGATATTGTGGATATACGCGTAAGCGCATTTGTATATCCGTAATACTTGTGTTTCCAGATAAGACTTCATCAATTGCTGCAAATGGCACTTTTTGACGAGTTTGCATGTAGTGTTTAAATGCACAAAAAATGAGAATGATGGTAGTTAATCGTTGCTGTCCATCAATTAAGTTGTAAAACCGTTCATTTTGTGCACGACTGACGACAATAGTACCGAGAAAATAATTTGGGCGCTTTTCATCAACAGCGAGCTTAATATCATCAAGCAATTGCTCAATATGTTCATCCAACCATACGTAATCACGCTGATAGGCAGGAACATCATAAAAATCATCAAACAATCGGTTAATCGTGAAAATGTCGGCTTTGATATCAATTGGGGACATCGCTGTATCTCACTTCCTATATACACATAGATCTATATTACACTAGATCGTTATAGGTGATAACGTAACACGAAAATTAAAAGCCCACAACTTGAATTGTTGTGAGCTAGGGTGTCGATACCACTATTTCTTTTATGTTGTGACGAGTATTTTTACGCTATCGATAGGTAACTGATACATCTCCATGATCATTGCCATATTGCGGCGAATTGCTGTTGCCGATAAATTTCCCTCTGTAAAATTCTTTCCTATAGGTATCGGCACCAAAAACACCGATGGATCTCCTGATATAAATGGTTTTTTACGTTTAATCGTCTTTAAATTCTGTTCGACATTATCTCCATATTTCTGGATCATAGTTCTGAAAAATATTGCATACATATCACGATAGCTACGTACGTCATATATCGTCTCTTGAAATACAAGTTGTTGTGCTTTTGTAAACTCCCAATCATCCAATACTGTCAGTTGTCGCTGTGTCAAAGTAGCAGGTACCGATCTTTTAGGCACTGCTCGTGGAGTGGGTTTAGTAGCGCTTATTGTCTGTTGAATTTTGGCAAGCATATCATCTGCTGTAGGTGATGTGGTGTTGACTGCTGAATCAACTACTGGCTGCGCAGCATTTGTGATGACGCGACTGTCTATTTGTTGAGTGAGCGACTCCAATGCTTGATAGACCTTGGCAGTGTGTAATAGCCATTCGCTTTGCAATTGAACGATTTGACGCTGCATGTTCAGTTGATGATCAAGTTCTTTGTTGCCGACATCAACTGCATTCATATGATCTTTGATGGCATTTTCAAGTGCTTCTTTGGCAATATTGATACTGTCTTTGAATCTATTTGCATATGACATATGCATTCCCACTCTCTATTTAATGATATGCTTCATATTGCCATTGTATCTAATATCTAAGAACAACTGAAGTAATGTAAAAAGGGCGCCCTTTCGGACGCCCTAACGATACGAGTACACAGATGCATACTGGGCGCAACTAGGTATGTAGTCCTCCGTGCCTCTGCGCCTCCGCGCGCAAAAAGGAAAAAGGGCGCCCTTTCGGACGCCCGTACGATGACAGGACACATGCACAAAGCGCATGCGGTGATGCCCTGTGCGCGCAAGAGACAAACCCGCCACACCCTTGCCCTCAGTCCGCACTACACCAGTCCGTAGCACAATCTCGTCGCTAACGACCCGGGAAATGGTATCACCGCGTGACTCCCCCTAGATATCGTGCCCGGCATAATCTTGGGCGCGGAAGAAGTGCCCAGTGGTGCCGTCGTTGAGCAACGCAGGCACCAGTGCGCCGGGGAGCACCGATTCGACTGCACCTGGTGCGTTGGGGCCACCCAAATCAGTACGCAACCAGCCTGGATCGAGCAAGTTGATGAGCACTCCCGCCGGAGCGAGTTTGCCGGCGGTGTCAGTGACGAATTTGTCGACAGCGGCTTTCGAAATCGAGTAGGCAATCAGCTCGGGCTGATCTTTGATGCCCGACGTCAAATTGATGATGCGGCCCCAGCCACGCGCCACCATGCCAGGGATGAGGCCGTGACAGATGTGGATGAGGGCGATGACGTTGACAGCGAAGCTGTGCTCAAAGTCCTCGACCGGAATACGTTGCCAATCACTGCGGTACGGCGTCATGATGGCCGCGTTGTTGTAGACGATGTCAATGCCGGGCGTGTGTGCCAGCACCTGCGCCAACATGGCGTCGACTTGCGCAATATCACGCAACTCGGCAGCGACTTGCATCACCTGCACGCCGGTGGCACGCAGATCGGCCGCTAGGCTGTCGGTGCCTTGTGTGTCACGGCTGTGCAATACGACGTTGCAGCCGTAGCTGGCCAATCCCATGCTGACTTGGCGACCTACACCGCGACTCGCACCCGTAATCAATGCCCATTTGCCTCGAATATCGGCTTTCTGCATGATGCTGACTTTCTGGTAAAAATAATCAAAACGAACTGTACGCATATGTGCGCTGCATACCAAGCTAGTGTAACCGATGCGTACATTACTGCAAACGCATACCCTGATGGGTAATCTCCCCTACAAACTCCCCACACCCCCAGCCGGGATTGCCACCACACCCGTGGCCAAGACAATCTCGCCGCTCACGCCCGGCGGCAACTGCACGCGCCCGCGCATCACGCCGTGGTCGCGCCAGAACGCACAATGAATCGCCCCCTGCGGGTGCGGCGTCACCGTGCTGGCCCGCGTCAATGGCCCGAGTTGCGGTGTAATCCGCACATGGCCGAACCCTGGGCGCGCCGGTCGCACTCCCACGATGCTCGCATGGTAGTGATACAACGGGTGTGACCCCCAAGCATGACAGTCGGAGCGGGATGGCTCGGGCATCTCGACCGTCGTCTTAAAGCCCTGCACCGGCAGGTCGAACCACAACTGCATCCGCTTTAGCATCAGCTCAATCAGCCCCAGCTGCCGGTACGTTTCGAACAGATAATGGCTGAAGTAAATCGTCGTCTGTGCCATCCCCTGACGCTCGCGCAAGGCCGTTGCCAGCGCGGTGACGTGCGCAGGCGCCGCCACCCCACTCAAAATCGCCAGACACTGCGCATGCTCACTGACCAACTCGCCACCGAGCACCTCGCGGTAGACGCCGGCCTGGGCATCCCACAACGTGCGATCGAGCGCATCCCGGATCTGCGTGGCCAGCTCCTGCCAGTGTGCCGCCAAGTGTGATGAGCCGAAGTGGCGCTCAAGATCGGCTACCAGCCCCAACGTATACACTAGATGCCAGTGAATCGTGGCACACGGCTGCCGATCCGCTCCCGGGGGCATGCCGCCCTCCCAGCCGGGCACCCAGTCCACGAAGTTCCAACCAGCCGGTGGGTTGTACAACCCGTCCGCCCGCGGCTGCGCCAGAAACGCATCAAGCACGTTGCGTACCGCCGGTAACATGGCCCGCACTAGCTCGGGGCGCTGGCGCCAGTAGGCGATGTCGTGCACCATGCCAATCCACCACAACGAAAAGGGCGGAATCAGCTGTTGCACCCGACTCGGGTAGCGCGATTGCGTCAGGCTGCTCGCCACGCGCGATTGATGGAACAAGCGGATCGCCTTGGCCGGCAAGCGGTCATCGTCGGTCAGCACATACGTCGCCAGTGCCTCGAGGCGCGTATCGCCTACGTACATCAACTGCTCGTAGTAGGGGCAGTCCATGTAGGTCTCGTGGGCGCACATCTGCAACACCCGCTCCATCATCGGGATGACCGCCGTCAGACGCGTGTCGTCGCTGTCGAACGTGCCGGTGAAGGCAAAGGGATAGCCGGTTTCGTTGACGCGCAACGCCACAATCGTGAGTGGCTCGGCGGCCACCTGTATGCACAACTCAATGTAGCGCCCCGACTGCCACCACAATGGCTGATGCGTGGCCTGCGCCCGCCCATCGGCAATGAACGTATCACCGACCCCATTAAAGAACTTGCCCTCAATCTCGTTGCGG
>JBKCLM010000076.1:0-14383 GCA_046300655.1 Chloroflexota bacterium | reverse complement strand
TCGTTTACAATATACTTACGTAAAGGGGGATTGTCATGGCAAAACTAATTGTGAGTACTGTTGGGATGACTTTGTTCAGTCCGTTTGGTTTGACGAGCGAAGAGCGTCGTGTTATCAAAACCCATGCGAATGAGATGAGACTCACGCCAGCTGTACGGAGTGTGCTTGAGCGCATTCGTCAGAAAGCGGTACAACATCCCGATTTAGTCTTCCAGTCAGTTGAATTTAAAACACTCTCGCTCTATGCGCAAAAAACAGCACAATATCAGCAGTGGGCACTGCCTGGCGTTCGCTACATCTTTGTGACGACGCAGACGCAATTTGGGCAATTCATGCGCGAGGTGACGCAGCGTGCTATTCAACGTGCGCATCCGCAGCTCAATTGTCAGTATGTGAGCGTTGCCGGATTGCAAGTAGGCAATGCAGCTGGTCTCGATGATGCATTGCGTGAACTAACGGCGTTGCTTGATGGCCTGTGTAGTGCGTATCAGCGGCTCGACGTATTGTTTAACGTAAGTGGTGGATTTAAGTTTATTGCAGGATCTATTCAGTCATATGCGAACTACCACGGCTATCCTACGGTGTACACGTTTGATGGTACACAGATGATTATGACGAAGCCCGACGTTCCGGGGCAGTTTCCGCCGCGATTGGTCTATATTTAGGACAGGTATGATTGTGCCCCCGGATGCATGCATCCGGGGGCACAGATTTTAGGTCAGTGATTGCAGATAACTGCGGACGGTGTGTGGGAGTTCGAACTCATCGTCGGGTTTGTAGTCGATATTTGAGTACTCACCAGTGCGCGAGTTGTAGTATTCAAAGGTCATCACGAGCTTCTCAAACAAGGGCTTCATGCCCAAAAATATGATCTGCATTGATGGCTCATCGAACGGCGAATCTTTTTCGTCACCACCGTTGTTATCTACCTCTTCCTCTTTGGTCTCTTTCTCGGGGTCTTTGTCATAGACCAGTTTGTTATAAATTGTCTCGTACATGGTGTTTTGGCGATCAGCCTCGATCAACACTTGTTTGAACACCTGGTTGAGCACAACGTTCGTGCCATCCTTCTCAATAATTCCCAGATTAAGTAACTGTCGCATGTGATTGCGCCCTAATGGGGTATTTGGATGGTTTCGGCTCAATTCAATCAAATACATTAACACCACGAGCCCATCCTGCACACCCGCCATTTGTTTGATTTGGGTCACACAAAATGCAACGAACGATTTTGACGCTTTGGTACCGTCCTTAAAACAGACCAAATCGTATTCCATGCACCCTCCTTTACTTGAACGGACACTTATTGTAGCAGATTACAAAATCATGTCAATACGAACATTATGTGGTAGGCTACTCACAATCTTGTGTTGTCTATCGCACGATGCGGGTGCGACTAAATCACTATTCACAGTTCAGAAAGCACATCACTTATGCATCCATTTACGCTTTTGTTTGTGGGGTTGTTAGGTGTTTATACAGGTATCCGACTCTGGCTGTCGCTTCGGCAATCGTACCATGTACGTGCAAATCGCAATCAGGTACCAAGTGATTTTGTGACAGTGATAAGCCTCGAGCATCATCAAAAAGCAGCGGATTACACAATTGCGAAGGGGCAGATTGAGCGTATTGCCGTTATATGGTCAGTGACCATCCTTGGCTGGTGGACATACGGTGGCGGGCTGACATTCCTGTATGCCACTGTGAGTGCGCTTGCGTTTGATACCGCAACAGCTACAATTCTCCTGCTTATCGGGTGGTATCTTGTGCGCACCGTGTTGGCCTTGCCGTTGCGTCTGTATCGGACATTTAGTATCGATGCGCAGTTTGGATTTAATCGAACCACCCCATTAGTATTTGCCAGAGATCGACTGATTGGATTACTGGTTGCCATCGGTATCGGTGTTCCGATGATCTGGGTTGTGGTTTGGTTGTTTACTTTGACGGGGTCGTGGTGGTGGGTCTGGGCATGGGCGTTTGTGACACTCGCACAGTTGCTTGGAATGTGGCTTTATCCAGTGGTGATTGCACCGCTGTTTAACCGGTTTACACCACTGGTGGATGGAGCGTTTTATCAGGTAGCACGGACTCTGCTCGACCAGACGGGGTTCGCCCAGAGCAAAGTCTTCGTGATGGATGCCTCGCGTCGTTCGGCATTGGCCAACGCCTACTTCACTGGCTTTGGGCGCAACAAACGGGTGGTATTTTATGATACCCTGCTCGAAAAACTTACGCCCAATCAAGCCGCGGCCGTGCTAGCACACGAGATTGGTCATTACACGCATCGTGACATCCTCAAAATCATCGCCGCTTCTACCGTGATGACTTTGGTGGGATTTGCCATTATGGCGTGGCTTATCGTTCAACCATGGTTTTTGCCGGCACTCGGGATTGGCGCGCGTGGTCTTGGTCCGGCGCTCCTCACCTGCATTCTGATTGCACCGGTATTTACCTTTGTATTTAATCCGATTCAGTCGGCCTGGTCACGCGCAATTGAGTTTGCCGCTGATGCCTTTGCGGTGCAATATACCAGTGCCGATGATATGAGTGGTGCCTTAATTGCCATCTACCGTGATAATGCAGGTACGCTTACGCCTGATTCGTTATATGCGGCTGTCTATTATTCGCATCCACCTGCATCTGAACGTATTCATCACATGCGTACAGTAACGCCATCGTAGACATATTAATCACCAATAGAGCATACGTATTGAGCTAGATGTATCGTCTATGGATAGATTGCGTGACTAAGCATGTGATCAGGTGAACGGTGATTCAAATCACGGTGTTCGCTAATGCGTTGTCAAATATTTTCTCTCATCAAATTTTAATTCAAATATAGTGAATTTAATCACAATTACCATTGACAGATTGGGAGAGGAGGAATAGTATGAGGGCGGGTTGAGAGACTGATTTGTTGAGGAGTTACGGATACGCTCATCACAGCCCGTACCACGATTAACGAGGTACGCACTGCATATCAGATATGTAGGGTGATTGGTCGCTAATTGATGTCGATGGGGTCACATCAGGTAGTAGGCCACGCAGGTGAAGCAAGTTCGCCTGTGCGTGCATGAGAGGTCAGCAGGCAGGTACCGTTTGTTGACGCCACACAAATCGCGGAGGCGAGAATATCTCGCCCCACAACTCGCAAGGAGGACATCATGAGCGCGAGAGCCAAGATTACGAGTCCGGCCCAGTTTCGTGAGTCGAAGACCGCCCATTTTCTGTTCGCTGACCCGCGTGCTAGTGTGTTGTGGTTGGTCGTGCGCGTATGGTTGGGTTTGCAGTGGATCGAGGCTGGCTGGCACAAGGTGACTGATCCAGCATGGGTCGGCGCTGAGGCTGGTGCTGGTATCACGGGTTTCGTCAAGGGAGCCATCGCCAAGTCGATTGTGTCAGAGACAAACCCACGTCCATCTGTACAAGGCTGGTACGCCAGCTATCTCGAGACGTTCGTGTTGCCATATGCGGAGATTTACAGTTACGTAGTTGCGTTTGGTGAGGTTGCTGTTGGTCTTGGTTTGATTTTGGGTATGTTGACCGGTATTGCAGCCTTCTTCGGCGTGTTGATGAATACCAACTTTTTGTTGGCTGGTACAGTGAGCACCAATCCAATCTTAGCGATCCCGGCAATCTTTATTATCCTTGCGTGGCGCAACGCTGGCTGGCTCGGTCTGGACCGCTTCGTTCTCCCACTGGTAGGTACGCCTTGGCAGCCAGGAAATGTCTTTGATCATACCGAGGCAAAAAAGTAGCTAAGAGGAGTATGGCACCCTGCAGACTAGCTGGTCTGCAGGGTGTTTTGGTTTAGGATTGCATCACATGTACGGCTAATTTGCCCACGACGCTGCCGCTCTTGGCGAGAGATCCGTTACATCCCACCACGGCAGTGACTCGCGGGTGCACGCGCTGGATTGCAGGGATGCCAGTCGGCGTGCGTGTAATCACACACGGCAAACTTTTGAATGACTGCCACTCAATATTGATAAATAATTGCCTGAGCAAGGCGATTTGTGCATCATGTGTGGCAGTCATATCTCCTCCCCGAATCCAATCAGTCAAGGCTGCATGGCTACTAAAGAACTGATCGTGTACGCTGTTACTGCCCAACTTGATATACCACTTGCCATCTGGGTATTCGATCGGTGGTGTCAAATATGCATCCTCGATAACTGGTGAGTCGCAGTCAATCATCATGCTGGGCATTTCGGCCAGTGCTGCTGCAGTATCTGCGCTCACCTCGCCAATAGTGACAATTTCGCTTTTGATGGTATGGGCAATAGGTTCCGGCAAAAGCCCGCATAGTCCGCTGTAGGCACCGGCTGCCACGATGACGTGTTGTGCAATGTATTCAATACCAGAACGAGTTGTGAGCGTGACATAATCATGGTGCGGGGTTAATCTTGTCACCACGTCATCGATGCGGATTGCCCCATGTTGTGCAGCACAGGCGAGTTGGGCGGCTACATAGTAGCGCGGGTTAATGATGCCCGATGGCGGTCCATCAAACAAGCCGCTATACGGCAGGTTTTTGGCAAGCATAGGAAATCGTATGGCAAGTTCGTCTGGCGTAAATTCTTCATATTGAAAAGCTAAATCGCGCTCGAGTTGGTGGCGTTGTTGTGTATAACTAAAGCCCGCGCTCGAGGCGCTTAATGTCAATGTGCCACATGGTCGATAGAATGAAATGCCGCTTTGTGCTTCAATGGTGGGGTATTCGGCAATCGCTTCGTTCGCCCAGTGTGCAAGTGTGACATGACGTGCCGAACGGTGGGTAATGCGTCCTTGATCGTAGTGACTACTCCAAACCACGTGGTTGTCACGCGATGCTTCGTGCGGGGCAATTACGGTCACAGACCGGCCTTGCATGCTGGCATGGCGAGCTGCACCACTGCCAATCGGACCGGCACCGATGATAATGACATCGTGCATGGCAGGTGACTCCTTTAATTATTCGTCGCGTAGCCGAAGATTGGCCCAGTGACTGCGCAGTGCAACGCGATGATTGAGATCGCGAAATGTCTGGATTGATGTGCGCAGATTATGATAAACATCGCCGCCAATACCATATCCCTGGAGGCCAATTGGTCCGTGGTATCCGATGTTTTTGAGCTGGCAGAGCACCACAAAAAGGTCGAGTTCGCCGCTTTCAATGAGTTCGATACTTGCGGGGAGTGCATGACCTGGTGGCAACATGCGACTGCCGCAAATGTTAGCCGTCTTGAGCCACGGCGATGCCATCTGCAAGGTAGGCACCAGGTCACGTTGACCACTCGCATACCAGTGATACGCGGTAAACGCGATGCCGAGACGTGGGTGTGGGTATTTGGCGCAGATGCGTACGGCATCTGCAGTTGTCTCAAGCCAGAATTGGACGTGCGGGTACAACGCGAGTTGGTGATTGTGTTGATCTGCAATCTGACACAGTTGTGGCAAATAATTGATGAGTAATTCGTCAAATTGGGCATCTTGTTGATGTTGGTTGGGTTGACCTACATAGACAGCTAGCTCAATTGTTGTGGCAACAGGAACTTGTGCAATTAATGCGAGCGTGTGTTGCATGGCTGCTTCATCGGCAATATTGAGCATAAAGTAAACGCCATGAACGGCAAGTTTATGATTTGCTGGTATGGTAGCGAGTTGTGCAATGTCGCGTTCTGCTTGAGGACTCCATACTGTCAGATAGGTTCCGTCATAGCCAAGCTCACTCAACATTTGACAGCGTGCACTCAAGTCATAACTGCCTAACGACGTATAAAAAAACGTATCCATTGCATAAATGGTGGGCATGAATGCTCCTCTAACACGATGGCGAGATGTATTGATTATAGTGGGTCTATGATACGATGTCGTACCTGTCGGTGTTGTTACATCAGAGTGTATGTTGTTTAGAGTGAATGCTCACAGCGATTTTCGCCATAGTCATCAAAAATTCATATAGTTCACTAACAGAACGACATACATCTGAACGCAAATATTCGTGTGCTTTATGCTACAATACACAGAAGCATACGATGCTAGCGCATGTACATTGGGTATGGCAGCGATACGATAAACGCGGTATGTTTATCGCTCAGGAGCGGCTATGTTGGCAGAGATGACCGAACGACGCCGGCAAATACTCAAACTGGTCATTCAAGCGTATATCGAGACATCTGCACCGGTTGCGTCCGATCACTTAGTGCGGCGCTATGGTTTGAATGTGTCATCGGCAACCATTCGCAATGAGTTGGCAGCTCTCGAGGATTTAGGCTTTTTGACTCACCTACATACGTCAGCTGGCCGTGTGCCAACTGATGCTGGGTATCGTTTTTTTGTCGAAAATCTGATGGAGCGTCCGTCACTTACTGCCGTAGAACAACGCGCGATTCGCCATGAGTTTTATCGGGCGCATACAGCCCTTGATCAATGGCTCGATCTTGCAGGGACAGTGATGGCGCGTACGGCGAACAACGTATCGGTTATATTGCCGCCACGAGGTGCCGCCGCACGGTTGCGTAGTGTACATCTGATTTCGATTCATGACATGTTAGCATTGGCGGTCGTGGTGTTTCATGATGGTATGGTGCGACAGCAGACGATTGCGTTCGAGTCAATGCAAACCCAAGATGACTTGATGCGACTTGCGACGTTTGTCAACGAGTTGTGCCACGATGCATCGGTAGCCCAAATTCGTGAGCGTCTTGACCATGTGCCTGAGCATGTCGATGCTGCGGCCCGTCAACTTATGGATCTGGTGTGCACTACAATGCGTCAGTACGAGGATGCGCTTGATAGCGATATTCGCGCTGACGGGCTCATGCAGTTGCTTGAGCAACCTGAGTTTGCCCAGACTGACCGGGTCAAACAGATGTTGGAGTTGGTTCAGAGTGGTCAAGCAATTGCTCCACTTATTCCACTGGTAACACGGAGCGATGGAGTGCAGGTGATTATCGGCACTGAGCACGAGCGACAAGACATGCGCGATATGAGTATTGTGTTAGCACGGTACGGTGTCGATGATGAGATTGTTGGTGTGTTGGGAGTGGTAGGGCCAACGCGTATGCCCTATGCGCGTGCAATTGCCACAGTGCGGTATATTGCAACGGTAATGAGTGATTTAGTCGGCGAGTTGCATGGTGAACCGCGCAATGGTGCCGAAAGTCAAATACAAGACTGAGACAACGTTCTTTTGTGTTTATGGGAGGATCTCATGAGTGATCAGCAAGTCAATCCAGATAATCAAACTGAGCAGACGCAGGCTCCTGAGACGAATGATATAGCCACGCTCCAGGCCCGCATCGAAGCGCTCGAAAAGGAAGTTGCTGAACACAAGGATGCACATCTTCGCGCTGCAGCGGACTACAAAAACTTAAAGCGTCGCTATGAAGCCGAGCGAGTTGAGTTGATTACGCGCGCAAGTGCTGGGTTGCTCCTCAAGATTTTGCCTGTGGTTGACGATTTGGCGCGTGCCTCTAGCAGTGCAACGCCTGAAATTGTGAATTCACCGTGGTTTGGTGGGTTTAAGCTCATTCCAAACAAGCTCCAGCAGTTGCTTGAGAGCGAGGGTGTGGTCGTCATGGATGCCTTGAGCCAGCCATTTGACCCCAATTTGCATGAAGCGGTCGCCTACGAGTCAGGGTTATCGGATAGCGATGGCAAAGTCGTGGCAGTACTCCAGAAGGGGTACATGCTCCACGATAAGGTGCTGCGCCCTGCCATGGTTAAGGTTGGCCAAGCGTAGTGGTGATCATTTGACGGTGTATGGCAGATAGAGTCGTTGAGCTAGTGCTAGTCACACAATAGAGGATTGCATGGGTAAAGTAATCGGCATTGATCTCGGCACCACCAATTCAGTCATGGCTGTTATAGAAGGTGGCGAACCCACGATTATTCCAAACGCCGAAGGCCAACGATTGACACCATCAGTTGTTGCGTTTAGCAAATCCGGTGAGCGCCTTGTTGGTCAAATTGCCAAGCGCCAAGCAGTGGTCAATCCCGAACAAACGGTTTTTTCTGCCAAACGCTTCATGGGACGCAAGTTAATTGACAAAACTGTTCAGCGTGATACTGCGTTGGTGCCATATCGCCTCGCGTCGTCCGACAATGGAGATGTCAACGTCATCCTAGGCGATCGGAACTATGCAATCCCTGAAGTCTCAGCCATGGTACTCCAGAAGCTCAAAATGGATGCTGAGACCTATCTCGGCGAGACAATCACGCAAGCAGTTATCACTGTGCCTGCATATTTCAATGATGCCCAACGTCAAGCGACCAAAGATGCTGGCCGTATTGCTGGCCTTGAGGTGCTTCGTATTATCAATGAGCCAACCGCTTCGGCGTTGGCGTATGGCCTCGATAATCAGGTCAATAATCAGACGATTGTTGTGTACGACATGGGTGGTGGCACCTTTGACGTGTCAATCCTCGAGCTGAATGATAACGTCTTTCAGGTACTCGCTACCAATGGTGATACTCACCTTGGTGGCGACGATTTTGATGAGCGTATTATTCAGTACATGCTCGAAGTCTTTCAGAAAGAGACCGGGCATGATTTGCGTACCGACAGAACTGCCTTGCAACGCATGCGTGAAGCCGCTGAGAAGAGCAAAATGGAGCTCTCGACCATCCTCAATACCGAGATTAGCCTGCCGTTTATCTCGGCTGACTCGAGTGGGCCACTCCACTTGAATCTTGAGTTGAGTCGCGCACGTCTTGAGACATTGACTGCAGATCTGGTGGACCGTTCTTTGCTCCCCGTCAAGCAGGCCCTGTTAGACGCAAATCTTAAGCCTGTCGATATTGATGCCATCATCTTAGTCGGTGGCCAGACGCGCATGCCATCAATTCAAACGTCGGTGCGCAATTACTTTGGCAAAGATCCACACAAAGGTATTAATCCAGACGAGGTCGTTGCGATTGGTGCTGCGGTGCAAGCTGGTGTATTGGCTGGTGATATCCAAGATGTGTTGTTGCTCGATGTAACACCACTCACACTGGGTATTGAGACCGCGGGTGGTGTGATGACGCCGTTGATTCCGCGTAATACCACAGTACCTACACTCAAAAGCCAAGTCTTCTCGACAGCCCGAGATAATCAAGAGGCAGTTGAAATTCACGTATTACAAGGCGAGCGAGTTGAGTCACAGTACAACAAATCGCTTGGTGTCTTTGTGCTTGACGGTATCGAGCCGGCACCCCGCGGCATCCCTCAAATCGAAGTAACCTTTGATATAGATGCCGATGGCATTATCAAAGTGCGTGCCCGTGATAAACGTACGGACCGTGAAGTCAACATAACGATTTCAGCCTCGTCAGGGCTGAGCGCTGATGAGATTGATCGCCTCGTGCAAGATGCCACCATGTATGCCGACGAAGATCGGCGCAAACGTGATGTGTTGCGCTTACAAAATCAGGTTGATACGTTGGTCTACAGCGCACAACGTGCGTTGCGCAACGACACGACTATTAGCGACGAGCGCCGTCAAAATGCCGAACGAAGCATTCGTGATGTGCAAGTTGCTATGGAACAAGCGAATGTACGTGCCATCCATGATGCCATGATTGATTTAACTATGGTTGTGCATGACCTGACCAATAAGTATCATCCACAACCAGAGCCAGAGCCAGCGTTTGGTGTTGATTCAAGCAAAACAGCACCACATGAGGATATGGCTCAAAAAGTGTTGTCGCGACTGCGTGATGTCCAAATGCCTGATATTAAAGTCCCCGATATCAAAGTGCCGGAGATTAAAATCGGTGATACTCCGATTGTGGAGAAGTTACGTGATATCCAGCTCCCCGAAATCGGTGCGATTCGTGATGGGATTCGTGGATTGATACGACGCGCTCGTCCTGGTACCAATCCCGCCGACAATGAGCGAGATACGGATCAATCCAAAAAGGATTCGTCAATTGATTAAATATCAAGGTGAGAAACGTTCATGACCAATAAACGCGATTATTATGAGGTGCTTGGCCTGTCACGTGACGCCACGCCTGATGACATCCGCAAGGCTTACCGCACGCTGGCGCGCAAGCTCCACCCCGATGTCAACAAAGAGCCTGACGCTGAGACACGCTTCAAAGAAATCAACGAGGCCAATGCCGTACTCTCTGACCCCGAAAAGCGTGCCGTGTATGATCGCTTTGGCCACAATGGCCCTTCGATGGGTGGTAACTATGGCGGTGGTGACCCATTTGGTGGCGAAGACCCGTTCTCGACGATTTTCGAGTCGTTCTTTGGCGGTGGTCGTCAACAACGTGGCCCACAACGCGGTGCAGATCTGAAGTACACGCTCCGCCTTTCGTTTGAAGAGGCTGTTTTTGGTGTCGAAAAGGAAATCGAATACCGTCGTCTTGAATCGTGTGAACCATGTAGCGGTACGGGTGCCCAAGCCGGTACTGAGCCGGTTAAGTGTCATCGCTGTGGCGGTAGTGGTGAAGTGCGGCAGCGCTCGGCCATCTTTAATATGATGACGGTAACCACCTGTGATGCCTGTCGTGGCGAGGGAACGGTCATTGCCATCCCGTGCCGTGATTGTCGTGGCGAAGGGCGCGTGCGCAAGCTCCACAAGATAACGGTAACTGTGCCAGCTGGTATTGATGGTCAGGCACAATTGCGCTTAACGGGTGAAGGCGAGTCAGGCCCTCGTGGTGGTACCTACGGCAATTTATATGTCGCATTTGACGTCCAACCACATCAATTCTTTCGCCGACAAGATGTCGACATTATTCTCGAGTTGCCCATTAATGTTGCACAAGCAGCGCTCGGTGCTGAATTACAGGTACCAACCCTTGAGGGAGTTGAGACGCTTCGCGTGAATGCAGGCATTCAGAACGGCACCACCTTCCGCCTCCGCGGCAAAGGCGTGCCCATGTTGCGTGCAAGCGGTCGTGGCGATCAAGTGGTCATCGCGAAGGTGGTCATTCCTGACTCACTGACCGAGGAGCAACGTATTTTGTTCGAGGCGCTCGCCCGGACCTTTAATCCGCGCGGTGGCGCAAACGGAGATGGCACTGATTCATCAGGCGATAATCCGCATGACGAAGGATTTTTCGACCGCATCAAGAATGCTTTGGGGTTATAACGAATGACAGAACTGATTTATGGGCGCAATGCCGTCCGTGAGACGTTGCGTGCGCAACGTCGAACCGTCAAACGATTGATGGTGGCTGCTGGTGCCCAAGCCGTTGGTACGTTGGCCGATAGTCTGGCTCTCGCTACCGAGCATGATATTCCGGTTGAACATGTCGACAAAAAAGTTCTCGAGCAAAAGCTCCATAGTCTGAACCATCAAGGTGTAGCACTTGAGTGTAGCGAGTACCCCTATAGCGATGTCGATGACATGCTCGCCTATGCCAAATCTAAGAACGAAATGCCGTTCTTGCTGTTGCTCGACCATCTGCAAGACCCCCAAAACCTAGGTACACTTCTCCGTACAGCCGAGATTGTCGGCGTGCACGGTGTAGTGATTCCTGGCCGCCGTGCGGCAGAGATTACCCCTGCCGTAGTAAATGCCTCGTCTGGGGCTGTTGAGCACCTCAAAATCGCAGTGGTTACTAACTTGGCCCAGAGCATCGAACGCCTGCAAAAACAAGGCGTATGGGTGGCCGGTGTTGAGGATGACCCGAGTGCCCAGATGTACGACGAGAGCGAGCTTGATATGCCATTGGCCCTCGTGCTCGGCTCTGAGGGCAGCGGCATGGCGCGCCTAACGCGTGAGCGCTGTGACTTTTTGATTAAGTTGCCGATGCTCGGACACATCAACTCGTTGAATGTGGCTGTGGCTGGATCGGTGGTGCTCTACCACGCCTTGCACGCCCGCCGTCGCGCTGCCAAGTAAATCACGCATGTTGTATCACACAGGTGAGGCCGCGGCCTCACCTGTTCTGTATCAAGCGAAAGAGAACAGCATCATGGATCTCGTTGCACAATCCCAAACTATTCTGGCAGAGTGGGTCACATCTGATGTGTTGCGTAAGCACTGTGGTGCGGTGGCCGCCTCAATGGCCCATCTCGCTGATCACTACCATGGCGATGCCGCCGTCTGGGAGGCCACCGGCTGGCTCCACGACATGGACTACGAGCGCCATCCCGATCTCGCTGCAGCCGAAAACGCCCACCCCTATGTCGGTGTGCGCTGGCTCCGTGAACATGGCTGGAGCGAAGAGATTTGTCGCGCCATCATGTCGCATGCCGACTATACCGGCGTGAGTCGCGATAGCACGATGGAAAAAGCACTGGCTGCAGTCGATGAGCTCTCAAGTTTTGTGGTGGCCGTGGCACTCGTCCGCCCCAGCAAAAACATCGCCGATGTTGATGTAGCTGCCGTCAAAAAGAAGTTCAAAGACAAAGGTTTTGCGCGGGCGGTCAACCGCGAAGAGATTAGCCACAACGCAGAGAACCTTGGTATGCCACTTGACGACCTGATTACCATGGTCATCGCCGCATTGAGCAAGCGGGCTGCCAGCCTCGGCATTGCCGGAGTACCCGCCTAAGTGAATCCACTAAATCAGTCGTTCGCCACTGTCGACGGCATCGGTGCGGTAGTGACATCCCCTACTCTGTCGGTTGTGGCGCGCGGCTTGAGCGATAATTAAGCCGTTTTCGACGGCATTGCGCAGTCCGATGAGTCCGTCACTGAGCTTCGTTTTGCGATAAAACGTCTCGATTTCGTTTTGCAGATGGCGCAACTCACGAATCGCCCGCGACAGGCGATCCCCTGACCGAATTAACCCGACATAATGCCACATGATGTTCTGAATCGTCTGCATGTCACCCTGAATAAGCGCTGGGTCTGACTCGTGCGTCAACCCTGATTCATCCCACGGCGGGATGCTGTGCGGGTCGGGATATGTGGCATCTGCGAGTCGCGTCAATATATGCTCGGCAGCCCGTTCGCCAAACACCAAGCCCTCAAGGAGCGAAGTGCTTGCGAGTCGATTAGCGCCGTGCAATCCCGTACAGGCTACCTCGCCAACAGCGTACAAATTTGCAATCGTGCTCTCGCCCCACTCGTTGACGGCTACGCCACCACACGAATAATGCACTGCAGGTACCACCGGTATCGGCTCGTGGGTAATGTCGATTCCCACGCGCAAACACTCGGCATGAATAGTCGGGAACCGGTTGCGGATACGCTCGGGCGACATGTGATTGGCGATATCGAGTAACACGTACGGGTAGCCGTTGCTTTCCATCTCATGATGAATGGCCCGTGATACCACGTCGCGTGGTGCCAGCTCTGCCCACTGCGGGTCGTACTTCTGCATAAAGCGCTTGCCGTCTGGTGTCAGGAGCACGCCCCCCTCGCCACGCACTGCCTCACTAATCAAAAAGCCTTGTGCGCCCGGTGATGCCAACGTGGTTGGATGAAATTGAATGTACTCAGCGTTGATAATCCGTGCCCCAGCTCGATGCGCCATGGCCAATCCATCACCACGGGCACCCACTGGATTGGTGGTGTTGCGGTAGATGCGACCTAGTCCACCAGTTGCCAGAATCGTCATTTTGGCCACGGTGCGATGCACCATCTGACCATCGCGATCGAACACGTATGCGCCGTAGCACCGCACCGGAGCGTAGGCATCGAGTGGATTGCGTGAGTGGTGTGGGTAGGTAATCAGATCAACGGCGGTGACATTGGTCAGCATCTCGATGTTGGGGTGCTGGCGCACCGCATTGTGGAGCGCCGTAATAATGCTCCGCCCCGTGCTATCCCCAACATGCAAAATACGCCGGCGCGAGTGAGCCGCTTCTTGGCCGAATTCCAAGTTGCCTTGTGCATCGCGTTCAAACTCCACGACGGCCTGCTCAAGAAGGAGCCGCTGGACGCGCTCAGGACCCTCGGTTGCCAGAATATGCGCAATGGCTGGGTCAGTTGCCCCTGCGCCAGCTGCAATGATGTCCTTGGCCAACAACGTTGCATCATCATCAAGCCCACGATGGATAATCCCACCCTGTGCCCAGCGCGTGTTAGACTCGGTCGGGTCTGGTTCACGCGTGACCAAGATGATGTGACAATCAGTCTGCTGTGCGAGGCGAAGTGCCGCCGCCGCCCCTGCAATCCCCGATCCGATAATCAATACGTCGGTTGTTTTCATGGTGGTGTTTCCGCGATGGGGCGGCGATTATCCAATCTGAATCATGCGCTGTACGGCCGTGTAGGCACGTACGCGGATATCCTCGGGAACCTCGATGACAGTGCGGGTATAGAGCAACGAGTCGCGCACGTTCTCCATGGTAATCATGTTCATATGTGGGCAGTGCACCATGCACAAGCGCAACAAATCTTTTTCGGGATTGGCGGCAGCAATGTTGTCACCCATCGAACACTCGGTGAGGACGAGATAGTGCGGTGCTTTGCTATCCTGGACAAATTTAATCATGGCGTTGGTT
>JBKCLM010000075.1:0-7973 GCA_046300655.1 Chloroflexota bacterium | reverse complement strand
ATGTAGAGACGCAGCATGCTGCTGTCTCTACATACCCCGGGGGAACGATCGACCCGACGACGACCGGCGCGCCACCACTCAAACCTACTCCACGGTCACACTTTTGGCCAAATTCCGTGGCTGATCGACATCGGCCCCGCGGCGCACAGCGGTGGCATACGCCAGCAGTTGCAAGGGGATGCTGGCCAGCACCGTGGTCAGTAATGGCAACGTGCGCGGGATATAAATCACGGCCTCGGATTTTTCGGCCAATTCCACATCGCCCTCGCTGGCAATCGCAATCACGCGCCCGCCGCGAGCCTTGACCTGCGACACATTCGAGAGCATTTTGTCGTACGAGGCGTCGTGTGGCGCAATACAAATCACCGGCAAGCGGTCATCAATCAGCGCAATCGGCCCGTGCTTCATCTCGCCGGCTGGGTAGCCCTCGGCGTGGATGTAGCTAATCTCTTTGAGCTTGAGCGCCCCCTCGAGGGCAATCGGGTAGCACATCTGGCGCCCCAAAAAGAGCGCGCTGGTGGCGTAGTGCAACGAATCGGCCAGCGCCGCATAGTCGGTGCCGTCATTCAGCAGAGCGCCCACCTGACTCGACAAGCCCATCAGGCCACGGATATGCGGGCGCATCGTCTCGGGCGTCAGCGTGCCGCGCGCCTGGGCAATCCGTAGCGCCAGCACATACAGACCGACCAACATGGCCGTAAAGGCCTTGGTCGAGGCCACGCCAATCTCGGGGCCGGCGTGGAGCATCAACGAGCCGGCCGTGGCCACGCGCGTGGCCTGACTACCGACCGCATTCACCACCGCCAGCGTGCTGACGCCGGCCGAACGGGCGAGCTCCATGGCCGCCAGGGTGTCGGCCGTTTCGCCGCTCTGGGTGATGGCCACCAGCAGCATCGACGGGTCGAGCACCGGCTCGCGGTAGCGGAACTCCGAGGCGTAATCGACCTGCACCGGCACGCGTGCCAGCTGCTCGATCATGAACTTACCCACCAAGGCCGCATGCCAGGCCGTGCCACAGGCAGTCAGCACAATCGACGACAAACCGCGCACCTGCGCATCATCGAGATGCACATCATCGAGCCGGACTTGACCGGCCTCGAGATCGACTCGCCCGCGCAAGACGTCGGTCAAGACGCGCGGCTGCTCGTGGATTTCTTTGAGCATGAAGTGTTTGTACGGGCCGCGCTCAATCGAGACCGGATCCCACGCCAACGATTGAATGGGGCGCGTCACCGCCGTACCATCGGGGCGGGTAATCCGCACCTGGGTGGCGTCAATCTCGGCGATATCGCCATCCTCCAAAAACAGCACGCGCCGCGTGTGATCGACAATCGCCGGCACATCCGAGGCCACAAACATCTCGCCCTCACCGACGCCAATCACCACGCCGCCGGCGTGGCCGATGCGCGTGGCCACGAGGGTGCCGGGCTGATCGACCGACATGGCCACGATGGCGTTGCCGCCTTTGAGCATGGCGGCAGTGCGCCGCAGCGCCTCGACCAACGAGCCACAGGCCTGATAGTGATTGCCCAGCAGGTGGGCGATGATCTCGGTATCGGTTTGCGAGCCAAAGGTGTGGCCCTCGTCGATCAGTTCGCGTTTGAGTTCGAGATAATTTTCGACGATGCCGTTTTGGATGACGACCACGCGGCCACTGGCATCGCGGTGGGGATGGGCGTTTTGTTCGGTCACGTCGCCGTGCGTCGCCCAGCGCGTATGGCCGATACCCACGTTGCCGTGGAGCGGCTGTTGGCCGAGTAACTGCACGAGGTTGGCGAGTTTGCCTACACTCCGGCGAATATCCAGATTGCCGTGGTCATCGACGGCAATGCCGGCCGAGTCGTAGCCACGATACTCGAGGCGGGCCAGGCCACTAGCGATAATTGGGGCGGCCGATTGGGCACCGATATAACCGACTATTCCACACATAACCATGCTCCCTGATAACACATAATTCGTCGCATGGGGGACTACGTTGTCGGTCCACGCACCCAAGCATGTATCATACCAAATTTGACCGGGACTGCGGTACAAGCGCTCCTCATCTGCACAAAAACGCAGACACCGTTACACGACATTGTGCAACAGTGTCTGCGATGGGTTTATTGAAAACGGGTGATACCTATCTGACAGTCGTTGTCAATAGAGCCCAGTCTATCAACATCGAATTACCACTAGTAGAGGGCGAATACATTGTAATACCAACCACTCCGTTGGTACGACTCGAATCAATCACTTGTGTCACAAATCCATTATTGATATACATTTTATACATGTTTCCGGCTGCAGTCACTCGCACAGTATTCCATCCACCATTCACGATTCTGCTTGCTGGAGACCAATTGCGCAATTGCGTAAACCGCCCATTTACCATCTTGAAGATATTAATATACCCGTTATTTGAATACATAAAATACAACCCATTGCCCAACATACCATCCGAATATACCGGACCGTTGCCGCGCACGATGATTCCTGTGGCGCAGCCGGCACAGCCAACACGTTTTATTTTGACACTGTAATCTAATGTAGCGTATCCGGCTGGTTTAAAGTAGACGGCAGTCATTGAGTCGCTTGCTGTAGGCGCACCATAAAGATAGCCACTGCCATACGACCATTTCCCATTGATAATGCCCCAGTTTGTAGGATAATTCGTAAATTGCTCGGCAAACCCACGCAAGAACGATCGCGCTTGCGGGAATGCAGCCACAGGGAATAACAGCGTCAATGCAACAACAAACAAAATCAATAATCGTCTCATGGTTTATCCTTTCTCTTTGAGTAATAAAATTATATCATATCGCATGCAAACTGTAATTTTATAATTTACTTTATTTATTATTATCTAAAAATAACATCATTAAGCAGAATAAATATTTTTGCAACGTATATTATACTATAAAAAATAATATTCATTACATATATACAACAAACTGATATCGTCTTTTGTATAAAAAATACGATATTGTCATCATAATCGTTGCATCAGTATATAATACTCTCACATTCACCGTATCTAGAGAATACTCGCATGAGTCAGTCAGCTACCGCCCAGCGCATTGCCTCTTTCGGCACGACGATTTTCACCGAGATGAGTGCGCTCGCCATTCAGCATAACGCCATTAACCTCGGCCAAGGGTTCCCCGACTTTGCTGGCCCGGACTTCGTCAAGCAGGCCGCCGTTGATGCCATCAACGCCGATCTCAACCAATACGCCCCCATGCCGGGCCTGCCCAGTCTGCGTACCGCTATCGCCAGCATGTGGCAGCAGCGCACCGGCCTCGAGATCGACGCCCTCAACGAGGTCACTATCGCCAGTGGTGCCACCGAGGTCTTGTGTGACGCCATGTTGGCGTTCATTAATCCGGGCGACAAAGTGCTGGTGTTTGAGCCGGCCTACGACGCCTACCTGCCCGATATCATCATGGCCGGCGGCGAGATGATTCCCGTGCGGCTCAACCCACCCGATGCCCAGTACACCACATGGTGGTACGACGATGACGAGTTGGCTCAGGCCTTTGCCCAGCGCCCCAAACTCATCCTCCTCAATACGCCACACAATCCAACCGGCAAAGTGTTTCGCCGTGACGAGCTCGAGCGTATTGCCCAGTTGTGTCACGAGTACGACGTGATTGCCTTAGTTGACGAGGTCTATGACCGGCTGGTCTACGACCAGCACGAGCACATCCACCTGGCCAGCCTACCCGGCATGTGGCAGCGCACCATTAGCGCCAACAGCATCGGTAAGACGTTTAGTGTGACTGGGTGGAAGATTGGTTGGGCGGTTGCCCCAGCCCACCTCAGCCGTGCGATGCGCGCCACCCACCAGTGGGTGACCTTTGCCACCTCGACGCCGATGCAACAAGCCTCGGCCGTGGCCCTCAACGAGGCTGATGCACGTGGGTACTACACACAGCTGGTGACGGAGTACAATCAACGCCGGCATCACTTGCTCGGCATTTTGGCACAGACGCAATTACCCATCATCGATGCCGAGGGGTCATACTTTGTCAGTGTCGATGTGACGCCACTCGGCGTGAGTGATGTCTATACGTTTTGTAAACGTGTGGCGGTTGAGGTAGGGGTCGTGTCGATTCCCATGTCGGCGTTTTATGTCACACCCAATGCGCCGACACTGGTGCGTTTTTGTTTTGCCAAAAAATACAGCACCATGGATGCCGCCGCTGAACGCCTACAAAAGCTGACGAGCATCGACTGGCGTTAGGGGCGTTCGCTCTCACCCACCAAGGTCAACAGCGCCTGGCGCATGCGCGCGAGGCGCTGATCGATGCCGTCTGGGCGCACATACAAATCTTGACGCATGGTGACCACGTCGCGCCGTAATTGTTCAATCGGATCGCGCGCCGTGGTTGTTGCATTGGTGGTTGCGCGTTGCAAGACGTCGTCGAGCAACAACAAAATCTGCTCAACGCGCCCGAGGTCGTTCTCGCGCAGGGCTAACTCCGCATCGCTGGCGTGCATCAAGGCCCGTGACAAGTAGACTGCGCTCCACAAGGCCTGTGTTTCGGCTTTGACATCGAGCAACTCTTGGCGCGAGATGTCGCGCACCACCTCGGAGGCCGGCGTCGGTGTCGCAGGTACTGGCATATCTGTGGGACGCGGCGCAACCACCGGAGTCGGCTGTGCCAAACTCACCACCACATTCCGCGGTTGGCCCCACAGCCACCAGGACAGCCCGAGGGTGAGCAGCGCAGTGAATAGATGCGGCAGCACCGCAAACACAATGCGGCGCTGCCGTGCATGTTGCTGATCCGAACGTGGTTCGCCGGTCATCACAAGTCTTTCTTTGTGGCCAGTTGATTACTTATCGATTTGGGCTGTCAACAAAATCGCCTGGGCGATTTCACGCATGGATTTGCGCGTGTTCATCGACAATTGCTGAATCTTACGGAACGCATCTTGCTCCTTGAGGCCCTGGGTATCCATCAACACACCCTTGGCGCGCTCAACTAACTTGCGCGTCTCCATGGTGTCCTTGAGGTCGCCCAACTCTTTGTTGATGTCTTGGAACTCAGCAAAGCGTGCCAAAGCGATCTCGATGGCCGGCAACAACTCGGCCTCGCGGAACGGCTTGACGATGTAGTTGACCACACCGGCATCACGGGCGCGCTCGACCAACTCACGATCCGAGTAGGCGGTGAGCAACAAGACGGGCGCAATCCGCTCTTCGGTCAACACTTTGGCAGCCTGAATGCCATCGAGTTTGGGCATTTTGATGTCCATGATGACCAAATCAGGGCGCAACTCGCGGGCCAAATGAATGGCACTGAGACCATCACCGGCGTCGCCGACGACCAGATATCCAAGCCCGACCAACGTCTCACGCAAATTCAAACGAATAATTGATTCATCATCGGCGATGACAAGCCGGAGTTGTTCTGCCATAATATCCCCCCTACCTGTGTGGGATGCACAAGCTTTTTATGCTGTTACGTTTGACTATAGCACGGTATCAAAAGTACGGTCAAGCACACAATATACAAAATACGCTGAAATTCTTGTATATTTCTCCTTAAATGACAATCACAGCGTACACGCTATGCTCGTCGACTCAGCATATTCATAGACTCTCGGTTATGTCGTCGACATGCTGAGGTACATGCATACAGCATTAATGGAGTGAAAGATATGACTAACATGCACCCCACAGACGTGATTCATGCAATCACCACCACCTTCTCTGGTCTCGTATCGAAACAAAGCTGGGGCGAGACATCGCTCTTTTATAACCCACACAAAACGCTCACGAATGGCGTGTACTTCTGCACTATCAAAGAACACGATGGCGCAAATGATATGGCATCACAGCTCAATCGTCTCGACATTTTCAGGGTATCTTTCGGACTACCTGCTGCTCATTACGAGCGTCTTTTTGGCGTACGACCGCCCCGTCCACCCAAAGGGGGATGTGTTGCTACGGGGCACGACTTCACCGTCACAGATATCTTGCAACCCCATCCAATATATGGGTGGATGGGCTGGGTGCAGGTGCTTTCGCCATCAACAACAACATTCATCACATTGCAACCGCTTTTATCGATTGCCTATGAATACGCCATCCATAAGTACACTAACCGCACAAAACGCACATAATCAAATGGATTGCTGACGAAGTATGTTTTTGTTGTGTACACGTCAACCATACCCCTATCAAGACAACATGACAGCTATATGGTTGACGTGGTGATGTACAGCGTACCAACACCAATCTATTGCCATCCATCGAATTTAATCGTATACTTATGAACAACAAACGCAGTGACAGAGACATGTCCGTGTTGAGCGTCTTTCAGAGAGTTGCCGGGCGGTGCGAGGCAACAACGACTCCACACTGATTCCACTCTTGAGCGGCCGGGGATGACTCGGATCGGACGCACCCGTTATCGTGCAGATCAAGGTTGCGCTGACTCGCAACGAACGAAGGTGGCACCACGAAGGCTCAGCGCCTCTCGTCCTTCTCCGAAGGCGGGGGTGTTTTTTGTTGCACGTCAACCGTGAGGAGTTGCAATGCAGTATCTTTTGCGCCTCATCTATTTGGTAGCACGGACCGGCCGTGATTGGTACTGGGCACTCAAGCAACCGCACTTGTATGGGGTGCGTACCGTGGTTGTCGCACCCGATACCTCGGTGTTACTCGTGCGCCATCGCGCCGGACCATATGCCTGGGTGCTCCCTGGTGGCGGTGTCGGTCGCAACGAAGAGATCGCCCACGCTGCCGCACGCGAAATCATGGAAGAGGCTGGAATCGAGCTGAATCCACGTGATTTTACCTATCATGGGCGCTTTAATCACCATCATAATGAGCACCCGAACACCGTTGATGTGATGGTTGTCCACCTGGCCGACCCACTCGATCCAGCGCCACCACGGCACTCAATCGAGATTGCTGATGCCCGATTTGTCACGTTGCGTGATATTCGTCACCTCGATGATGCAGTTGAACCTGGGTGTGTGCGCCGCATCGAAGAGGTCATACAAAAGCGCTCGCCGCGCGTCCCAAAGTGGTAAGGAGTTTTTGGCATGCCCTACACCCCAATTGTTGCCACACTCGGTTATATTATGTCACCCGACGGCACCCAGGTATTGATGGTTCACCGCAACGCCCGGCCCGATGATCTGCATTTCGGCAAGTACAACGGGCTCGGCGGCAAACTCGACTCCCACGAGGATGCCGCCGCTGGCATGGCGCGCGAAATCATGGAGGAGGCCGGGATTACCATCGATCGCATGACATTGCGCGGCACGCTCAACTGGCCCGGATTCGGCAAAAACGAAGAGGACTGGTTCGGCTTCGTCTTCCGCATTGATGGCTGGAGTGGCACTCCGTTCACCAGTAACCCCGAGGGTGCGCTCGAGTGGGTGCCGGTTGCTCAACTGCAGTCGCTCAATCTGTGGGACAGTGACCGTTTGTGGATTGAGATGGTCTTCGACGACGACTACACCTTCCATGGCGTCGCCCCGTATCAAGGCGGCAAGATGGTCTCTTGGAGTGTCAGCAAAATTGCCCGTTAAGGATATGTACTCAGGAAAGGAACTCCCGTGTTAGACATTCGTTTGCTCCGCGAACAGCCCGATTTCGTTAAGGCCACCCTCGCCAAAGCTGGTGTTGAGGGGAGCGCCGTCGATGCCGTGTTAGCGTTTGACGAAAAGCGCCGTGGTGTGTTGGCCGAGGTCGAGCGCCTCAAGGCCACGCGCAACACCGTCTCCAAAGAGATTTCGACCCTCAAAGATGCCGAGGTACGCAACACCAAAATCGCCGAGATGCGCGTCGTCGGTGACCAAATCAGTGCACTCGATAAGCAGGTCGCCGAGCTCGAGGCCGCCCAACAGGCCGCCATACTCGACTTGCGCAACCTGCCCCACGAGAGTGTCCCTGTGGGTGCCGACGAAGAGGGCAACGTCGTGTTGCAGACCATCGGCACCCCGCGACAATTCGACTTTACCCCGCGCCC
>JBKCLM010000074.1:0-103754 GCA_046300655.1 Chloroflexota bacterium | reverse complement strand
TGCGGGCTCGCATGAGGCATCCTACTCCCGTGGAGGTTTTGCCCCGTGCCCAGATTCTCCTCTGATTAGTGATAAGTGCGAAAGTGATAAGTGAAAAGTAGGGGGCAAGCGGGCTCGCATGAGGCATCCTACTCCCGTGGAGGTTTTGCCCCGTGCCCAGATATTCATGTGATTAGTGATAAGTGTGAAAGTGAAAGGTGACCCCTGAACAGCTGAAGACCCCTCCGACAACCCCAAATACCACACGCGAGCAATACACCCCCTCTTTTCACTTTTCACTCGCCGCAGGCGTCCCGATTTCACTTACATCCTCTACTCACAATGCTCGTTGAATCTCAGCCGCCAATGTTTTTAATTGCTCAATATCACTCGAATGTGGCCTCCATAGACCAACCGCGCCATCGCTATCCCAACGGGGAATCAAGTGCACGTGGTAATGAAAGACCGTTTGACCCGCTGCCGCACCGTTATTTTGAACGATATTGAGTCCATCTGGATTGAGCGCATCACGAATTGCGTTGGCCACTCGTTGAGTTGTTTTGGCGACGGCAATCAACGAAACCTCGTCAATCTCATAGAGATTCGCCAGCTCAGCTTTGCAAATAACAAGTGTATGCCCACGTGAAGCAGGGGCAATGTCCATGAACGCATAGGTATGATCGTCTTCGTAGATTTTGATTGAGGGGATTTCGCCTTGCACGATGCGACTAAAAATAGTTGCCATCATCGACTCCTTTTGAGATAACTGCGTAATCGATCCAAATCCCAAGTATTCAGTACGCGTTCGGGGAGTGCACCACCACGACGGGCCGTCGCCACTCCTTGATGAATCCAGGCATGGTTTGTCGTCGCATGGGCATCACTATTGATGCTAATCATGCCACCACGATGCATCACCTCACGCACGAGATCGCCATCAATGTCAAGGCGATCTGGGCCCGCATTGACCTCGAGCGCCACACCGTGGTGTACGGCTTCAGTGATGACTGCATCCATGTCCACAGGCGCTCCCAAACGCCCACCCAAAATACGCCCACGTGGATGACCAATAATATCGACGGCCGGGTGCTGAATCGCACGCACAATCCGTTGCGTGGCAACTTCGGGCGTTTGACGCAAATGAATGTGAGGCGAGGCAACCACGATATCAAGTTCATGCAGAATAGCATCAGGAAGGGCCAAACTCCCATCAACCAAGATATCAACCTCAACACCGGTCAAGATGCGAAAGTCAATGCCTGCCGCTACATAATCGGCATTTATCGCCTCAATCTCAACACGCTGCTGACGCAATCGCTTGACATCAAGTCCATTCGTCACCCCGATTAACGCACCATGATCAGTAATTGCAATATGGTGATAACCATACGCACGTGCCGATTCGGCCATCGTGCGGATATCAGCACTGCCATCGCTCCATGTGGTGTGCATATGCAAATCGCTTTGCATGTCGCTGAGCTGTACCAGCTGGTGTGGCAGTGGCACGGCCACATCGTCATCACCACAGTACCACTCACGTACCTCGGGGGGAATCCACGGGAGCTCTATGGCCGCATAAATCTCGTGTTCATCGACAAGGGGTATTAACGCACCAGCACGCAGCACGCCTTGGAGCGACAAATGATAATCACGATGCATGGCACGCTGTTGAATCCACTGTGTATGCTGATGACTGCCCGTACTGAGTAACAATGCAGCGCCCCATGCATGTGGCGCAACTACCACGAGATCGAGCCCCATGCCATTGGGCAGAACAGCAGTCAGATGCTGGTTATCGACATGGGCGCGCATCCACAGCTTCATCGCATGCAACTGGCGCAACACGGTATCAGGTTGATCGCTCATCACCACCAAATCCAGATCACCAATGGTGGTTTGGCCACGACGCAAACTCCCAGCCCACGAGACACGCAACACATGACTGAGGTCGGCTATTTCGTGTTGCAGGCGCAGACCAGACTCCCAGGCATGCAACAGGAGTGTGCGTTGCTCACGATCTGACACCGCAGCAATGCCGTCACGGATACCCGCCAACGTGCGCTCACCAATGCCTTTGATTTGGCGCAAACGCCCTTGTTCCAGCGCAAATTGCAAATCGGTCAGTCCTGCGATACCTAACTCGTTGTACAGACGCCCTGCGGTACGGGGACCAATGTGTGGCACACGCAACAGCTCACGCACACCCACTGGCATGCGCTCTTGCAAGCGTGAATAATACTCGATATCGCCGGTCACAAACAGCTCTGCGACCTTTTCGGCCATGCCTTTGCTTAACCCATCAATTTTGTGTAGCCGATCGCGTTGAAAAATCTCGTACAACGGCAGTTCGACCGCTTGTAAGGCCTGACTTGCACGCCGATAGGCGAGGATACGAAAGCGATCCTCGCCGAGAATTTCCATTAAATCTGCTATTGCATCAAATAATTCGTAGACGTCTTTGTTGGTAAATAGTGCGTCACTCATGCCGTCATACATTCGTAGGCCAATGCTCTATCGAGTGTAGCACTATTTTGCCATACACCATACAAGCGACTAGCGCATACCGAACTCTTCACTGATGATATGATGCTGCGCCACCCCGAGCGCACGCCACTGCGATCGCAACCCGCGCATCATCGGCAACGGCCCACACAAAAAGATGGTCGTCGTCGCAGCGATGGACTGCCCCGTCATCTGTTCGATTTCGGTCGCAGTTAATACCCCTTGGTGAATGTGGAGTGTGATGTGTGGTGCTTTGGCAACCAAATCGTGCATCTCCTGCGCATAAATCGCCTCTTCGCGCTGGCGCACAGCCCAAATCACGTCGACCTTGGTGGCGCGTGGCTGACGCACCTCGGCCTGGAGCAAGCTCAAAAATGGCGTAATTCCAATACCACCGGCCACCCAAATCTGGGCACTACCAGGAGCACCTTGCTGGCCGAACATGCCGTGTGGCCCGTACACCACAATCTCATCATCAACCTGGAGTTGAGGCAACAGACTCGTATAATCGCCGATAGCCTTGGCCGAGATACGAATGGTCGAGGCATCAATGATGTGCGACACCGAGAACGGATGCAACTCGCTCGGCAGACCTGCGACGCTCTTGGTCACACCAAAGAAGACAAATTGGCCCGGCTTGGCCGGGAACGGTTTTTCGAGGCGAAGCACCAACTCAGTAATGCGCTGCTCGTGACGCATCTGCGCAATACGACCATGTGCGTGGGGAGCCCGTTTTTGATACAAAAATAAAGAATAAAGCCAGGCATATCCACCCACCGCGGTCATCAACGCAATATACCAATCGACTTGGGCAACAAGTGCATGGGCGCCACCGAGCACATAGGCAATGCCCATATATTTGTGTGAGTTCAACCACGACTGATACGGCATTTTGAGCCATAACGTGACAATCACCAACCCGGTTACGCCCATCAAGCCAAACATACCCAATGTGTACGACAAATCAATTCCCGGCACAGTGTACGCTACAAGTGTGCGCAAATCGGGAATCGCCTGAATCATCAGCACAAATAAATGCAAAAGCAGGAGGGTTAACGAGATTTTGCCGACAAAACCATGAATGTGATAGACCTTGTCGAGTCCGCCACTCAATTTCTCCACCCAGTTCCAGCGGGTAGCCAAAATAAAATTCACACAAAAAAAGAGCATCCCCCAGAATCCCAAGGAGGTGCCCAACTCATAGAGCGGATCGTTTGTATCAGCCGCAAAAAACCATGCGCCTTGGGTCATCCGATACATCACCGCATCAACAATATTAATAACCGAATTCACGACAATGACCGCAGTCAAACCATATACAATCCGGGCAGTCCACGACCACATGCGTATATTCTGGATAATTGGCATACGACCAAACACGCAAACCTCCTGTATTACGGCGATTTTATGATGAAAAACGAGGACATATAGGTACTATACCTACATCTGCTGAAGGCACTCTAAATTATTGATGAGCAACAGCGGTGAATTTATTCATAGTTTAGGCAACACAAATAAAGGGTGTGAGGATGTGTAACTATTTCTTTGGACCACAAAAATCCCCACGACAGCATTCTGTCGCGGGGATGTACTCCATCATAGAGGATTAAATGAGGCGTTGTTGCTCACCTTTCGGTCCTGGCGGATTGAGATGATCAGGGATGACCATGCCCAAGTGTTCGTAGGCACGACGCGTCACCACACGGCCACGCGGAGTGCGTTGAATCATGCCGAGTTGGAGCAAAAACGGCTCATAGACATCCTCGACGGCATCAACCTCTTCGGCAAGTGCGGCAGCGAGCGTCGACAAACCGACCGGCCCGCCACCAAACAGCTCAATAACAGTGCGCAACAAGCGGCGGTCGTTTTCGTCGAGCCCCAAAAAGTCGACCTCAAGATTGGTCAAGGCAATCGACGCCACCTCTTGGGTGACCACACCGTTGGCCACGACTTGGGCATAGTCGCGCACACGGCGCAAGAGTCGATTCACGATACGTGGCGTGCCGCGGCCGCGTTTGGCAATCTCGAGCGAGCCCTCAGGTGTCATCGCCACGCCCAAAATCGCCCCGGCACGGAGCACGATATCGTTGAGTGCCGGCACCGAATAAAACTCCATGCGTTGCACCAAGCCAAAGCGATCGCGTAACGGTGACGTTAACAAGGCCAAGCGCGTAGTGGCGCCGATCACGGTAAATTTGGGTAGTGACAAGCGCAGATTACGGGCGCCTGGGCCTTTGCCAACCACGATATCAAGGGCGAAGTCCTCCATGGCCGGGTAAAGCACTTCTTCGATGGCACGATTGAGGCGATGAATCTCGTCGATAAACAGCACATCACCCGGTTGGAGGTTGGTCAAGATTGCCGCCAAATCACCTTGGCGTTCGATGGCTGGGCCTGAGGTGATTTTGATTTGTACGCCCATCTCATTGGCAAGAATCATGGCCAAGCTGGTTTTGCCGAGTCCTGGCGGACCATACAACAGGGTATGGTCGAGGGGCTCACTACGCCCACGGGCGGCATCAATGCTGATTTTGAGTTGATCGACGACTTTCTCTTGGCCAATAAACTCAGAAAGCTTGCGCGGACGCAGACTTTTTTCATCGTATTGTTCATCATCCGAGGCGTTCGGAGTCACAATCCGTGGTGGATCGGACATGGCGCCCTCCTCTGTATAGTACGTTTGTACTACTATACTACGTTTATTCGTATGTCGTTATGATAGGAGATAGGCCCCCAAAAAGACCAAACCCAACATACGAAGCATGCGCCCCAAAAAGACGGCAATGGCGAACAACCAAAACGGCACACCAAAAGTCCCTGCTGCAATGCCCGCCACATCAAACAGCGGATTGGGTGGTGCAGACAAGGCAAATAACGCAACAAATGCACGCACTGGATGGGTCATTTGCGTCGCCACCCAGCGTGACATGCGCGTGTCCTCGAACGCATGACGTCCTGCACGACCCACCATATATCCGCTAATCTCGCCAACCACGGAGCCAGCACCAGCCGCTACCGCAATCAAAATCAGCGTGGGTACATCGGATGTTTGTTCGGCAATGCGGACAATCACGGGGATATAAGGAACGGGCACCACAATGGTTGCGGTTGCCAGCGCAGTCAATACAAATACACCAAGCACTGCATACTCAGCGAGCTGACTGTAGTCAATGGGAATAAAGTAAAAGCCGACGTTGATTCCAATCAACAAAACGGTCATCAACACCAATGCAGGCCAACGTGATGCCACTACGACCTCTGGTGACGTCGGCGCCACCACACCTGAATCAACCAACGAAGCGACAGTGCACATGCGATGGCACTCACGACCACACCGGCAATCGCCCAATTAAACCAGACATCACCATACTGCTGATACCCCATGTCTGACAGTGGCATCGGTTCGGCTGGCGCAGCAAGTTCGGGAGCCGCCATCAGAGAGGCATCTTCGCTGGCTGGTGCGCTATCAGCGATCATTGGCGCACCTTCGCTGGCTGGTGCACTCTCAATGACTGGCGCGGATTCAAGCATACGGGATTGGGCAGCCGGGGCTTCTTCGAGCATGAATGACTCTGCGGCAGGTACAGCCATCATCATCGGCTCGACAGGCATGCGTTGAGCCAACAAACTTTGCACAAAAAAGACGACAACCACAATACTGGCTACTGCACCAAATGCAGGGGTAAGTACGCCACCGGGTGGCAGGGTCAACCACCAACGCCAACCGCGGGCGCGCGTAAATGCACCGTCGTCAAGCCGGAGCGAGCGAGGGAGCTGGACAGGCGGAAGATGATTCAACTGATCGCGAATAAGCTCCAAATCGAGATAGGCCTCATGGAGTACATGATCGGTAGCGAGTCGCTGGCGGAGTGTTGCGGATTCTTGAGGATTTAGGGCACCATCGAGCAGTGCAGTCAAAAGGACCATATCCTCTTCACGTATATGATGCATCTGCCCCATTATTCCCCCTGAGTAGTTTGTTCAGAAGTAAGACGCCGCACCTGTGGCAAGAGTTCCGCTGCATAAAGCAACTCGCGCAAGCGCATGCGTGCCCGGTTCAAACGAGATTTCACCGTACCGATATTAATACCAGTAATGTCGGCGATCTCTTGGTATGACAACCCTTCGATATCGCTCAGTACGATGACCTCACGTTGATCAGCAGGAATCGTAAAAAGCGCAGTAGCAATTGTTTGTTGCATCTCCCGACGGAGTAATTGCTCTTCGGGGCCGGCAGTAGTGTCGGCGATTTGTAGGGCCGGCGCCTCGTCATCATCGGTGGTCATATCTAGTGACACACTCGGGCGCCGCTTTTGACTGCGCAAAACATCACGACAGGCATTCGCAACAATCCGCATCAACCATGGACGAAACTCACCACGCAAGCCTGGCAAATGTCGATATGCCGAGATAAACGCATCTTGGGCGACATCAGCCGCTTGATCCGCATCACCGAGCATGCGCACACACAACCCGTAAGCTCGCGATTGATAGCGATCTACCAGTTGATTAAAGCTCTCCGTGTTGCCATTTAGCGCCAGTTGCACTAGTTTTTGGTCGTCGTGATCATGCATCGTGTTACTCAATCAAAAGATTACGCATGCCAACGTTGACGGTGTTCAACTTCGATACCAAATTCCTGTTGGTGTGGGTCATACACATGACGGCGAATAAGTACATCCTGCTGGTTAATTTCGAGCGTGTTGTAGGCGAATTTATGGCGCTCACGCGATTTGCCACGGCGTGACGTACTCGTACCCGACTGACAAATCAACGTACCATGCGCAAGCTCAGGGACAATGTCACGAGTATGCCCAACATACGACAGATGCAAGTGCCCTGATAACACCATATCAATCCCACATTCATCAAACAATCGCGCAACATGGTGGGCATTGCGCATCCGCGCGCGCTTTTTGACGCCAGGCGGATTGAGCATCTGATGGTGCATTACTACAATGCGCCGATTGCCAGCGGGCACATGCGCTACTGCAGATTTGAGATGTGCTTGCTGACGGGCGTTCACATAGCCACTATCGATACACCACCCATGCGCCGACACCACACCAATAACACTGACACCGGGCAAATGCATTATTGGCATCAAATCGGTACTGATGTGTTTGCGATAAAAGTAGTACGGATCAAACAAACGCTTATACACATGGTAGAGCGGTACATCATGATTGCCGGGCACCACAAACCGCGGTTCTGGCGCTTGATTCAACCAGGTGGTAATTGTCTGCCATTGATCCACAAAATCCGCACGTTGCACGAAATCACCGGACACTACAAAAAGATCCGGATTATACTGCTTGGCATCACGCAACACGCAATCGGCAACATCAGCATCAAATGGTGGTCCTGCATGTAAATCTGAACAATGAAACAGCCGAATGGTCATGCATCGTCCTTTGGAGTCGCCTGTGGCTGGCGGGCTTTCTCCCATGCCAAGCGCACAATCGCCGCCGCAACAACCACACCACCGACCATGACCGTCGTCACAAACACATATTTGATGACACTCAATGCAACGTCCATCTCACCCTCAACTGATTGGTATACGTCAATACGTGACAATGCACCAGCACAACCTAGACAGATTGTAGCATACCCAACCTGAGAGAACAGCACTAGTTGGCTTGAAGCTCATCACACCATCAACAGCGCTTATGTGATAATACCTGTATGTACACAAGTGTGGCCAAAGGAACACGTTATGCGTCGTATCGCGTACTGCAGTCCCATTAATCCAGTGCATTCGGGGATCTCTGACTACAGCGAAGAGCTATTGCCCTATCTTGGTCAATACGCCGATGTCACCGTCTACATCGATCATGGCTTAACTCCGTCAAATACCACTCTGACAGAGCATATGCGTGTGCGTTCACTCAAGCAATTAATTGCAGACCACCAGCAACAGCCGTTTGATGCCATTCTGTATCACATGGGCAACAGCCCTGCTCACTTCCAGATATGGGACGTAGCCCAACAGTTGCCGGGCGTCGTAGTCATGCACGACCTTGTGCTCCATCACTTCATGTTGCAGTACCATGCAGTGCATCGCCGTGACATCAAGGCCTATCAACAGCTGGCCGAGACACACTACGGCGCTGCCGGCGTTGAGGTTGCCGAACGCATGCTCCAAGGCGTCTTTGATGATGGCGTGTTCAGCATGCCCCTCTGTCAGCCTGTGCTGGCATCGGCACAACTCCTCATTAGTCATAGTCATTACGTGGCAAATGCCGTGGCCGCGCTCCGCCCAACCCTCGCGCGGGCCGTGGTGCCGATGGGCGTACCCGTGCTGCCAGTGATTGATCCGGCACCATTGCGGGCACAGCTGAATCTGGGCGATGATCCGTTTATTATTGCCTCATTTGGCCATGTAAACCCCTACAAACGCGTTGACCAAGTATTGCGCACCGTGCGGACCTTGCGGCGCGCCGGCATCAACGCCCATTACATCATCGTGGGCAGTATCTCGCCGAATTTTGCGCTGGACACGCTGGTCCGCCGGACCGGTACACAGGATGCAGTGCATGTGACGGGGTATGCCTCGGCCGAGGATTTTGCACTCTATGTGGCACTCGCTGATGTGTGCATCAATTTGCGTCATCCCACCGCCGGTGAGACATCTGCCAGCTTGTTGCGCCTGCTCGCAGCCGCCAAACCGACGCTCATCACCGCCAGCGGCTCGTTCCTCGAGATTCCGCGTGATGCAGCAGTGCACATTCCACTTGATCAAAGCGAAGGGGCAATGTTGACAGCATCAACCTTTTTGTTGCATCAACACACAGCCGTACGTCAGACACTCGGCCAAAACGCCCGCGCGTTTGTCGAACATGGCCACACGATGGCTGATTCTGCCCGTGTCTACATGCAGACATTAGCTACCCACTTTGGTTGGGAGACACCAGACGTGGTACGACCACCACTATGGAACGTCGTGCCAGCCTTGCCGACTGCTATCAGTAAAATCCCCACCAAGCTTGTGGCTAATACTGCGCACGCACACACTATCCCGGTTGCAACTACCCGCCATGACGCGATTGTGCCACGCGCCAGTCAGCGTATGGCACACATCATCAAAGAGTTATGGGGTGGGCGGCACACTAACGGCTAAGCACCATTTTGGTCAGCGTTTGATTACTCATCGTCACATGGGCATTACGGGGCAACCACAGGCCATCACTGGTTTGGACCATTGATTTCATACTAAAGCGTACATCGGGTACAGTAATGCCTTTGGCTTGATAGCGTGGGTTGGTCGTCGCCACAATCGACAACTGGGCACTCGTCGGATCGATATACTTTTGCAACGTCGTTTTGGCTTGACGGAGCATATCAGCTGGGATGTCACTCTCCTGCAAAATCATGTGACGCAGTACTTTGGGCACGCGCGACACGGCCATCAACTGCATACTCCCGCTTTCAGTCGAATGCTTAATTGAGGCGTGTGCCTGACCGCCCTTGAGGGCTACCCACGGGTCACCCAGCAAAATAAACTCAATCAGCGTCTTCATATCGACATCGTCCAGAAAGCCTTGACGGTCATACATCGTCTGGGCAAATTCAAGTCGCGCAAAGTGCAACGCTAACCCAACGGGCAAACCATGAGCCATATGATGCGTCAAGCGTTCAAACAGCAAATCAGCACCAAGTAGCGGTGTTTGAGCACTGCCGTAGGCGTTGACGGTCGATCCTACAAACGCCAGAGCCCCATTAGAGAGTGCACGCAACGGGATGGAGTTCTCTGTGGTGCGGCCAAGCAACTCAGCGCCGTAACAGGCCTCACTCAACAAAATCGTGCCACCAATGGTTGAGACACTCATATGATCGGGCGTAACGGCAATAGGGAGTGCAGTTGCGGCCCCCCAGCTGTTTTCGGCTTGCCCATAAAAATGCGGCATCCCCGAGGCACCGTGCAGATTGATATACAACACCTCATGACCAGACAACATGCGCTTGGTGAGTTGCTGATGATCAAGTGGTGGTGATGTCATCAACTTTGCATCTGCATGGAGATTATGCAGAATCTCGCGCGATGGCGCATGCCAGACCTCGGCAGCGATACCCCGCGCCAAATCATTGCCGTCAGCGTTACGGATGCGCAACCACGCACCAAGATCGAATCCAAGACGCCCCTCGTGGTGCGCCGACGCATGATAGCTGGTCATGGTGTGCAACACCGTCAACAACAAACGCGGATCGTTGTCATCGCCAGTTGGTATCCGTGCCACAATTCGTTGGGGGATTAAGTAGCCAGAATCGTCACACGCGTATGGATTATCTGACAACAAGATTTTTTCATCATCAGGAATCGGATTATGTAATCGGTGAAACGGAATACAGTCGTCACTACCAATCAACAATAGCGTGGCAACCTCAAGACCACGTGATTGTACCCGTTCGGCAAACACGCGCACCATATCACGGATGGCCATCGCATCAGTAGCAACTGGTTGGTGGACGCGGATATCGCCGATAACCAGATCAACGGGATCATCGATGTAGCCAGCACATACTGTCATCCCTTGTTGGCGCAATACCTGACACAACTGTTGAATGCTCTGGTCAATTTGCTTACTTGCTGCCATACCAAAGCGGCGCACCAACGCTGATCGATTCGCCAGGAGCATATGAACTTGGCCATCGAACACTTTTGGATCAGCACTACGACGTTGCAACACAGACCCGAGTGTCGATCCTGGTACCACGCCTGGACGTGGTGTAGCCGGCGTTGACGTTGCGTTACCCTTGGCGGCAATGTGTTGTTCCTGCTCAAATTGGGGAGCCACCTGCAACAGGTATTCACTGAGCCCAACGATATCCTGATCCCAGCCAACCATCGGTTGTTCGGCAGGGCTCCACGGGGCCGTTTGCGGTGCAAAAAACAACCGTGTGTAGGTGCCATCTGGGTCCATCGCATGGATGAGCTCGTACGTGGCATCAAGAACATCGGGCGCGCTGCTCAGCAATGCGCGCAAAATCAACAACGGCAGTTGTGGTTGTGGTTCAAAATCATGGTGGGCCAACAAACGCCGTGCGTCGTCTATCCGACCAGATTGGCGCAAGGCCTCAATGTAATACCACTGGAGGTCATCGCGTGGTGTTGTAGATTGGATGCTCTTGGCAAGCTCAACCGCAGCCATATCGGCCATACCACGACGTAGATAAATGACACCGAGCGCGAGCGGTAATGCGGCAGCGGCTTCGCTGGGTACACCACCATCCTGCAACGGTTGATTCAAAATCGAGCGTTGCATGGTTGCGATACCGGCTTGGACACGACCTAGTTGCGTTAATGCCGTTGCCAAACCAGCCCACGCAGCACTATCAGTGGCGTTGCGTTTGAGGAGCAGTTGAAAGTGTGGCAGTGCGAGGCCTGGTTTGTTACTCAACAACAACACCCGTGCCATCAGCATACTCGGCGCCAATGCCTCGGGGCAACGACGCATCAGTGCTTGGGCTCCGCGCCAGGCTTGTTGATAGGCGCCGGCTTGGATTGCAGCCTCACAGGCACGTCGTACCCACGCAAATGGGATGATATCAGGCAAACGTGGGTCAGCGGAAGGCGTCGACCATGGTGTGGTCGATGATGCCCCAAGCGACAGATCGAGACCTGGCAGGACTGAGCTGTCCCACATCTCGTATTTCCGCTGTTCCATATCCCAACTCCTCATTTACCAGCACTACCGAGCAACTTGCTCAGGTCGTCTACGCTATTTGCCTTTGGTACGCGATTTATTGCCCATATGCTTACGCCAGAAGCTGAGTGGTCCTAGGTGTGCAATCATCTGCTGTGCTTCTTTGAGACTGGGGTCATACTTATGTGCCTGCTGGAACGCCCAGTGTGCATTGCTGTAGTTCTTGAACTTGTTCTGAATACGGCCAAGCACCATAAACGATTCTGCATTTGTGCCATCGAGTCGCACTGCCTGTTCAGCAGCTTCAACCGCCTCATCACGCAAATTCAACTTGCTGGCAATCTCGGCAAACAGATGCAGTTGTTCAACATCTGCAGGTAGATGGGTCATCATTTGCACCAGCAACTCACGTGCTTCATCGGTGCGCTTAAGCGCATGTAATACATCAGCCAAGGCGATGCGGTGCGCAACCACGTGTGGCTCCACATACATAGCCAAGCGCAAGTGCTCGAACGCATCCTCCCACTCCTCACGCTTGCTTGCGATTTTGGCGAGGCCTGCATGCGCTTCGACACAGTTCCGATCATGACTAATCGCTGCCGTGAATGACTTGTAGGCCTCGTCGTGATTGCCCATCATCATATACGCTTGACCCATCCGTGCGAGTGCTGCCACATTAAATGGATCAATCGCTAAGGCACTTTGATAGTCTTCGATGGCACTGGCATACATGTGCTGTACAACGTTGACATCACCAAGCGTCAGGTAGCGCTCCACATCGCTACTAAAGACAACCGGTGGTTTGACCAAGGGCTGTACCGGCTGAGCAGTTGGTTCGTCATCAATTGGTGGCAGATCAACTGAATTAATCACCGGGATAGCAATCCGATCGTCAATCACAGATGCTACTACCGGTTCTTTGTCGACCGCTTTCTCTTTGGCAAGATACTTCGCTTCAAATTTCGTTAATGCCCGAGTGTAGACAGCTTTATCGTTGCCGTAGCGTACTGCATCTTTGTAGGCCCGATGTGCACCTTCACGATTACCCACATTCTCATAGTGTTGAGCCAGCTCAAGGTGCCAATCAGGATTATTCGGATTGCGCTGAATCGCCTGCTCAAGATTGGTTATTGCATCTTGGACACGCCCGATTAACACGAGCAGTCGTGATAGGGCATAGAGCGGTGCCGTGCTTTTGGGGTCAACATTACTGGCGCTAAGATAGGCACTTCGTGCGTTATCAAACATACCGAGCTGCATACACGCATCGCCGAGAAGCATGTGCCAATCGACCATATCACCCTTGAGTGTAATTGCCGAAATCACTGCAGCTCGGGCCTCGCGCATGCGCGAGGTTTGCATATACAGACGTGCGAGTTCGTAGTGATTCTCGGGATTGTTTGGATCAAAGCGCGTTGCGCGCTGGGCTGCGCTAATCGCCCGATCGACACGATCATCCGCTAGATAGGCATCGCGCAACATGGCGCTAAGCGGTCCACTATCCGGCACGAGTTCTTGCGCTTGTTCGAGTGCAACAATTGCCTCTTTTACGCGATCGAGCTTCATCAATAAACGGCCATACCACTGTTGTACGCCGGCATGAGCTGGGAGTGCCGCGGCCGCAATCTTGAGTGCCGATTCAGCCGTAGTAATGTCACCGGCCAAGAACGCAATCCGGCCGTACGTGTACTGGTCATACACCGAGAGCGGAGCCCCAGCGAGCACATATCGCATATCCTCGACAGCCTCGGTATAGCGCTCAAGAATGGCTAATGATAAGGCACGACGTTGACGAATATGGGCAGCCAAATCGTTTTTGGCAATCATGCTGGCATCAACCGCATCGCCCGTCAACGGTCGTGGACTGACATCACCCTGCAACGCAGATGCCGCATCAAATGAATCGACTGCCTCGTCATGACGCCCTAGCATCTGCAGTACGACACCACGCTCGAAAATTCCACGTGGGTGATCGCCTTCAATCATCAAGGCCCGTTCAAACGACTGGAGGGCTGCCAACAATTTGACTTGCTGATCTGGTGTATTGCGGGTAAATGCATCGAGATCGCGTGGCAACGGCACTTGCTGGCGCAACGCCATCCCCAAACACAGATGATAGACAGCAACTGTCTCATCAGATGCTACCGCACGCGTAAAGACCTCAACCGCCTCGACAATATGGTCGTTGTCAAGCAACAGTACGCCGTATGACAACGCTGACGGGCCATAATCACGGTCTAACTCGTGTGCTTTACGAGCGGCCTGGAGCGCATCATTAAGTGCGCCTTTGGCACGCAGTGCGCGTGACAACACGCGCCAGTGTTCGCTCACATCGCCTTGGAGATCGACTGCCTGCTGCGCCAACGTATGCGCCTCGGTGATATTTTGCTTGGCCAGCATAACCTCGGCCAATGCCGAAATGGCGTCCGCAGCTGTGGCATGCTTGGCGATGACATAGCGCAACTCCTGTTCCGCAGCATCGTACTCCTCGGCTTGGAGTAACAGCACACCCAGTCGGTAGACCAAACTGACATCATTCGGCTCAAGTTCAACTGCGCGTTCCATGCATTGTGCGGCATGTACTGCATCATTGACACGCTCGTAATCCTCGGCGAATGTAACCCACCAATCTGCACGATGATCATGACTGCGCAACGCCACCAACATGTGTGGAATCACCTCACGGTGGCGTCCCAACTGACGGAGCACGGTGGCAAGCTGATAACGCGCATCGCCGTTGGTTGAGTGGTATTTGACTGCACGCTCAGCTGCCTCGAGTGCCCGTGGCAAGTTATCCTGACGTTGCATAATTTGCGACAACAGAATCAATGAATCCACATCATTTGCATCGCGTCGCAGTGCCTCAATCACGTCGTCGGCTGCTTGTTCAGGATTATTCTGACTCAACTGCAATTCAGCGCGCTTGCGCCACAACACTGGGTGATCGCCGGCGACCTCAATGGCACGATCAATCTCCGCAACGGCTTCATGGTGTCGCCCGCGCGCCACATGCACATCGGCCAAGTCCGCGCGCCAATGATGCGCCTCAGGGCGTTTTTGGAGCGCCTTTTCGAACGCTATGATGGCCTGTTTGCTGTTACCCAACGCCAAGTACGAGCGCCCGAGCGTGTGGTAGTATTCGGCGTTACCGTTAAGCTCGACGGCTTTTTGGAGCGCCGATGCGGCATCTTGATGGGCACCAGTGTGATATAACAACGACCCGAGCATATACTGCCACGCCGCGTTGTTTGGTCGCTGTTGTACAGCCTTGCGATAGCTTCCAACCGCTGCTGAACGCAATCCAAGACCAAGCAGCGCCTCGCCGAGTAGGGCATGATTCTCACCGTGATTGGCATCATGGGCAACCGCTTGTTCGGCACATTCACGTGCCTCAGACCAGCGCGCACTCTTGGCGTAGGCTTTACTCATCTGTGCATATGCTTGGGCCATCACTGGATGCGTCGCACTCTTGCTCTGTGGCGCACTGCGCTCAATCTCAAGTGCTTGCTGGAACTCGATAATCGCCGCCTCAGGCACGCCCATCGCCGTCAACACCTCGCCGAAGCGCAGGTGGTGGACTGCTGATTTGGGCAACAAATTAACCAAGCGCTGAGCCGCATCGGCAGCTTGCGACAAATCATTGAAGTGCAACGCCACATCGCGCAAACCGGCTAGCACGCCCTCGTTCGTGGCATCAAGCCGATACGCCTGTTGATAAAGGTCGTGGGCCTCACCCATTCGGTTGAGCGCACGCAGTGCATCAGCCGCAATCACCAACGCATTGACCGAACTACCATCAAGCCCAAGTGCCTGCTGGGCAATCTGCCAGGCCTCACTAAAGAGGCCTTGGTCATACATGAACTTGCCGAGCGCACACTGCACATCAATGCGCTGTGGGGCCAACCGTGCGGCATTATTTAACAGTTCGGTTGCCTGATCGGCACGATTGGTCTGCGTTGACAACTGGGCCAGGTGCACCATCACATCAACGTTGCTAGCATCAATCGTATGTGCCTTTTGCGCAAGTTCGTATGCCTCCTCATAGCGTTGTTGCGAGGCAAGCGTACTACTATAGGCCAACAGTGTCTCGATTGAGTCGGGTTTGGCATTCAATGACTGCACAAAACTCGAGATAGCCTCGGCGATGCGGCCAGCACCAGCCAGTGCCTGTCCGAGTGCGGTCAACACCAACGGATTTGAGGCGATGTCGATAATGCGTTGGATGGCAAAGAGCGACTTCGACCACTTCTTCTCGGCAATATGTAATTGAGCAACGGCCAACCAGGTCTGCTCGTCATCGCGATCGTAGCGCACCGCCTTCGAGAGGTATTGGCGTGCCCGCTTGCTTTCACCACGCGCCAGAGAGATCTGGGCAGCGGTGCGCAACAAAGTGGGATTGCTGGTATGGTGAATCAATCCGCGTTGGACAATTGCCTCGCCTTGCTCCAAGAGCCCCAACCGTTTGTAGAGGGCGACGGCATCGACCAACAAATCAATGTTGTCACTGTCGATACCGATGGCCTTGTTGTAGGCATCAGTTGCTTCGCGGTAGCGCCCGGCCTCAACTAACGATTTGGCCATAGCATGCACGTAGGTGCTGTCGTATGGTGCGAGAGCAATCGCACGCCGATAGGTGGTCAATGCGCCATCATAATCACCGCGACTCCAAAGCAACGCCGCCAGATCGCCATGCAATACGGCTTCATTCGGGCGTTGAATCAAGCCTTTGCTGACAACTTGAACTGCTTCGTCATTGTGACCGCGTTGTTGCAACAGTTTGGCCAATGCGCGTTGCGCCTCGATGTTCGTAGGCGCCAACTCAATGGCCTTCTGGTACGCAGCAATCGCTGCGTCAAGTTCGCCATGTTGCTGACCGATTGCGCCGAGTTCCATGTAGAGTTGATCGTCCTGCGGTTGAAGTTCAACGGCACGTTGGGCGGCGGCCCATGCGCCAGCACCATCACTATTCGCCATCCGTACCCGTGCCAAAATCGCATGATTTGTTGCATCGAACGGCGCATGCTGAATAGCTTTGTCAATAAATGATTTGGCAGCAACGCGTTCGTTGCGACGCAAACTCGTCCGGGCCAGCGCAACCAGAATATCAGGGTGATCACCAACGCTCTTCAGCGCTCCCTGGAGCAAATCATGGGCTTCATCAACACGCCCTAGCGTCTCAAGCACCTGGCCTTTGGCCCGATACAACACCGGATCATCTTGGACATCGCGCATCGCCTCATTAAAGGCATCGAGTGCGGCAGAATAATCGTTTTGGCGCACATACAAACTACCAAGTTCTTTGGCGACAGTGGCGCCATGACGGCGATAGGTGTTAAGCAAATTTTTCAGGGAGCCTGTGGCAGCCTCGAGTGACCCCATTTTGCCGTAGGCGACGGCGAGTTGCGTGCGGCTATGCAAATCGTCGGGTTGCAAGCGCGAGACATACTCGTATGCCTGTACCGCAGCTGGCCAATCCTCTTGGAACATGGCCAACTCGGCAATACGCCGAATCACCGTGCTGTCATTGCGTTGATCGCCGGTAATCCCCTCAAGTTGTTGCCGTGCGTGGGTATACGCCCCTTCTGACTGCAGGATTTCGGCGATATCCATGCGCGCCGATGCGCTGGTCACACCAGCAGACTGGAGGAGTGATTTTACTTGACTCGCATGCGGTCCATGAATAATTGCTTTGACCGCCGGGCGCGTCATACCTAATTCAAGTAGTCGTTTAACCACTTGTGGACGTTTTTCAGCTAGATCAACCGCAACTGCCAGCGCATCATCGTCACCAGAAATCTGTGTCACCGTCCAATCGGCAGGGTTCTTTTGGAGCCAGACACGCGCACGAACGGCCGAACGCACCATGACATGTCGGTATGAGACCAATTGTTGTTCGTAGTCAAACTGGAGCAACCCGGCATTCATCAGGGCTTGCAACGCAATAATGTCGGCATCGCTTGCCGGCGCACCTAACAGTTGATGGGCGATGACTGCATTGCTACTAACTGCGGTGCGTAGCTGTTGTGCCACATCAACCAAGGCCCAGTCATCGTTCGAATCAGCAAAATGGCTATGCAATTTCAACAACAACTGCTCAGCATTGTGGCTATCAGCATTGAGCCGATTCAGAATCTGCTCAAACCAATCCCACAACCAACCACTGCGCACGATAATCTGTGTTGGTGACTTGGTTTGTTGATACGCATCAACCAACCCATCGAGCCAGCGTGGGCGCCCAGCCAAAGATAGAATGGTGTCGTCTTGAGCCAGAGTGTCGGCAAATGCGTCACTACAATGCGTCCGCACATACGACAATACATCAGTGGCCTGTAATGGGCGGATCGCGCGCACCTCGGCGCTGTTAAACCACGAGCGGAATAACGACAACGCCTCACTGCGGCAACTGAGAATCCAGCGTGCCTGCGCACCGAGTGTGTTCATCACCGATGACAAATGCGACAGCGCCATCAACTGCACATCATGCGGAAGTTGCTCGAGACCATCAACTAACACGACCAGCGACCGGCTACTAAGCTCGCGCCACGATGGTGGAGTACCACCACCATACATCGTCTGAATCGTCTGCTCGAGTGAATCAACAAATTGCCGCAAATCAATATATATCGGCAAGTAGCTTGATGCTTTGTGCTTGGCTGCCCGCGTGTCGCCAACGCCTTGATCGGCTAACTGTTGCGCCAACTGCACCATCATCGTCGTTTTGCCTGATCCAGCTGGACCAATAATCAGCAACCGCGCATGCTGCTCAAACGCATGGCGTAAAGTCAATGGTTGCTGGCGACCCCGATCATTTGAAATGGTTTGTAATGTAAGTGGGAGCGTGCCACGTCCCGTATCCGAGACTGGCAATGCGTGTAATGCAGCGAAATAAGATGTAATCCACGTTGACACGTCGCTCATAAATGACTTTTCAATTCAACCAATGTGTCGTTGGACCGTTCATTGACTCCAACGAAGCGTGCGCTTACCCACCCTCACGGCACTCGGTGCGGCGCATAATGCGCCGCACAGTCACTATCCCATTACACCGTCATGTGTGTCAGTCGGCAAAAGCGCACAACCATATCAGCAAAAATCATCATGATGCGCTGAACACCCTCGTCGTCAATTGCACCATGCACGACCAACGCCTGTCGGTGCGTTGACTGTTGCAACAGTGGCACCACCAATACATTGCGCGCATGATCGGTAATCATCTGTTCGTCAATCACTGCTTCGTGAATGTATGCCACCTGGTCAATCGTTAATGAGCTCACCAGCTGCACATCATCAGGTGTTTGCCATTGAGCATCAATACCACCATCGGCAGTCAAATTGACCATGGCAATACCATGAAGCCCTAATACATCAACCAACTGCTGGCTCGCTTCGACTTGCGTTAATGTCGGCTCGGTTTGACCGGTCATCTGCCACAACACCATCATGGCTTGCTGATCGCGCTCACGACGCTCGCTGTCCATCAATGTGGCGCTACGCAACCGCACTAGCACCAACAACTGCGCCAACGCGTCATGTTGCATATAGTCCACCGTGGCCGGATGACGATGTACCAACAAGTGGCAACGCTCAGCGCCGTGTGACGAACTAATCACCAGATAATCATCGCTGTTACCATAATTCGGCAACGGCTGGTTATCCATATAAAACTCAACATTGGCACCGGCAATGGCTTGTCCGAGCTCACGCGCCATGCGCATCAGCTCTTGTGGTGTCCGTGCATCGACGACGCTCAAACTGTTGCGCTGCCACTCTGCAAATCGGTCAGCACTTGGCACTGCCTTGACCGTCGGGATCGACATGTGGTTGACACCCGTATATAAACATGCCACTGCACTCATCACCAGTTTGCTCATCCACGAAACGGCCACACCTGCGACAAACTGCGCCAACAACACAACAGTCCATCCATCACTTACGATTGGCGCATCAAGAATGCCCACCATCAACAGCGTGATGATGCCAATACATGTCGCTGCCACACTGTCACGAAATCCACCGTGCAGTGCACCCAATGGAATCAAAATTAACGTCAATCCGATAATCGGGCTCATCATACCGCCCGTGACCGTAATCATCAGTGCCACAACCGCACCGTCGATCGCCAAACGCGCACCATACGGTACCGTCATGCGATGCACCAATACCAACATCACGAGTGACATCACCAACGCAACACTGATGCCGATCTGTTGGCCTAACGTGCTCCCAACAAGTGCGCTCAGGCCTACTGCAATCAATAGACCACGTGTCACTACAATCGATTGACCCAAGATGTCCTGTAACCGCTGCTCAAGCTGCATCAAACGCGTTGGCGGTAACTCACTTATCACTGACGGCAACCGCCACGATACTCCACTACTGATTATTGGTTGATATGGTACGTACATCACTCACCTCGCATTATTGGTGACATTTGCATTAGATTACAATTAGATTACAGACTTGTGATGATGAGTATATGATGAATTATGACAAATGTCAAGTTATTTGTAATCTTTTTGTAATTTTATACTTTAAATAACAGTACTCAAAATGAATATTTGATATCAAATTAACACATATCGAATTACAATGAGGATTTTCAAAAACACACGGCCCCTCCTGCGCTGGTCCACGTGACCAAATCGAAGGAGGGGCGACGTAACGGTACTCACCCAGGTAGGGTAGATAGCTTACGAAGCGCGGCGATCGTATACTTCGCTCGGGTCAAGCACTTCTTCGTTGACTGAATCAGGAAGTGGCGGCATACCACGTTGACACCCAGCAGGGAGTGGGCTCGGGCCAGTAACGCCGAAGTATGCTTGCATTATTTGGGTCACTGCTGGAACGGCAATCGTTGACGAACCGTCATTCATATCACCGCTCCCCTCACTCAAGAATACAACTTGAATTTGTGGATTATCGTATGGTGCAAAACCCATAAACCACGAATGGCTTTGGCGCACGATGCCAGTGGTGCCATTTGGATAGCGCACGGTAATCTCAGGACCAAACTCAGCAGTACCTGTTTTGCCGGCAATCGACAACCCTGAGCACTCTTGGCGCGCCGCCACATTAAACCCCTCGACTACTGATCGGTACATGCCAATACGTGAGACCTCGTAATATGACGGATTAAAATCCAACGTACGAATTAACTCGGGTTGGATTTCCTCGATAATTGTCCCGTCTGGTGCCATCACAGCTTTGACAATTTGGGGACGATAAATTTTGCCGTTATTCGCCACAGCTGCCCCCGCCATCGCCAGTTGTAATGGCGTGGCCTCCAAATTACCTTGACCAATCGACGCATTATACGTATCACCAGTTGTCCAAGCCGCGCGGAGCGCTTGTTGCTTCCAACCGGGTGTTGGCACACGTCCAGGTTGCTCTCCAAAGATCTTGACCCCAGTGGGCTGACCAAAACCAAACTTCGTCAGGCCATCCGCAAGCTTGTTAATTTGCAACCCCTGCGGAATAGTCTGCTCGTTCACATTGAGGTTCACCACACCCTCTTTGTTGCCACCAGCCACTGTCATAAAGAAGATGTTCGACGAGCGCATCAACGCCTCGGTTACATCAATCCAACCATTATCACGTGGCACCGAATTCACAAAGCGATAAAAGCGATCCTCGACATATTGGTCTTTGAGGATGAGTTCACCGGGATCGCGGATCCTAGTTGTCGGCAGAATAACCTGCTCTTGCAGGGCAATGACCGCATCAAATTGCTTGAGCGTCGATCCTGGTGGGTATTGGCCTGAGATTACGCGATTGGTCAAGGGCGCGAGACGCTGATTCTCGGCACGTTGTGCAGGCGGCGGATTCAGCAACGCCACCAGTTCATCGGCACGACTTGCATCCACCCAAATATTATTGTCGTAGGATGGCCAACTTGTCATCGCAAGAATACGTCCTGTATTCACCTCGATGACAACCGCAGCCCCACTCTGCATCGGTAAGTAGCTGCGTTTGTATGAGGTTTCATCGGTGATACTGACACGTCGACGTTCAGCCTCACGAATCCAGTTGCGCATGATTTGTTCGACTTGACGTTGGAACTCAATATCTATTGTCAAAATCAAACTATCGCCATCGCGCGTAGGTTGCACCACTTGTGATTCACGCACTGGGCGCCCAAGCGTATCAACGAGTACCGATTCGATACCTACCTGGCCACGCATTTTATCTTCGTAGCTCGCTTCAACGCCACTTTTACCGATTTGATCATCGTTCTGATAGCGTGCAATACCCAACTCAAATGGGTTGATTTTTTTCTGCAAAATACCACACTCGACCGAGTTGCCAATCGAATCGAGTAATCCCGCCACCCATGATCGCGCCGGGTTTTGGCGGACGAGCTCACACGAACCTACTCGACCAATATACCCAAGCACATGCGAGAGCGATTGTACATCACTACTTAATGGATAGCGACGACGATAATCCTGTTCAATAACCACACCTGGCAAGTTTGCTGCATTTTCTTTGATGACCATTGCTACGGTGCGATCCACGTCGCGCTTGACCACAATATTCTGATAACGCGGCGTGTCACTGGTACTCACCTGTTGCTCAATCGGATTCTCAAGTTTAAGCGTGCGGGTAAACTGCTCACTGAGCCGCAACGCATCAACAACGCGTGAGGGGAGTACTTCGCCAGTCAGCCATGTACGCACTGCCACATCATCGATTTGCGTGGTAATTGATTCACCAAACACACGAATCAAGTCATTGCGCAATTCAGGGCGCTGATTAACTTGCATGGCAGGCGAGATCACGAGGGTGCCAGTAATCTCGAGTGCGCTACTCAAATCCGCCAACGCACTATCAACATCGCGGAGTAATGCTGCATCATCGCTGCCGATTGGCGAATTCCAACGTGGAATATAGCGCACAATCGGAGCATGGCGTTCAACAATTTGTGTAGCTCCAAACATATTCTCTGGGCTTACGGTAATTTCGAGCGGCAATACTTGATCATTTTTGACAAACTTGCCAAGTGTATCATCACCAAGAGTTGTACGTAATGCATCACGGAGTACTTTATCGTTTTCGAGCACAATAGCTGGTGAAATCGTCAGGGTATTCGTAATCGTCAACACCTGACTCAATTGTGCAAATACCTGTTTACGTGCGGCCGAGCCCTCGGGTGGCAAATCACTTACCTGGATGGCCACCGTATAAATCGGCATATTTTCCGCTAGGAGCGTTTCCCCATCGCTTGCATAAATTTCACCACGAATCGGGCGAATCGGCACATACCGCGTGGTATTAGACGACGTGGAATACCGATATCGATCAGCATCGGTCTCGATAATTTGTATTATATAGAGTCGTGTACTCAGCACCACAAAAATAATCAACACGACCATTTTGGGCAAAAACATGCGCATATATCACCTCATGCCAGGCGCACTGATGGAGCGCTAATACACATCAATGGGCACTTCACCACGACGAATAGAACGCAACCAGCGCAACAACAAAAATACCGGTAATGCGGGCACAAGTAACACAAGTAACTCAGGAATCAGCACCACTACGCCGTATTCAACCAGACTAAATCTGCTAATCAGCAGCCACATAAATACAATATTAACCAAGTGATATGCCACGCCACCGATAAACACAGCAACCACCGGCAGAATCCATTTCTCACTGGTCACACGTGCAAGCAACAGATAAACCACCATCATGGCAACCAACAATTGGGCGGCATGCCATCCCAACCATGTTCCACCGATAACATCAAGCATCAAACCACCATAAAATGCCCAACGCGCCATATGACTAAATGGCTCAATCAGTACTTGCAACACCACGAGCAGGAGTAATATATTGACAGGGACGCCGAACAGCGACGGTACAAACAATCGTTGCCCCAGCAAAATAATTAAAATAAACCCAATGACCCGTATCTCAAACCAGATATTTTCTTCTACTTTACGTCGTTTTGTATTATCCATACGTAATTCACCATTTCAGGATCAATAAATGGCTGAATATCAGCAACCTTATTACGCCCATCAAGGCGAACATCTTTGATAATACCGACAGGGATATCAGACGGAATTGCCGAATTCGGCAGTGATGGCCCAAACAATCGAGTAAGCCCTGCAGTAACAACCGTATCGCCAACCGCGACATCACCATCGCGTTCAATCTCGTCCATGCGTAACACGCCCTCACGCGGTAGCGTACCACGCACAATGCCACGCACAACCGTATCACCACGAAAAAGTTGCACGCTGACTGCACTACTGTAATCACTAATCAGCAATACATTCGCATTCCGAGGGCCTACTTCATCAACAACACCGACCAAAGAAGGCGGGCTACTTTGCTGGCGACCAATCACAGCCATCCCCACTTGCACGCCATCTTCGCTCCCGACACCGACAATCGCCACACGGCGACCGTCAGACAACGACTGCACACCGATTTCGCTCCCAATTAAGCGCCACGGATAGCTTTGTTCAATACGGAGTTGCTCGCGCAGGCGACGATTTTCGAGTTCAAGTTTGGGAATGCGAATTATTTGCGCTTTGAGATCACTATTTTCTTTGGCCAAGGCATCACGTTCGTTCACGATACGCTGTAAATCCAGTGGTCCAGCAAATACTGCGGATAATCGCTGATTAAACTGCTGAATCTGCCCCATGACAGGCATAATCTGGCTAGAGATAACACTGCGCGCTGGCGTAAGAATGCCCTGATGATCAAGTAAGAAAAAGAGCAACGCCAAGAACAAAAAGAGGCCAAACGCCACCGAGTTGCGCCATCCACCACCACTTGATCGGAATGACGAACGGTCACGCATACCCACATACCTCGTCTACAACTATTCGGTGTCGAACCTTCACGCGTTAGTACTTTACGCGACGAGTACGCTGAGTGGCAGTCAAGATGTCACGATAGACCGGATTTTGAAACTCTTCGACCATCTTACCGGCGCCACGTGCCACACACGAAAGGGGGTTTTCGGCAACATAGACAGGCATGCGCGTCTCTGCGGCAATACGACGGTCAAGGCCGCGCAATAGCGCACCACCACCCGCAAGCACAATGCCATGCTCCATGACATCAGCCAACAACTCGGGCGGCGTCTCTTCGATTGCCGAGCGAATGTCTGCCAAAATTGTATTAATCGGGCCAACGATACCTTCGCGTAGCTCAACGCTTGATACCTCGACCGACTTGGGCAAACCCGTCAACATGTCGCGACCGCGCAACACCACTTTGAGCTCTTCGTCAAGGGGATAGGCACTCCCTGCAGCGACCTTGGCGCGCTCAGCCATGCGCTCGCCAATATGCAAGTTATACTCACGACGAGCAAATTCAATAATTGCCTCGTCGATTTCGTCACCAGCTGTCCGAATCGAGTGATTAACAACAATACCGCCAAGCGAGATAACCGCAACCTCTGTTGTACCACCACCGATGTCGATAATCATCGAACCGATTGGTTCATCAACAGGCAAGCCGGCACCAATTGCCGCAGCCATCGGTTCTTCGACGACGTATGCCTCACGGGCATTCGCATTCAGTGCTGCATCACGGGCCGCGCGCATCTCGACTTGCGTCACACCGGAGGGCACGCCAATCACCACACGCGGCCGTGGGGCAATCAACCCGAGTGAGCGCTCGTGCGCTTTTTCAATGAAGTGCTTAATCATCTTCTCGACCACTTCAAAGTCGGCAATAACGCCGTCTTTAAGCGGACGAACCGCAATAATATTCGAAGGGGTTTTGCCTACCATGGCCTTGGCGTCAGCCCCTACTGCAATCACATCTTTCGTTTTGCTGTCGATAGCGACAACTGAGGGTTCACTGATGACAATCCCACGACCGCGCACATGCACCAACGTATTCGCAGTACCAAGGTCAATGCCTAGGTCGCGGCCAAATGCGCCCAACAATATATTAAGTGGATTTGTAAATGCCACGTGATACCCCTCTTACTTTGCGCAGATGCGCATGCACACAACAACTACCATTATACCGCACGTCAGTAGGTCATGGTACACACTACCAACAGCATACCAACGATACAGTACAACAGTACCACTCATTATTGCTCATCAAACACGGCTTTTACGCGGAACATGCCTTGGCTCGTGTCAGCACTATTTTGGAGTGCCTGATCGCGTCCTAATGAGGTACGATTGGTATCCTCACGTAGTGCATTCACCAAATCAGTGACCTGCGCCGTCGGCTCTACACCAGTTACATCAACTGCTTGCAACGCACTGACATGCTCCAAAATACGCGACAACTGGTGCTGCATCGCGTCAATCTCACTATCACTTAAGCGTAATCGCGCCAAATCGGCTACACGCATTACTTCGGCACGTGTCAATGACATGAATCACCTCTATCGATTGAGTAACAAACTCCATCACATGATAGCAGAATTTGTTAAAACATGTTACTTGGTCTAGTTATCACTCACTACTGGCGTGGAGGTCATCGTCAGCGTAGGCACCACAGTTGGTGTCATTGTTGCCACAATCGCTGTCGTGGTTACCACAATAGGTGTCGTTGTCGTCACCACCGTCCCTGTCACCTCAGGCTCAATCTCAGCTGTCGCCGTTTCTTCAATTAATGGAGCTTCGGGCGTGGCAACCGACGGAGCAACTTGTTGCACATTTACAAATGTAAGCTCACTTTCGCGACGAATATTCGCCGGGAGTAACACCTGCACTTGTCGACTCGGCTGTGCAATGTCCCATTCCCCCACACTGATAAATGCCTGTACGAGTCCTAGTGCGTTGCGCCGCAACGCCTCGGGTTCAATTAAGACATCAAGTACATACACGGCTGGATTGGTGACAAACACAAATCCCTCAGGCACATCACGAATTTCGATAGGCACAAGCAAGCGCATCCGCGTGTTCCGCTCAATCGGTGCAATTTCAACGCGTACTTGCGCAGTCGTGTTTTTGACATCAACTAATGACACATTATTGAGTTTCAGTGCGACCGTTTGTGTAAACGTTTGACTCAAACCCATCACAGAGATAGCATCCGTATCAATGGTCGTGGTATTTGATATGGTCTGTACATCACCCTGAATAGCAACCGTTAGCGGATCAGCCTCAATCGACGTAATCTCGTACCCCGACGCTACCACACCAACCAAATTTGGCACAATCACCACCGAGCGAATACCGAGTTTCGGTTCAACAATGACCACCACATCAACTTGTGATGGTGTCACATCAACCCCAAACACTTGCTCCCCTTGGGCGTTGACTGGCACCACCACGATACTCTCTGTGGACCCCATTTGCGATGCATTATAGGCGAAGCGCAAGCGTGCCCCCTCGACTTGATTCACCAACGTTTGTGGCCCAGTAACCGTCACTTCGGTTGTCGGATCAGCCAATGTCGATGACCGATTATATACCGCATCCGAACTCACACCCGTTGTTTCAATCTCGGGAACAAATACCTTGCTGATGACCTCCTCGAGGCGAATCGTAACGACTTGCTGTTCAGCCCGTATTTCAGAGCGAAAATATCCCCACTCTGGACGCCAATCAACCTGCACCGGTAGTTCGTACTCTCCTGGTCCCTTATCTGCAACATCCACATAAAACGTCAACCCTGCTGCAGGTAACTGACTAAACGCGCTTTGTGCCGCAAAAATTTGGGCCTCAACCACAGGGAACGTCGTTTGGCGCCGTCCTGTCTCATCGATGACTACCAAATTCGGTGCTAAGTTCTTGACCTCTAATATGCCCGATTTAATTTGGTTGTTGGTCGGATTTGCCCGCACAAACAAGAACGCCCACAAACTCAGCGCAATCGCAAAAGAAATCAGGATCAGGCTCCAACGTGGTAATCGGTTCATGCACCTGCTCCTGACTTTTGTCCAACTCGGTTGCCAGGATTCATCAGGAGTGCACTCACCTCGTCAATAAGGCGTTGTTCATTGAGTTGACGATGCAGTACCCCATCATATGCCAACGAGATAGTACCCGTCTCCTCTGATACCACCACGACTATCGCATCGGTACGCTCTGTTAATCCACGCGCAGCACGATGGCGTGTCCCGTATCGCCGCGCACTTGTCATATCCTCACTAATCGGCAACATCACGTTGGCCGCAACAATGCGTGTCCCACGAATCACCACAGCCATATCATGTAATGGCGTACTCGGATAAAAAATCGTCGCCAACAACGGTTGTGATACCTCGGCGTCAAGTTTGACCCCACCATCGATATAATCCTGCAAGCTGTTTTTGTTTTCGAAGACAATAAGCGCCCCAGTCCCTTGCTGCGACAATGCCCCAGCAGTCCGAGCCACCGTGGTAATCACCGCCAACCGCCCAGCATCAATAATATCGTTTTGGCGCTCCCAAAAGCGCAACCATCTGAATCGCTCAAAAAATTCAGGCCGCCCAATCGACTCAAGTAATCGCCGTAATTCCGATTGGAACACCACCGGTATCGCAACCACCACTGCCGGCTGGACAATATTACTGATAATCCACCCCACCATGGTCAGCTGTAAGACCTCACTCAACACATACACAAGCACAATAATCGCGATACCCAAGACCAAACGAGGCGCACGCGATCCTTCAATTGATCGCCACACAAAATAGATGATTAACGTGACAATTGTGACATCGAGCCAGCTCCCCAACCCACCAAAAAATGGATTAAGTGCTTCAATCATCCGCCCTAAATTGTCAGTGAATTCGTTCATGCCGCCCCGTGATATCACATATCGAATGTATTACATATTGTAGTTGAGTCAAAGATATATGGCAATACGAAACCCGCAGATTCTGCACAAATAACGCATATATCAGCAACGCTTCAGGTGCTTATGCTTTGCGTGGTGGACGTGGCCCTTTGCGACGCTGAGTTAACGGAATACGACGATAATCATCACCGTCCATAATAATAAATTCATCACAAATCGAGCGATCACTCATGCGTGAAAAAATACGTGGCTCGATTTCTTCGGGACGCCGATTACTGGTAATTACCGTGGGCAACCGCCCGTTATAGCGATGATTAATAATCTGAAAAAGCTTTTCACGCGCCCATGGGGTGGTATTCTCAGTCCCCAAATCATCGAGGATGAGCACCGATGCATCGCGAATCATCTCGAACCGTTGGTCATACTGTATTTCACTCGATGGCCCAAATGTTGAACGCAAATGATCAAGCAAATCGGGCACCACCGCAAACAACACGCGATAATTTTGTTTGAGGAGTTCGTTGGCAATTGCACTCGCCAAATGTGTCTTACCGACCCCGTAATTTCCAAAAAAGACCAACCACCCGGTGGGGCGTTGGGCAAACTCGACAGCCCGATGATATGCACGCTTTACCCCACGCATCTCGGTATCGAACGTCTCAAACGTCTTGTCTTGAAACGCCGCCAAGTTACTCATCTGCAGCAATTCTGCCGCTTGGCGTTGCTCACGTTCTGCCAGCTTGCACCGACACGGAATCAGCACGCCAAAGCGCGGATGCCCAAACGGCACCGACTCTTTGTAGTACCCCACGCCACCACAATTAGGACATCGATTCGAGGTCACTCGTATCACTCCCTCGGCGGAACAAGTCGCCGTACGCACCGCTTGTATAGCGATCGGCATCAATTGCTACGGTCTGATTACCCGGCCCTGCGTGTCCTTGGCGGTCACCGCGACCTTGACTCTCCCAGCGTTGCAGAATTTTGCTGACATAGCGCCATGATCGCACATTTGCCACGACCGCCTCACGCATCGCCTCTTCAATCCACCCTGACGGATATCGCTGTTCAGCACGTTTCAGCTCAGACACAATAAACGGCGTCACAACCCCGAGATGTTGCTCATACAACGTCACCAACGACGGGACTTCTTTGACCACCGCAGGTTCATCGCTCGCTGAAACATCATGCGCATCTGCCCAAGCCTCATTGGCGTCGGTACGCACCAAATACCAGTTGATAGCTCGGCCATGTTTGTCAGGTTGTACCACATGTAACACAGTACCGCGTTGCACAGCCGCTGCCAGCCCCTCAGCCAGTACATCCTCAACATCACTATGGGGTGCCACCGCAATCATACTTTGGCGTACCAGCGGATCAGCAACCAGCATCTCCCAACTCACACGCCGCGGTTGGCTCCGTTGTTGCACCACCAAAGCACACAAGTGCAGCGTCACTTTGAGCTCGACAATATTGGTGATATGCACCAAATGTCGCTCCACAAATGTAGGTGGTAGCGGCACGAGTCCCTGTCGGGTTGTTGACGGCGCAGCCATCTATTAGTACCCCTCAGGTGTGCGATACGTCAAATCAGAAAATCGGGTTGTAGATGGGTCAAATCGCATATTTACCACCCCGACTGGACCGTTACGATGCTTGGCAATGTGAATCTCGGCAATGCCTTTTTTGTCGCTCTCTTTATTGTACAACTCATCGCGATAAATGAACATCACGATATCTGCGTCTTGCTCAATTGAGCCTGACTCACGCAAGTCACTCAACATCGGTATGTGACTCTGACGCCCTTCAACCGCACGTGAGAGCTGTGACAACGCAATCACTGGCACATTCAACTCACGGGCCAATGCTTTGAGTCCGCGCGAAATCTCACCGACCTCTTGCACACGATTCTCTTTGCCGCGCCCCGACATTAGCTGCAAGTAGTCGATCACAATCAAGTCACAGCCGTGTTGCGACTGCAACCGGCGCGCCTTGCTCCGCAACTCCATTACACTAATGCCCGGCGTGTCTTCGATATAAATCGGCGCTTGCGCCAAGCGACCCATCGCATCAAACACCACTTTGAGTTGTTGATCAGGCACCTGGCCTAGGCGCAGGCGATGCGTGTCAATCTGCGTCTCCATTGAAATAAGCCGTTGAACCAACTGCTCACGACCCATTTCAAGACTAAACACCGCCACAGTGTTGGCATAGTACATGGCAACGTTGTAGGCTACACTCATGGCAAACGAGGTTTTGCCCGTACCTGGGCGTGCCGCCAAGATAATCAGGTCAGAGCGTTGTAGGCCACCGGTGATTTGATCGAAATCACGATAGCCCGTCTGTACACCCATCACCTCGCCACGATGTTCTTGCAGATAATTGAGTTGCTCGTAGTACGAGTCAACTACCTGCGAGATATGCACAAAATCTTGCGACGTACGTTTTTGGGCGATATCAAAGAGCAACGCCTCGGCTTTGTCGATGGTCTCGTCGATTTCGTTTTGCTCGTCGTAGCCTAGTGCGGCAATTTGGGCGCCTGTATTAATCAACCGGCGTAGCACCGCCGTGCGTTCAACGGCACGCGCATAAAACTCAATGTGATACGACGTAGGTACGGTCTCGACCAACTCGCTCAAGTAGACGACGCCGCCAACCAACTCAAGTTGGCCACGACGTCGGAGCTCCTCGGCCACAGTCCGTGTATCGGGCGGCACACGATTATTAAAGCAGTGGAGCATGGCCTCGTAGATTTGACCATGACGCTCCAAATAAAAGTATTCGGTTTTGAGCCACGAGGCAACGGCGGCTAGCGCATCGCGATTCAACAAAATAGAGCCCAATGTCGCGCGTTCTGCGTCAATATTATTTGGCAGGGTGGGTTGTGTCATTGTGCGTCTACCTTTTTAGATGGAAGTGAGACTGTGGTATGGGTAACAAATGTACCACCACAGCCTCACGATAAAAAACTTGTATGTTGTGCGTCAACAGCAAAAACTTAGGCGTCGCCCTCAGCTGCGTTTACGACAACCTTCACCTCTGCAACCACGCCAGTCATGACGCGGTAGTGCACTACGAAGTCACCAACACGCTTGATTGGCTCGTCAAGCTCGATACGACGGCGATCGATATCAACGCCTACAGCTGCATGCAACTTTTCGGCGATATCGCTCGCAGTAACTGAACCGAACAAGCGGTCGTTCTCACCGACGCGCTCGACGAACGTCAAGGTTACACCGGCCATGCGCTGTGCTAATACTTGGGCCTCTTGGCGAAGGACAGCTTCACGCTTGCGCTGTGCTGACAAACGCTCCTCGGCCTGCTTGATTGCGCCACGGGTGGCAATGACTGCCATGCCCTGAGGCAACAAGTAGTTACGACCATAACCACCAGATACTTCTTTGATGTCACCTGCAACACCAAGATGCTCAACATCCTTGGTCAGCAATACTTTCATCTTCGTCGCCACAATCGGCTCCTTAATCGGTCACGCAACACGTTGCGTTCGTACGTACTGTGTCGCATGCATGTGGGCGCATCGCACCCGTTACAAAACGTGCTTATGACATACTACCACAGCGCTGGGCAAGGGTCAAACCAATTTCGCTAAATGTCGCAGACTTGTCATCTCCGACGCCACAGCCGATGTGCCTGCACCCATTCAACTTGCGCATCATACGTGGAGAGGTCTGTTGCACCATCCAACAACGCATCATTGAGCGCTTGGAGCAAGTGACCAACCAACGGCCCTGCCGATACACCGAGTCGAATCAGATCCCCACCGCGCACATACATGGGAGTCATCACTGCTTGTGCCGTATCAACACACTGCAACAGCAGCGCCAGCTGCGGCTCAATCAATGCGACGTGCTGTAAAAGTCGTCGATCAAACTGGCGCAAATAGTGCGCGATTCGGCTGGGAGCGGTTGTGCATAACCGTTGCCACTGTCGGCGTGTCTGGCGGAGCAGCACAACTCCTCGCATCGGTTTCGGCGCCTCGTGCCACCGCGTCATAAAGTCCACAAGCTGCATCAGCGGTGCCCGCCAAATCAGCGCGAGGATGCGCCATTCGGATGGCAGCTGGGCGATGGCAGGGGCAACGCCATGCGTAAATACCGCATCGATTTGCACTAATACGCCCCAACGGCGCAACAGCGCTATCACCGCACCTGGATACGCTTCGTCAAAGATACGCTGCAACTCCTGAATCCAACGCTGACGCGACACGCGCAAGAGCGCACCACTCGCCACCACCCAACGGAGCGCCCAGCGTGTGGTGTTGTCCATCTCTAACCCCAAACGCACCATCAATCGCGCCATCCGTACTACTCGCGTTGGATCATCGATGAAGCTCAGTGGATGCAAGATGCGCGCCTTTTGATGGACCAAATCAGCATCACCAGCAAACGGATCGTACAATGGCATTGCATCCTGAGGCCGAAAGGCTATCGCCATCGCATTGACCGTCAAATCACGGCGCCCCAAATCAACCACAATCGACGCAGTAGGCGTCACAACCGGCAACGCTCCAGGATGCGCATATGTTTCGGTCCGTAATGGCACAATGTCAATATATGAGATACCAGTGTGCGCAATGACCTGATCGGGCATCGCCAACGTTGCCGTGTCAAAAGCACTACGCTGCATGATGGTTGTCCCCAGCCGATCAGCAATCGCCGGCCCAATGATTGCCATATCGCCATTCATGGCGACGTCCAAGTCAGTAATGGGCTCGGCCCGAATCACACTGCGCACCGCACCACCAACGACATAGAGCTGGGCATCATGATCAGCGGCAATCTGTGCCACATGCGTGAGCACCGTTGCAATTGCAGGTGGCAACGCCTGATAAACAGCTACGCGTGGAATCAGCCGATTTGGTTCAGCTGACAGCGCACGCCATACATACCCATGCCGAACACGCTGAATCCAATACGTTGGCGTATACACTGGGGTAATCCGCGTTGGCAGTTGCCACATACAGTACGTCAATGGTTCCTCTGCGAAACCAAACGCAATCGCATGCCACAACGTAGACGTATCAACAATACCCACAGTGCGCCCTGAAGTCGTCACGACACAGGCGACACTACCGTGTCGTATGCGTGCATGTGCAGCAGCAATCGTACATGGCAGTCGTATTGTTGTGGTTATATGATTCACCAGTTCGTCACTTAACTCAACGGGAACGCTTTTTATACTATGCATGCTACCATTGAATTGCATCTTTCTGATTCACCATGCTATAATTGAATGCTAATGTTATATTACATGTTTGGTTTGTTCGAACAACGAAGGGGAGTGTAGGCATGGAGGGCAAGCAAATTTCCTTTGGCACCACTGGGTTCGAGGAGCTTCTTGAAAAACTCCGTGATGCAGGTGAGCCACAAGATATTGCGTGGTTGGCCGAACGCTATATTGAGATCCTACGCGCACAAGCGCAAACGGAGGACCAAGAATGACCATCCAGCTCCCATTCGTCGGGACCCCTGCCGAGCGCGCCTGGGCAGAGCAAATACATAATGCGATGCGCTTGCAAGCGCGCTTTTATGCCAAAGAAGCTCCCATTCGCCAGTCGCTGAAAAATATCGTCAGCTACTTTGTTGCCCGCAACGGTGGCGATGAGTTGAGCGTCACTCAAGAGATTCGCAATGCACTCAACGCAAACTATGATATTTTTGCGCTTGAAATTACCGATGATGACGATGTCATCATCATCACCAGCACTCAAGGCAAATACGTACCGCTCGCATTCGATCGTTCGCACAGCTTGACCAATCGGCTGTACGAGCCCGAAAATCCATTGCCGGTCGACGATATGAGTGTGGTGCTCACCACGAATCGCCCAACCGTGCCGGTCATCGAGCCAGTCTACATCTCTGACTACTGGCTCAATGGTGCCACCAGCACCGAAGGCGACCAGTTAGATGATGCCATTGTTGATCATGGTTATACAGGCAGTGAAACTCTTGTCCCTGACGACGTCATCGTGGGGGCACAACCCAAGGTCAAACCCATTAATCCACGTGATGCCATGCGTATCAACTTGCCACAAGGAATTAGCATCGATTTGGCACAGCCAACTGCCAGCATCATGCAACAGCATGGGGATGCAATTATCTCGGCACTCCGTGGCGTTATTGAGAAGGACACCCTCAAGCGCATTGCCGTCTTCGGCAATCAGGTCGCCCTCGAGCGCGATGTACGCACGTTCAGCAAGAACGAAATTCGTCAGATTACCGACTACATCGAAAGCGAAGTCGGCGAGCCTGTAACCGACAGCAACATCCTACAAAACATCATCAATGTCAACACGCGTTCCGTTGATTTCGAACGCCAGCGCTTCGCCCTCAACTTCCGCTTACTCAAGGATCTTGAGTTCGTCGGTGTCAACGGTGCCAACTTGTGGGCCACCCGCAAGCTCCTCGACAAAATCGGCGCCAACAAGCGCATCAAGACCGCCGATATGGGCGCCATCGTGATTCATCTCGAGGAAGGCTTCGATGACAGCGTCAATGTGATGTCAGCCGAGAGCATTCATGCCAAGGGTAGTGTGACCCACACGCTCACATACTTTGAGTGGGAATACGGCATTCTACCGCTAACCAAAGCTTTGGCCGCGGTGCTCCCCGAACCGGTCATCAACCGTCAGAGTGCTGCAGTGGTCACCTTTGAGGTGCCACAACACAACTTCTCGTTCGGCATCAACGTACGCTTCCCAGCCGGTGCGCGTGGTGGTTGGCTCCAAGGGTTTGATGAATTCTTCCACAGCATTTTGGTGCCGGGTGCCATGCTGACCATCAGCCGCACCAATCAACCAAATGTCGTCACCATCACATATGCCGAAGGGGACGAGCGCATCGAGTCGTTGCTCACCATCGAAGAAGGCAAGAAGAAGAGCAAGTTCACCTTTGAGGAGCGCCAGTTCACCTGTATGGTCGACGAGGATCTTTTGCCCACTATCAGCAACGTCGGTCGCATCCGCCGTGTCAAGTTCTTTGAACTCAACGAGCGCAAGAACATGAATACGCTCATCGATGCACTCTTTGCAGGGTTCGGCGAAAAGGCCGGCACCAAACAAGATCCGCTCTACCAAGTCGAGTTCGAGCAGTTGTATAACCTGTTGACCATTTATCGGAGCGTGACGCGCAATTACCTGCTTCACTCATTACAAGAACACCCAGATTGCCGATTGGTCAATAGTGCGGCTGGTCTTTGGGAGTGCAAAGTCGATGTGGCCACACCAGAGCGCGGGAATACGAGCTTTGGCTATGACGACGAAGACGAGGAATAGCGCACCCAATCGCGTGATTCACCACACCAACGAGGGGCTGAGCCTGTGCTCATCCCCTCGTTATTATCCTGCATCACCGATGCGTACGAGGTACCTGTATGTCACAATCAACCACATTGACCGATACACTCCAACAACTCCGCCAACCACAACAGGTCAATCGTGCCCGCCTCAAAGTGCTTACTGACCTGCGTGAACGCGATTACGCCGTGTTTTGGCATGATTGGGTACTCATCCCCCGTGAGGCACGCGTGCGTATTGTCACACTCATGAACGAAATCAGCGAAGAAAACCTTGAGCTCGACTATCGACCAATCATGCGCTGGCTCCTCAAGGACGAAGACCCCGAAGTACGCCGGCGTGCCATCGACGGCCTCAGCGAGGAAGAGCACCCCCGCATCATCGACCCGCTCCTAGATTGCCTGATGAACGACAGTGACGATGTGGTGCGGAGCGCCGCCGCCGTGAGTCTGACACGCTTTACGGTACTCGCCGCCATCGATGAACTCAGCGAGAAGCACAGCACACACCTCGTCGAGACATTGCACCGCGCGCTCATTCAGCACCAAGACAAACCCGATGTCTACCGTCGCATCCTCGAAAGCCTCGGCCCCGTCGCGGATGATACCGTGCGCACACACATCAGCAATGCCTGGCAAAGCACAAATATCAACCTGCGCGAAAGCGCCCTGGTGGCGATGGGGCTCAGCCAAGATAACAGCTGGCTGCCGATTATTCGTAAGGCGCTCGAGCACAACCACGCCGCCATCCGCTATGAGGCCGCCCGCGCAGCCGGTGAGTACGCCGACCAGGCCAGTATGCTGGTGCCACTACTCATCAACCTGACGCTCGAGGACGACATCGAGGTCGCCGGAGCCGCCATTTGGGCCCTCGGCCAAATCGGCGACGAACGCTCCGTGCGCGCCCTCAAACAACTCAGCAAATCGCGCGATCAAGCCAAACGTGATGCGGCGCTCACCGCACTCGACGAAAACGACGGCAGTGACGATCTCTTCGGCAAGATCAACCCGTTCGGTGATGATGGCGACGACGATGATCGTGACGACGACTAGCTTTCCAAAGGGAACTACCCATGCACTACGCACACTATCGTGATATCACACAATCATACGATCTAGTCTGCCTGTCGCCACATCTCGACGACGCCGCCCTCTCGTGTGCCGGCGAGCTGATTGCTGCCCGTCAGGCCGGATTGCGCACACTCGTCATCACCGTATGTACATCCATTCCACCCGTCAGCGCTACCTATAGTGCACTGGCAGTCGAGTTCCATCGTGAGTGGGGGCTCGACGAAGCCCAAGCAGTCACCACCCGCCTCGGCGAGGATAACCGAGCCATGGCGATTTTGGGCGTCGACGACGTCTGGCTTAATCTCGACGACGCCATTTATCGCATGCCCAACCACTACAACAGCCGTGAGACACTCTTTGCGATGCCCCACGCCAGCGACACTCTCGCCGATCAGCTAGGTCATATCCTGCGCGAGCTGATGCCGGTGCTTGGCAATGCCCGTTGGCTTATTCCCGCAGGCGTCGGCATGCATGTCGATCACCTGAATGTATTTGCGGCAGCGCAGGCAGTGTTACCAACAGCAACCATCAGCCTCTACGAAGAGGTGCCATACGCCCTCACGCCCGAGTGGATTACCCAACGCCAGCAGATGCTCAACATCGATGTCAATCTTGTCGAAATAGGGCCCTATATCGCCGCCAAAATCGCCGCCATTGGCTGTTATGCCAGCCAAATGGACGCCTTGTTCGGCGATGGCAAAACCATGCCCCAACAAATCACCGATTATCATCGTCAACTCGGTGATGGCGCTCCCGTTGAGCGTCGTTATCGATTGATTCATTGATGCGAGAGACATATGACCAACTTTCCCGCCATCAAACTGCTATCGCCCGGTGCATCGGTCTGGGACAAGTTTTGTAACGAACACGAGCATGGTCATCTGCTCCAGATGAGTCGCTGGGGTCTCCTCAAACAACAAACAGGTTGGCACACTCATCGACTCATTATCAGTGATGATGAACGCATTCGCGCCGGCGCCCAGATTCTCGTACAAAAGCGCTTTGGTTTGGCCATGTGCTATGTGCCCCGCGGACCGTTGTTTAGCGATGATTTGATGATTAATCACGCCCTCGTGGCCGCCATTAACCGGTATGCGAGTGAGCAAAACGCCATTGCAGTGCGCTACGAGCCCTTTGTGCCGCATGATCACCAGCGCACGGCACTTTTTGAAAAGGCGCTGACCAATACCGAGCATAGCGTCAGCAAAACCATCCAACCCCAACACACGGTCATCACGCAACTGACCGATGCAGAGCGTCACAAAGAGCTCACCGATCAGCAACTACTGGCGTCGTTTAGCAAGGGGCATCGGGCCGACATCAAAAAAGCCGAGCGTGCCGGGGTGACCATTCGCTACGGCACCGGTGCCAGCGATATTGCCACATTTAGTCAGTTAATGAAAGAAACCGGCGCCCGGGCTAACTTTGATGTGCATCCCCAAACCTATTACCAGACGGTCTGGGATTTGTTTGGCACCATCGATCACGGCACGTTGATATTGGCGGATTACAATGGCCAAACCATTGCCGGTGCGTTGATTGTGGGTGGCGCGAATACGGTGAATTATTTGTATGGCGGATCGCGCGCCGAGGCGTTCCAGCATGGGGCAAACCATCTGATTCAGTGGAGTGCGTTGCGCTGGGCCCGCGATCACGGCTATGCCCAATACGACTTCTGGGGGATTCCGTACCGCAAAGACGAGGCACCGGCGGATGGTGAGCAGACGAGCATGGCCGGCCTGATTCGCTTCAAAAAAGGCTTCGGCGGTGACGAGGTGTCGTTTATGCCGGCCTACACGCATATTCTCAAACCGACGCTGTATAACCTGGTCAAAACCCGTTTTTCGATTTAAGCATCAAGGACATCATCCATGGCATCGTCATCATCACTCACCGAACAACTCGCCGAGGCGCAGCGCCTACAGGCATACTACCAGCGTGAACTCGAGCGCCAGCGGGCCATGAATGCCGAGTTGCGCAAGGCCGTGGCCGAGATGGCCCGCACCTTCCAAGAGACGCTGGCCGAATCAGTCCACGCCGCCGAAAGCGGCGATTTGGCCGAGGTGCGCCGCATCGCCTACGCAAACCGCAACGCCTGGCAGGAGTACCTGCAACAGATTGTACAGGCTGCGGCCAAGAGTGCGCCGGCGAATGAGTAGGTGTGGGGGGTAACTAACCCAAAACCCCACCATCATGATCATGATGGTGGGGTTCATTTTTGTCTTAATTCATCCGGCGGCGCCGACGACGCATCGCATCATTATCACCTGGCGCACTGCCAGCCGGTGGTGTCTGTGGCACCGAATACTGGTCGTCGCTGGCACTCTCACTGCGTGGCGGCACAGGTGGCCGCTCACCTTGGCCACGCGGCGGACCAAACTGTTGCTGATCGCGCGGTGGGCGTGGCCCGCGATCACCTTGGGGGCGATTGGGTCGATCCCCGCTCGGTGGTCCTTGGCGCTCACCCTGATTCTGCCGTGGTTGATACGGCCGGTCGCCACTCGGTGGCCCTTGGCGCTCACCACCTTGGCTCTGCCGTGGCTGGTATGGCCGGTCACCACTCGGTGGCCCTTGACGCTCACCCTGATTCTGCCGTGGCTGATATGGTCTGTCACCACTCGGTGGCCCTTGGCGCGGCCCACGATCACCTTGTGGGCGGTTGCTTTGGCCTTGTGGTGGACGACGATCATCGCGACCACGTGGCTTAATCCGCGTTGCCGCACCCACGTCATCGCTACTGCGCTCGTCCGGTTTATCCTCGAGCGCCGCCAAGGCAGCCAACATATCTGATGATTCAAATTCATCGCGGAGCAGGCGGCGCTCACCACGATTGCGCTCGCGCACCACCGGCGTCACACCCTCTGAATTGCGTGAGCGCGCCATGGTGGCGACATCTTCGGTCGCCTCACGGATAGCCTCAGGTTTGAACTCTTCATGTACACCGCTAGCCGCCAACGTCACCGTCAGCGTGCCACGCAGCACATTGACGCTCGTCACCTCGCCAGGGCCATCGGGCGTATGCACCCAGGTGCCACGCTTGGGCATCTCGGCTTTCATCTCGATATACTGCTCGTGCTCATAGGCCAAACAGCAGAGCAAGCGCCCACACACACCGCTGATTTTGGCGGGATTCAGCGGCAAATCTTGGTCTTTGGCCATTTTGATGGAGACGCGCGCATAATCTGGCAAAAACGACGCACAGCACAAAATACGCCCACACGGGCCAATCCCGCCGAGGAGTTTGGCCTCGTCGCGCGGGCCGATTTGACGGAGTTCGATGCGGGTACGGAACGTACGGGCCAAATCGCGTACCAGATTACGGAAGTCGACGCGCTTGTCGGCCGTAAAATAAAACGTCAACCGCGACCCGTCAAAGCTGTACTCCGCCTTGACCAGGCTCATTGGCAACTCATGCTCGTCAATCTTCTCTTGGCAGCGACGAATGAGCTCGTCTTGACGGCTGTTCAACTGCTTCCACCGCACTTCGTCCTCTTCGAACGCCGTGCGCACCACTGGCTTGAGTTCGCCGACGATGGCCGATTCATCCACATCATGGGGCAATTCAGCCACACGAGCCATCTCAAGCCCACGTGCAGTCTCCACGATCACATACTGCCCAATCGTCATATCTGGGACAGCGACAGGATCAAAATAGTATGTTTTACCGGAATCCTTAAAACGGATACCGACTACTGTTGGCATCGCACTTATCCTTTACACATCAAAACCACATCAATTATTAATGTATGAATTGTGGTTGCCATTGTAACACATCTACTCATTTAATGACATCACCTCTTGACGTATGCCCCAACTCCCACTATGATGTTAATAGATACACCGTAACCCTCATACATATTTGACAATTTTTATATTTTAGAGTATCATTCTATTTCGCTGTATGTGAGTAATCACAGGCAGTCCTATACCTTGTGCAGACAGAGAGAAGCATGCACGAATCAAGCCAATGACCAGGCATTTCAGTCGCTACCAGGCGCCAATAGCCGGGTAGGGTGTTTTTTGCGTTATCTCGACAGTTCTCGTGAGCAACTTGCCACACGCAATTGGTTACCGCCCGATATAAGCGAGGTTTCCATGTCTCCAAAAAATCACCACGTTGCGCTCCCACCACTCATTTCACCGAACGGCCCACGCGCTGCTAAGCGGGCGTTGCGGCACACGTTTGGCCAAGAGCGGGACGCCATTGAGGTACCCAATCTGATTGAAACCCAGATCAAGAGCTTTGAATGGTTCCGCAAGGAAGGGTTGAAAGAGTTATTCCGCGAGATTTCGCCGATTGCAGATTTCACGGGCAAGAATCTCGAGTTACGATTTAATGATTTCACATTTGGCGAACCACGGCATACCGAGCACGAATGTCGTGAATACGATTTGACCTACTCTGCACCATTGCGCGTCAATGTGCAGTTACGCATTTTGAGCACCGGCGAAATCAAAGAGAGCGACACGTTCCTCGGCGATTTCCCCCTCATGACCGAGAACGGCACGTTTGTCATCAACGGCGCCGAGCGCGTCGTGGTCTCACAGCTCGTACGTTCACCAGGCGTCTACTTCAGTGCCGAAGTCGATCCGACATCAGGTCATCGTTTGCATTCAGCCAAGCTGATCCCCAATCGCGGTGCCTGGCTCGAGTTCGAGACCAATCGCCGCAACGTGGTATCAGTCAAAGTTGACCGCAAGCGCAAAATCCCTGTTACCGTGTTTTTGCGGGCCGTACTCGCCTGGCAAGCCAACGAAACGGGCGAGGGCAACTGGTGTGACGATAGTGAATTGACCAGCCATGGTCTGAACGAGCACATCGAGCAGATTTTTGGGCCACTCGAGGACAACAACGAGATCAAATATATCCGTACCACCCTCGACAAAGACAACTCGCGCAATTCACGCGACGCCTTAATCGAGCTCTACAAACGCTTGCGCCCAGGTGACCCACCGACGCTCGAGAATGCCAAGAACTTGCTGGAGTCATACTTCTTCAGCGAGCGCCGCTACGACTTGGCGAAAGTTGGTCGCTACAAGCTCAACAAGAACCTGTACGAGCGTAGCAACGACAACAACCCACCCAGCGAGGACGTACGGGTCTTGTTGGTGCGCGACATCTTCAAGATTATTGAGTTGGTGATTGATCTCAACAACGGTCGCGGGAATTCAGACGACATTGACCACTTGGGCAATCGTCGTGTGCGTACCGTAGGCGAACTGATTCAACAACAGTTCCGCACCGGTTTGATGCGCATGGAGCGCGTCATCAAGGAGCGCATGTCACTAAGCGAGCCCGAGAGTGCGACACCCAATCAGCTCATCAACATCCGCCCAATTTTGGCGGCTATTCGCGAGTGGTTCGGTGGTTCTCAACTCTCACAATTCATGGATCAAACCAATCCATTGGCCGAGTTGACCAACAAGCGTCGTTTGTCGGCCCTTGGACCTGGTGGTTTGAGCCGCGATCGCGCCGGCTTCGAAGTCCGCGACGTGCACCACTCACACTACGGCCGCATCTGTCCGGTAGAGACCCCCGAAGGTCCAAACATCGGTCTTATTGGTACGATGTCAACCTTTGCCCGCGTCAACGACATGGGCTTCCTCGAGACGCCATATCGCCGAGTCTACCGCGAGCTCTTGACGGCTGCCGGCATCTTCGAGGATGCCAAAGACGCCGCCCGTGGTTCAAGCACCATCGTCGCCCCACGTGACTACCGTCACTTGGTCAGTGGTGATTTGTTGTTGGCCAAGGGGAGCGTGCTTAGCTCGAATGGTCAACTCAGCGCCGACGTCAAGGCCTTGCTCGAGTCAGTATCTGCCACCATCTTGACCAATCAGCGCCTCCGCGAGGACGTGGTTGATCCTAAGAGCGGCACCACAATCGGCCAAGAGGGTGATGACATTACAGCAGAGATGGCCAGCAAAATCGCTGCGTTGCCACTCGCCCGTATCAACATCCATCCAATGGTCTCGCACGACGTCGAATACATCACCGCCGACATGGAAGAGCGCTACACCATCGCGCAGGCTAATGCCCGCGTCGACGAGTTTGGTCGATTTATCGATAGCACCGTCTCATGTCGCGTCCATGGTGATTTCGAAGATATGCGTGTCACCAATATCGAGTACATGGACGTGTCACCCAAGCAGGTGGTCAGCGTCTCAACCGCGCTTATCCCCTTCCTTGAGCATGACGACGCCAATCGTGCCTTGATGGGTTCGAACATGCAACGCCAGGCTGTACCTCTCTTGCGCCCCGACGCCCCAATCGTTGGTACCGGCATCGAGCACTTGGCAGCCCGTGATAGCGGCCAGGTCATCGTTGCCCGTCATGACGGTATCGTCCAAAGCGTCACCGGTGACACTATCTCAATCGAGCGCATCGATAGCGTTGGTAACCCGGTACGTGACGACTTCGATAAGGTCATCGTTGACGAATACCGCCTGCGCAAGTTCATGCGGTCAAATCAAGACACCTGTATCAATCAGCGTCCATCAGTGACCCGTGGCCAACGAGTAAAGCGCAACGAGGTTATCGCAGATAGCTCATCAACCGATCGTGGTGAATTGGCACTCGGCCAAAATGTCTTGGTCGCCTTTATGCCGTGGGAGGGTGGTAACTTCGAAGACGCCATCCTAGTCAGCGAGCGCTTGGTCCGTGAGGACGTGTTTACCTCGATTCACATCGAGCGCTACGAAATCGAAGCCCGCGAAACCAAGCTCGGACCCGAGGAGATTACCCGCGACATCCCGAACGTCGGCCCCGAAAGCCTGCGCAACCTTGATGAGCGCGGTATCATCTACGTCGGTGCCGAAGTGCATCCCAACGATATCTTGGTCGGCAAAATCACCCCCAAGGGTGAGACCGAGCTAACTGCCGAAGAGCGCCTGTTGCGCGCCATCTTCGGTGAGAAAGCCCGCGAGGTCAAAGATAGCTCACTGCGCGTCCAGAACGGCGTGCGTGGTAAGGTTATCGGCGTCAAGCGCTTCGATCGCCAAGAGAACCCCGATGTTGACTTGTCGGTCGGCGTCAACCAGAAGGTCCAGATTTTGCTCTGTCAGAAGCGCAAAATCTCGGCTGGTGACAAAATGGCCGGTCGCCACGGTAACAAGGGTGTGGTCAGTCGCATTCTGCCCGTCGAAGACATGCCGTTCCTCGAGGATGGTACGCCAGTTGACATCATCTTGAACCCCATCGGTGTGCCAAGCCGTATGAACCTCGGTCAGATTCTCGAGACGCACCTCGGCTGGGCCGCAGAGCGCCTCGGGATGCGCATCGCCACCCCGGTGTTCGATGGCGCCACCGAAGAGGATATCCAGAACTGGTTAAGCCAAGCATCCTTGCCACATGACGGTAAAGTCATGTTGCACGACGGTCGCACCGGCAACCAGTTCCATAACCCTGTGACCGTCGGCTACATCTACATGCTCAAGTTGGCCCACTTAGTCGAGGACAAGATCCACGCCCGCTCGACTGGCCCCTACAGCTTGGTCACACAACAGCCGTTGGGTGGTAAGGCACAATTCGGTGGCCAGCGCTTCGGTGAAATGGAAGTCTGGGCACTCGAGGCCTACGGTGCCGCCTACATCTTGCAAGAGATGCTCACCGTCAAGTCGGACGACGTGGTTGGTCGCGTCAAGACCTATGAGGCCATCGTCAAGGGCGAGCCAATTCAAGAGGCCGGCGTGCCAGAGTCGTTCAAGGTGCTCATCAAAGAGTTGCAATCACTCGGCTTGTCGGTTGACGTCCTTTCAGAGGATGAAAAGCCAGTCCAGCTCAACGACGACTCAGAGAGCGACAATGTCCAACTCGAAGGCATCAATATTTCTGGCCGCGAACGCGATGAATAGTTGGGGTAGCACCCTAGGGGGTATATAAGACATGCTCGAAATCAACGATTTCAGTTCAATTCGCATTAGTTTGGCCTCACCCGAAGCTATCCGTGGATGGTCAAAGGGCGAGGTGACCAAGCCCGAGACCATCAACTACCGCACGCTCAAACCCGAGCGCGATGGTCTCTTCTGCGAGAAGATCTTCGGCCCAACGCGTGACTGGGAGTGCTACTGTGGCAAGTACAAGCGCGTCCGCTACCGCGGCGTCGTTTGTGACAAATGTGGCGTCGAGGTCACCCGCTCAAAGGTGCGCCGTGAGCGCATGGGCCACATCCAACTCGCCACGCCTGTCAGCCACATCTGGTTCGTCAAGGGCTCGCCCAGCCGGCTCAGCTTGTTGCTCGACATCACCCCGCGCAATCTCGAGCGCGTGCTCTACTTTGCCGCCCATATCATCACCGAAGTCGATGATGTGGCACGCACCGAAGCGCGTGAGGATCTCGAGGTCTACTACGACGAGAAGATCGCCAACCTCGAGCGCGATGCCGCCAACAAAAAAGGCCAGATTGCTACCGATCTTTCGAGCGATTTGGTTGATATGGGTAACCAACAGGTCGAACAGAACGACACTGCTAGTCGCCAAATTGCTGATATCGACGCCCTGCGTCGTACCATTAAAGGTGAATATGAGGCGTTGCGCGAGCAACTCGAAAGCCGCGAAGATGAGAAGGTCGAAGAGGATTTGCTCTTCCGCTCACATATCCTAGTCGAAGAAGGTCGTGCCATCCGCGAAGAGACCATCGATTTACTCGATGAGCTCTACGAGCGCGAGATGGCTATTCTCGATGCACAAGCACAGCAACTGTCAGATAATGAACTCCTGCGCAGTGCCAACCGTGAGCAACTCGAGCAAACGGCCCGCGCAGAGCAGAATCGTATCAGCGAAAAGCGCGATCGCGAAATCGACGTATTGCTGAAAGAGAAGAAGCAAAAGCTCGATGCGCTTGATTCGATTCGCATGAAGCGCATCTTGAGCGAGACCGACTATCGTGACTTGCAGGACATCGCTCCATCCGTCTTCAAAGCCGAGATGGGCGCTAGCGCCATTCGCTACTTGATTGAGCGCACCGTCGATCTCGATACCTTGGCTGCCACACTCCAAGACGAAATCAACAACACCAGCAATAGCCCCAAGCGCAAGAAGTTGACCAAGCGCTTGCGCGTGGTTGAGGCCTTCCGCAAGAGCGGTAACAAGCCTGAGTGGATGATTATGACCGTCTTGCCGGTCATCCCACCCGATTTGCGCCCAATGGTACAACTCGACGGTGGTCGTTTTGCCACTTCAGACCTCAACGATCTCTATCGCCGGGTCATCAATCGCAATAACCGTCTCAAGCGCTTGATGGACCTCAAGGCGCCCGATATCATCGTCCGCAATGAAAAGCGCATGCTCCAAGAGGCCGTCGATGCCCTCATCGACAACGGTCGCCGTGGTCGTGCCGTCAGCGGCAAGGGTAAGCACCGCCTCAAGTCGCTCAGCGACATGCTCAAGGGTAAGCAAGGTCGGTTCCGCCAGAACTTGCTCGGTAAGCGCGTTGACTACTCCGGCCGTTCGGTCATCGTGGTCGGCCCCAGCCTCAAGTTGCATCAGTGTGGTCTGCCCAAGAAGATGGCACTCGAGCTGTTCAAGCCGTTTGTCATGCAACGCTTGGTCCAGAACAAGATTGTCAGCAACATTAAGGGCGCCAAGAAGTACGTCGAGCGCGTCAAGCCCGAGGTGTGGGATGTCCTCGAGGAAGTCATCAAAGACTACCTCGTGCTCCTCAACCGTGCGCCGTCATTGCACCGCTTGTCCATTCAAGCGTTCGAAGCGCAATTGATTGAGGGATCAGCTATTCAGTTGCATCCACTCGTCTGTACCGCGTTCAACGCCGACTTTGACGGCGACCAGATGGCCGTGCACGTGCCACTCTCGGTCAAGGCTCAAGAGGAAGCACGCTTGCGCATGCTTTCGAAGTACAACATCTTGTCACCAGCAACTGGCGACCCGATTATTACGCCATCACAAGACATCGTGTTGGGGTGTTTCTACCTCACCATCATGAACGATGGTGCCAAGGGTACCGGCAAAATCTTCACCTCAATCGAAGAGGCGTTGTTGGCCTATGATAAGGGTGTGGTGGACATTCAGGCACCAATCTTTGTGCGCTTGCAGGGCGTCAAGCTCCAAGGTGACAACGTCAAGGCCACCAAGGACGGCAAGAAGATTCCTGCCGAGGTACGCGAGCTTCCTGCTGGCCCCAATGGTGAGTCACGCATCTTGCTTGAGACCTCAGTCGGTCGCTTGATTTTCAATCAAGAATTGTTGCCGCCGTTGCAATACCGCAACCATGAGGTCATCAAAGATAGCCTCAAGCACATCATTGCCGATTGTTACAAGCACTACACCAATATTGACAATGTCAGCGAGAAGGATCTGAACGTCATTCGCGACAAGTATCCAAATCGTAAATTCAGCATCGAAGAGTTGACCCGTTACTACGGCTCAGAGCGCACTGCCGAACAAGCCGACAAGATTAAGGCACTCGGGTTCCATTACGCTATGCGCGGTGGCATGACAGTCGGTGTACGCGACATTCAAGTACCTACCGAGAAGGTTGAAATCATTGCGCAAGCCGAGGCCGAGCGTGACGCCACTCAACGTCGCTTCAATCGTGGTCTCATGACCGAAGACGAGCGCTACAACAAGGTCATTAATATCTGGCGTGATGCCGGTGAGAAGATGACTAAGCAAGTGCGTGCCGTCAACGAGGTCCATGCCGAGAGTCTCGATACCGCTACACCAAATCAAGTCAAACGCTTTAACCCGGTCTCGATGATGGTGACATCAAAGGCCCGCGGTAATATCAACCAGTTGACGCAGCTTTCGGGTATGCGTGGTTTGATGGCCGACCCATCCGGTAAGGTTATTGAGCTCCCGATTAAGTCGAACTTCCGTGAGGGCTTGTCGGTGCTCGAATACTTCGTATCAACCCACGGTGGTCGTAAGGGTTTGGCCGACACCGCCTTGCGTACTGCTGACGCCGGTTATCTCACACGCCGTCTCATCGACGTCGCACAGGATAATATCGTCACCATGGATGATTGTGGTAGCAACGAGTCACTCTTGCTCCATAGCAACGATGACGATGAGGTCATGAAGCCACTCCACCAGCGTGTCGTTGGTCGCGTCACTGCAGAACCAATTCATGCTATCGATGGCAGTATGTTGCTCGACGCCAACGAAGAAATTCGTGAGGATGTCGCATCAAAGCTGCCAGCCAACAATATCCGCTATGTGCGCGTGCGCACCCCGCTCTACTGTCAAGCAGAGTATGGTATCTGCCGCAAGTGCTATGGACGTAACTTGGCTACTGGCAAGTTGGTCGAGATCGGTGAAGCCGTTGGCATCATCGCTGCCCAGTCAATCGGTGAGCCTGGTACGCAGCTGACGTTGCGCACCTTCCACACCGGTGGTTCGGCGACCGCCGCCGACATCACCCAGGGTTTGCCACGTATCATCGAAATTTTCGAGGCGCGCGTCAAAGCCGAGACCAAAGCCACCTTGGCAGAGCTTGATGGTGTCCTGATTCAAGACAAAACCGACAACAAGCACACCTTGTCAATCAAGGACGACGGCAGCGTCAGTGACGAGCAAATCATGCCCGATCACTACGTCCCCGACATCGAACACGGTGCGCAAGTGCACAAGAACCAAATTATTGCGCGGAGCAATCGCACCGATCTTGGTGGTCAACCCATGCGTGCCCGTCAAGATGGCGTCGCAATGATCTCAGGCAACGTGATCAACATCGTCTCTCAGTACAACGAAGAGATTGAGCGCATCGTGCCAACCACCGCCCGACTCCGCAAGGGTCTTGCCGAAGGCGCACGCGTGTATGTGGGTCAGTTCTTAACCGAAGGTGCAGCGCACCCCCAAGAGTTGCTCGAACTCCAAGGCCGTGACATACTCCAGAACTACTTGGTCAAAGAGGCCCAAAAGGTCTATCGTAGCCAAGGTGTGGATATCGATGATAAGCACATCGAAGTCATCATCCGCCAAATGCTCCGTCGTGTCCGTATTGCCGACCCAGGTGATACACACTACCTGCATAACGAGACCGTTGACCAGGTCGAGTTGATGCGTGTCAATGCCGAGGTCTGGGCTCAAGGTGGTATGCCAGCTGTTGCTACATCACACTTGCTAGGTATCACCCGCGCCTCGCTCACGACTGATAGCTTCTTGTCAGCCGCTTCGTTCCAAGAGACGACTCGTGTCTTGACCGAAGCCGCTATTACTGGCAAAATCGACTACCTCCGTGGCCTCAAGGAAAATGTGGTCATCGGTAAGTTGATTCCTGCTGGTACTGGTGCCGAAGAGCGTAAACGCATTGCTGATATCAAGAGTGAAGCAGCTGCCAAACAAGTTGCTGTTGTACATGCTGACGCCGTCGCAGTGGTCGATGATCCGGAAGACGAGAAGCAGAAGAAGCAAGCCCCAGCCGTCGAGCCAACCAAGACGCTGCGCACATCAGCAATGAGCCCAGAGGATGCAGCTGCGCTTAAGCTCGCTGAAAGTCTCCGCCAAGACCTGGATGACAATAATACGCTGAACTAACAGGCAACGACATCCATCAATACAACGGCCTCGGAACGATTGTTCCGAGGCCGTTGTGTTATACCCGTTAAAACGCCTAAAAGTGCTTGACAACCTCGTCCGCAAATTGTGCCACACGCTCACGCTCGTATGCAACCCGTGGCAAATATGCAATGATGTAATCAGCGCCAGCATCAACCAACTGACCAACGCGCTCGCGCACCTGTGCTGGTGTACCGACGAACGTGGCCTTGCGGAACTCCTCAAGGCTTGCTTTACCTCGCGCCTTGGCCGTCGCTTGCTCTGGATCATCACCCGGATTAATCATGAATACGTTCAGATTCGTGCTCTTAGCAATCGAAGCGTAATCGCGACCAAGCGCATCACAATGCTCCTTGAGTACTGCCAATTTCTGCCGTACGGTGTCAGGGTTACCACCGCCCACATTACAAGCCTGACCGTACTTTGCCACCAACTTGAGCGTTACTTTCTCACCGCCACCACCCAACCACAATGGAATATGTGGCTTCTGAATGCCTTTGGGCTCATTAATTGGGCCATCTATTGTGTAGAACTTGCCGTTGTACACCGGTTTCTCTTCGGTCCACATTTTGACGACAATCTCGACAGCCTCACGGAACGCACGCATACGCTCTGGTACATCGGGGAATCCATAGCCGTATGCTCGCCACTCGTGCTCATACCAACCCGCCCCCAAACCACACAACAAGCGCCCTGCACTCATCACATCGATCGTCGATGCGATTTTGGCCAACAATGCCGGATTGCGATAGCCGTTACACGTGACCATTTGACCAATGTTGATTGAACTTGTATCGCGAGCAAGCCCAGCCGTAATCGACCAACACTCAAACGTCGTCTCCATCTCGGGCGTCGGTACCGTGTGAAAGTGGTCGTAGACCCAAATTGAGTCGAAACCGGCCTTCTCTGCATCACGACCAACTGCGGTCATTGCCTCGTACTGCGCAAGTGGATCGCGAATTTCGACAAGATCCATGCGCCAACCTTGTGGCACAAATACACCGAACTTCACACTCATGGACTTGCTCCTTGTTCAAGTTAGAAGTTTACGTAGGGAGGGAGAACCTGTATCACAAAAATACAATAGCACAGTTTTCCTTTTTTTTGTGTGAAAAAAATACATAACCGGCGTTTACACCATATACGTACGTCCCATGAAGTGCGCGCGTGCCACTTTTTGACAAAAAACAGCCCCCACACTCATACATAACGCATGAGCATGGGGGCTACAACCACAAACTAAGTCAACGATACCTCACACGAGCCGCCAACACAGGCCAACTCTTGTGCAGCATTGGTCAAATCGCTCTCTTCGTAGCGCCATACCTTGCTGAAGTCGATTTCGGGGAAGTTGGCTGCCAACTTCTCGTACTCGTCCTTGTTGATCTCGATATACGGCATCTGAGCGTACTGGGCATCGAACGACGGCAAGAACGACATACCGCCGACCTGCTCGCGATGCTCCCATACCCACTTCATCACATCAAGCACCTCTTCGGGGCGGTAGGTGATGGTCACCGATGGGTTGTGCTCCGTCCAGAACAGCTTGTTCTGCAACCAGAACTCACACTGCTGAATGGCGCTGACATCGCCACGAGTCGTGGCACCGTCTGGTGACTTCATGGGGAAGTGGACGACCCACGTGGTCGCGTTATCGACCGTCTGGCCGTTCTCGGGATCCATTGGTACACCTGCATCGCGCAACACCTTGAAGATGGGTGAGTGCACTGACACGCGCACGTTGCGGATGTAGTATGGAGCCCAACGTGGGTGCAAACCGCTGGCACAATTCAACAACTGTGATGAATTGCCGCTTGGCTTGACACAGGTGATTGAGGCTGACTGATTGATGCCCAGCTTGCCAGCCACCTCGCGGTTGACCTCAATCGCCACCTCGCGCAACTGACGCTTGAACTGTGCATCCTGGGCGGCAGCACTGTCCATTTGGCCAGTGATGTCGACGCCGAGCAAGCGCTCCTCTTCACAGTTCTTCTGCCATTGTGGGCGCAAACCGGGGAAGTTGGTGGCCAATGACTGAATCGAACCAATGATGGTAGCTACTTCGACCTTCTCACGCAAGGTCTCGTACGTGTCATCGGCGCGTGCCACTGCTGCCGTCAAGTTACAGAACTGCCATGGGCGCAAGTTGATCTCACCACATGGGTTGGTGCCGAAGTCTGCGTCCTTGCGGCGGGCGGGCTTCATCGTGTTGGCACCCTCGCGGTTGAAGATACCAGGCTCACCACGTCCCGAATCGACCATCTCCATGAACTGATGGATGAACTCTTGTTGCGTCAAACCGCCAACCGGCCACACCACCGAGTTGTTGGCGTTCCAGCGATGGCTGTTCTCACGCTCGAAATCGCCACTCTTCGACTGCAACATCTCTTGATCATCTGGGTCAAAGAGCGAAATCATGGCGGTACGGCGTACGCCACCTGACACGGCCGCATTACCGACCACACACATCATGTCGTGGGCGTCAATTGGGCGCAAGAATGACCCCTGACGCGACAAAATCTTGCGGCGCATGAAGTCAAGCGTGACGCGCAATGGCTCTGGGCCTGATGCACGACCACCCTTGATACGCAATGCGGTACCGGCTGGGCGCAACATCGACAAGTCGAAATGCACGTCACCGCCGTCCCACCAGGTCTGCAAGCCGAAGCGCAATGCATCAGCCCAGCCCTCAGCGGAGTCCTCGACCACGTAGTTCACGGGAGTGAGGCCCTTTTGACGCTTAATCCGAGGGAAGTTCTCAACGTATTTGCTCTCGACCGAATACCCTACGCCACAACCGGCCATCGAGATAATCAACGCCTCAACAAATGAGTCGATGCTCTCAACCGGCTGATAGCTACAGTTGTAGATGGCAATGTTGTTACGACGTGCAGCTGGGCCAGCCATAGCCAACAAACGCATCGATGGCATCGCACGCATCTCGAGGATGGCCTTGCGAACACGCTCGTACGTCTCACGTGGCAGACGATCACCAGCCAGCTCGTGCAAGTAATCTACCGAACGATCAACCGTCTCGATCCATGTCTCACGACGGCCTAGCTCATAATTAAAGCGTGAATACTTGTCGAAAAACTGGAACTTCTGCAATGCAGTTGGGAAGTATTTGTCTGAGGCAGCAAAGGCAGCCCGCACTTCTTCGGGGATTGGCCGGCGCTCGCGCTCTTTGGCATGCTCAGCACGGTACAAAATGTAGCGCTTTGCAGCCTCAAATTCACCAGCCGCCTGCAGTACCATCTCCACAATATCTTGGACATCTTCGACGGTGGGTGTGCCACGGGCTGCCTTGGCAGCTACAATGTTCACCACACGACGCGTCAATTCCGCGACTGAGGTACTTGGTTCACGACCAAAGCTTTGGAAGCAGCGAAGAATCGCATTTTCGATACGATCTGCATCAAATGGTACCTGTCGACCATTTCGCTTCACGATTGTCTGCGGTGCCTGAATACCATCATCATTCGATGATGTCGAATCCGACGATACCATCGTCTCTTCTAAGGTCATGATCACCCTCCCCAGAGATTACAAATACATGACATGAATACCGCAAAGTAACGCTCTCCAACGCCATTCAATCAACCTACATACATTAATACTACATAATGTAATGGTGATTTACAGCGAAACAAAAGGGGCCAAAATGTTCTATTTCAGCCCAAAAACACAACATATAGTGGTGTTCACTTGGGAGAGGTAACTAAATAGCGTAGTGTTATGCTAACATAGGGTACTTTGTCTGTCAAGGCATTTTAGTTTAAGAATTATTTCACAAGAACCTGAAATATTCTCAGAAACCTGATAGATTATTGACATTGGTGCTGAGTTACGCTAACATTCCAACTTACGAATACCAAAATTTGTAGTCGCGGATGTGACTATGTGCCGGTGTAGCAACACAAGGTACAGCAGAGGTTTTGGGGTTGTTCGCAACGGTTTAAACCGAACAGGAGAAGAGAGATCGTGAAGAAGCAGCACATTTTGCGCCGCGCTGCGATTCTCTTTGTCGCTGCCGTGGTCGCACCGATGATTGCCGCGTGTGGTGGTTCAGCCGCCACCGAGCCGCAGGTCATCCGTGAGACCGTGGTCGTCAAAGAGACCAGTGCCCCCATCGTCGAGACGGTGGTTGTCAAGGAAGAAGTCGCCACAGACACCTCCTTCACGACCCCGCACCCAATTCTGGGTGACGTACGCGTGCGTCAGGCTATCGCCCACTGCACCAACCGCCCCGAGTTGATCAAGTCGGTCTATCCGTTCTTGAGCGACGAGCAGCAGCAGGGCTTGTTGATGGACACCTTCTTGCCCAAGAGCCACTGGGCAGCCAACAACACCAGCATCACCACCTACCCATTCGATCCCGAGAAGGGTATGGCATTGTTGAAGGAAGCTGGTTGGGAAGAGGGCTTCAACGCCGACGGCTTGCCGTTGTTCCTCAAGTTTGCCACCACCAACGCCGCCTTCCGCCAGACATGGGCAACCGTGCTTGAGCAACAGTTGGCTGACAACTGTGGCATCACCATTTCACGCACCCATGCCCCAGGTTCATGGTGGTTCGGTGACACGACCGGTTTGTCACGCCGCGACTTCGAGTTGGGCGCTTTCGCATGGGTCGGTCAAGCTGATCCAGGCGGTATCTCACTCTACGCATGTAACCAGATCCCATTGCCCAGCAACAACTGGGAGGGTCAGAACTACATGGGTTGGTGTAACGAAGCTGCCAGCAAGGCCATCATCGCCGCCAACAACACCTTGGACAAGGCAGAGCGCATCAAGCAGTATGCCATCGTCCAAGAAGAGTTCACCAAGGATATGGTCAGCTTGCCACTCTTCAACCGCTTGGAGGCCGCAGCCGCCAACAAGGACTTGAAGAACTTCAAGCCAAACCCAACCGACTACTACACCTACAATGTTGAAGAGTGGGAGCTTGCCGGTAAGGACACCGTTGTGTTGGCCTTCACCCAAGAGCCTGCCTCACTCTACACCTTGGTTGAGAGCGCAGCCGTGGCATCAACTGCCGCTGGCTTGCTCAGCGCCCGTGGCGTCACCAGCCTCGACTACGACTACCAGGCCGTTGGTATGACCAAGTTGCCATCAATTGGCGACGGCGCCACCAATGAGGATGTCGAAGTCAAGGCCGGCGACATGGTATGGAGCACCGCCGGTGAGGCTGTCGCCTTGGCCGAAGGTGTCGAAGTCACCAACGCCGCTGGTGAGACCGTCGTGTGGGACGGCAGCAGCCCATTGACCCTCAAGCAACTCACCGTCACCTTCGAGATGAAGCCCGGCATGAAGTGGCAAGATGGTACGCCAGTCACCAAGGCCGACTATGAGCTCGGCCAGAAGGTAGCATGTGATCCAGAGTCGGGTGCCACCTCGTTCACGTTCTGTAACTCAGTTGCCACCTTCACCCAGGAGAGCGACACCAAGCAAACCTTGGTATTCCACCCTGGCGTGCAGTGGCCAACCTTCTACACCGGTGGCTTCGGTGCCTCACCAGCCCACCAGGTCATCGAGAGCGATGGACCATACAAGGGTAAGAAGTTGGCAGAGGTCCCAGCCAAAGACTGGCCAACCTTGCCAGAAGTCGCCGAGAAGCCATTGAGCACTGGCCCATACAAGATTGTCTCATGGGACAAGGGTCAGAAGATGGTATTCGAAGCCAATGAGAACTACTACGGCAATGCTCCAAAGATTAAGAACTTGGTCATCCAGTTCTACGAGGACACCAATGCCGCAGTAGCCGCCCTCTTGACCGGTAACGTCGACGTCGTTGGTACCGAGACCCTCGGTGCCGGTGCCGAAGTCGAGACCGTCATCAAGGCTGCCGCCGAGGGTAAGGTGCAGGTCGAGACATTGGCCAGCCCAACCTGGGAGCACATTGACTTCAACCTCTTCATCAAGTAATTTGATGCGCTATACCCCCAATCAGCCTGTGCTGATTGGGGGTATTTGCTCAAAAAGCCCCTTTTTGTCTTGCACCCATGATTTACCTCACATATAGTTGGGAGCCGCTATCGTGGCGACATTCCTTATCCGCCGTCTTATTCAAATGGTAATTGTGCTGCTGGCATCGGCCATCGTGTCATATGCGTTGCTTTACCTCGCGCCAGGCGGCCCAACCGCGGGATTGCGTCAAATCCAACAGGGTGGACGCAATACCATCACTGCCGAAGACATTGCCCGCATCAAAGCCCGTTTTGAGCTCGATCTTTACTTGCCCTATCGCTTCACTCGCTGGCTCGCTGGATTCCCAAGTGGCCCCGTTACCATCGGTGGCCAGACATTCTTGGCGGATACCGCTGTTGGATGTGCTATTCCTGGTCAAGTCCGTCTCCGATACCCTGATGGCACCTCGGAAATCATCGAGGAGGGGTGCGAGCAATACGTCACCTTTGCCGATTTGACCGATCGACGTACAAGCCGCGGTATCATCTTCGGTGACTTTGGTAGTTCTCAGGTGATTTTGCGCGACCGTCCCGTTTCTGTATTGATTGAGAGTCGCTTGCCCTATACTCTCCAGTTGATGGGCGCCGCACTGGTTATCTCAATCCTTATTGGCGTCCCTCTTGGTATCTACTCAGCCGTGCGCCAATACTCTCGCTTTGACTACGTCATGACCACCGTGTCGTTTGTCGGGTCTTCACTACCCACATTCGTCATCGGTATCATTAGCATATTAATCTTTGCCATCGCCGCCAAAGAGGCAGGGCTACCATATTTGCCACCTGGTAGTGCAGTTGCCCTCAGCGACTACACCGTTCCGCTGATTGGCACCGTCGAGGCTGAATCAACCCTCGACCGACTACTGCACTTCATCATGCCCTGTGGTGTCTTAGTATTCGTCAATATCGCTGGCTATAGCCGCTTTATTCGCTCAGGCATGCTCGAGGTACTGCGCCTCGACTACGTCCGCACTGCTCGCTCCAAAGGTCTCCGCGAGCGTACCGTCGTGCTCAAACATGCACTGCGCAACGCCATCCTGCCGTTCATCACGTTGCTTGCCGGCGTACTCGTTGAGCTATTCGGTGGTGCAGCTATTACCGAAGCCATCTTCAACTGGCCCGGACTCGGGCGCTTGTTGGTTGACTCGATTGAGCGCAGCGACTATACAGTAGCGATGTCACTCACCATGGTCAGTATCTTCTTGTTGTTAATTGGCTACTTAATCACCGACATTCTTTATAGCGTGCTTGACCCACGCATTCGATTGTCGTAAAGGGGCATCATGAGCACATCCACACCAACACGCCCCGCAAGCCAATGGGAGCTCGTACTGCGTCGCTTTCGTAGCCATCGCGTCGCTATGTTCTGTCTGTATGTCTTGATTGCGATCTACATCGCCTCAATGTTCGCACCATATATTGCGCCATATCCACGCGATCAAATCTCACTTGACCGCTCGTATGTCACACCATTTCAAACCTCCAAAATCGGTACATTTCATGTGCTGGGCACCGACCATCTCGGCCGTGACTTTTTTACCCGCTTGATTTATGCGGCCCGAGTCTCACTCACCACGGCTCTAACCGTCGTCACTATCTCGACAATTATCGGTGTGGTGATTGGTCTCGTAGCTGGCTACTTTGGCAGTTGGGTCGATAATCTCGTCACTCGATTCATCGAGTTCATCTCCACCTTCCCCACGTTTACGCTGTTGCTCATCGCCGGTTCGATTGTGTTGCAAAGTGAACAGGCCATCCCCATCCCAGACATACTCACCAAACTCTTCTCATTCTTGATGGCAATCAACGAACGCGAAGCGCGTCAGGTCGTCATGATTGTGGCGATTTTTGTGCTCCTCGGCTGGACGGGTGTGGCCCGCTTTGTACGTGGTATGGTCTTGTCCATCCGCGAACAACTCTACGTTGAGTCGTCACGCGCCCTCGGCGGCTCACACCTACACAACATGTTCACCCATGTGCTTCCGAACGCCATGCCACCGATTATCGTGTCATACACACTCGGTTTAAGTGGCACGTTGGTGGCCGAGTCGGGGCTCAGCTTCCTTGGTTTTGGTATCCAAGATCCAACCCCAAGCTGGGGCAACATGCTAGCCTTTGCCAATAGCTACATGTTTAATTACCCGTGGATGCCACTAGTACCCACCTTGCCCATCCTCGTCTGTTCATTGGCCATCAATTACGTCGGTGACGGTCTACGCGATGCCCTTGATCCGCGTGTCCAAACCGAAATACGCCGTGAGCAACGCGACGCATTACTGGCCGCCATTCGAGAGCGGAGCAAATCATGAGCAATCAACCCCTCCTCAAGGTGCAAGGCCTCAAAACCTACTTCTTCACTCCGCGTGGCGTCGTTCAAGCCGTCGATGGCATCGACCTGCACCTCATGCCCGGTGAAACCCTCGGTATCGTCGGTGAATCGGGCTCAGGCAAGAGCGTGACCTCGCTCTCCATCATGCGCCTCATTGCTGATCCCGGCGAAATCGTCGAAGGCTCGATTGAGTTTGACGGCGTCAATTTGCTCGATTTGCCCGAAGAGGTCATGCGCACGTACCGCGGCAACCGCATCTCGATGATTTTCCAGCAACCAACCTCGTGTCTGAACCCGGTCTACACCGTGGGCTCACAAATTACTGAGGCGCTGCAAATTCATCAGAATATGACGCCCGAAGACGCCAAAACGCGTGCCATCGAGCTTCTCAAACTCGTACGCCTGCCCGACGCCGAACAGCGTATCAACTCGTACCCGCACGAAATTTCGGGCGGTCAAGCCCAACGCATCATGATCGCCATGGCACTTGCCTGCAACCCAGCACTCCTGATTGCCGACGAGCCAACGACCGCCCTCGATGTCACCATTCAGGCCCAAATCCTCGAGTTGATGCGCGAGCTCCGCAACACGATTAGCACGGCCATCATTCTAATTACCCACGATCTCGGCGTCATCGCCGAGATGGCCGATCGCGTGGTCGTCATGTATGCTGGCCAGGTCGTTGAGTCAGCAACCGTACATCAGCTCTTCGATCAGCCACTCCACCCATATTCAACCGCACTGCTCAACTCCATGCCGTTTTTGGGTGACGAAAGTGGGCGCATGCTCGAAGCCATCGAGGGCACCGTGCCCATGATGATTAATCCACCACTTGGTTGTCGCTTTGCGGATCGCTGTAGCAAACGCTTTGATCGCTGCGATAAGGCGCCACCACTCGTCACCCACGAAGACCGCCTAGTCCGCTGTTGGCTCTATGCCACCGATGGAGCACCAAGTCTATGAGCCACACACTGCTTGAGGTCAATAACCTCGTCAAACACTTCCCCATCCGTAGTGGTCTGTTGCGTCGTGTCACCGGTCAAGTGCGTGCCGTCGATGGTGTCTCTTTTACCATCAACAAAGGCGAGACCTTGGGCTTAGTGGGCGAATCTGGCTGTGGCAAAACCACCGTCGGTCGCACGTTGCTCCGCCTTATTCCTGCGACAAGCGGGAGCGTAAAGTTTGACGGGAGCGAGGTACTCACTGCCTCACGTAGCGAGACCAAAAACCTGCGCCGCAAAATGCAAATCGTCTTCCAAGACCCATTTGCCTCACTTGACCCACGGCGCACCATCGGCGAGAGCGTCGCCGAAGGCCTCGTCATCCACAACATCGGCACCCGTCAAGAACAACAAGAGAAAATCGCCGCCATGATGGAGCGCGTCGGCCTGTCTGCCGCCCTGCTCGAGCGATTCCCCCACGAGTTCTCCGGCGGCCAGCGCCAACGCATCGGTATTGCCCGTTCATTGGTCATGGATCCGTCACTGTTGGTCCTCGACGAGCCCGTTTCGGCCCTCGACGTCAGCATTCAAGCCCAAGTGCTCAACTTGCTCAAAAAGTTGCAAGCCGAGCTCGGTTTGACCTACCTGTTTGTTGCGCACAATCTAGGCGTGGTCGAGTATGTCAGTACCCGCATCGGCGTCATGTACCTCGGCAAAATGGTCGAGCTGGCACCACGGAGCGAGGTCTTCAGACGTCCCCTCCACCCCTACACCAAAGCGCTCAGCGCCGCCGTGCCAGTCCCACGCCCGACTGCTACCCGCGAGCGCATCGTGCTCCAAGGTGACGTCCCTAGCCCGGCCAACCCTCCGAAAGGCTGCCGATTCCATACCCGCTGCTGGATGGCCAAAGACATCTGTCGCACCCAAGAGCCTGCACTCGAGGAGAAAGTCCCTGGGCGCTGGTCCGCCTGCCACTTCTGGGATCAGGTGTAATCAATACACACAAAGGCGGAGGCAGCGTTGCTGCCTCCGCCTTTGTGTTATGCGTTATGCACCCGCAAAATGCAATTCTTTTTGCAAAGACTCAGTGTCATCCACCGGCCCAATTAACGTCAAATGCAGGTGCTCGGCGTGTAAAATGCGCTGTGTCACCCGAATGATATCGGGCAACTGGAGGCTTTCAACATCGCGTACGACATCTTCGACCGGAATAACCCGCCCGTATCGCAGCAGATGCGATCCATTGCGCATCGCCACCGCCATCGTATCCTCAAGCGACAACAAAATCCCACCCTTGACTTGCTCTTTGATTTGTGCCAATTCGCTCGCATCAATCCCCTGATGTAATACATCACGGAGCACCTGCATCACCGCCTGTATCGCTTCAGTAATGTGCTCCGGGTCAACACTTGCTCCCACCACCCACTTGCCTGCATCCACATATTCGCGACTGTATGAGCCAATCATGTAGGCCAAAGCCCGCTCCTCACGAATCTCCTGAAAGAGTCGCGACGTCGAGTTCCCACCCACCACCGCATCAAACACCAACAACGCTCGCCGATCCGGGTCGTGCAGCGCCAATGCCGGCATACCCAAACAAAAATGCACCTGCTCGCTCTCGTCGTATTTGACCGTCACCTTAGGGCCAACCACCGGTGCTGTCGTTGCGCGCAACTGACTTGGAGTGCCACTTGGCAACGCCGCAAAAGCATCAGCCACCATCGCCAACGTCACATTCACATCCACATTGCCGGCAATCGAAATCGTTATGTTGGCACGATTGTAGGACTGTTGCCAGAACGCAACTAGCTCATCACGACTAAATCGCCCAACCGTCTCAATACTACCGGCAATATCGCGCCCAAGTGGCTGATCACCCCACAAGGCATAATCTGACAACAGGTTCACAAGCTCTGCCGGCGAATCCTCGGTCTGACTGATTTCTTCGATAATCACCCGACGTTCTTTTTCGACATCGCTCGCCAACAACAATGGATTCATCATCATATCAGCGAGCACATCAATCGCCCGCGCTACATGAATGTGGGCGACTTTAATGGTATATACCGTCGATTCGACGTTGGTGTAGGCATCAATCATGCCACCCACACCCTCAATGGTCTCAATCAACACTTTGGGGTTTGGACGGCGCTTGGTACCCTTGAACAGCATATGCTCAATAAAATGCGCCATGCCACTCTGCTCATCCTGCTCATGCCCCGATCCAACACTCACATAACAACACACCGATGCTGAATATGTATGTGGAAGTGGTTCAATTACCACCCGTAAACCACCCTCTAACACGTGGAGCTCTGGCATGCTGTACCCTTTTTGATTCAAACCATTTCAAATTCATCATACCATGCAACGCACTGCCAAACATATGGTAATATAGCCGTTGACAAATACGTCACTAGATGGAGTACCTCATGAAAAAGCCATGGCACTGGATTGCCATTTTGGTAGCCGCTTACCCCTTCTTGGCGCTCGGGTTCAAGTTGATTGAGTCAGAGTCAATCATCACCGTGTTGGTATACTTCGGCATTTTGGCCGGTCTCGTGGTTGGCATCATCCTCGGTCTGCGCCAAAAGCCCAGCAAGAGCGAAGTGGTCAAGCCTGTGTGGGAAGAGACGTTGAACCAACGACAGTAATCCTGTCTCGACCATACAACCGACGCAGTGTTGCGTCGGTTGTATGTTTTTAGGTTGATATTATGCTCTCGCCATTCCGTAGTACCGCCAATCTTCCTGCCGACGAAGCGCTCGCCATTCATAACCAACGAAGCGTGATCATTGATGGCATCGGCGTAGGCATCGTCACCGGTATCGCCACTTTTCTCTCCGTCTTCTTGGCACGCCTTGGCGCCTCACCGCTCTTGGTCGGGCTCCTGACCTCCATGCCTGCCCTCACTGGTCTCCTCCTCGCAATCCCCGTCGGACGCATGCTCGAGCACCAACCCAATCCGGTGCCGTGGTACTCACGCGCCCGCGTCTGGGTCCAAGCTTCCTACGCATTTACCGGCATATTACCGTTCGTAATCCCCCTTGAGTATGTCCCCATCGCTATCATCGCTATTTGGGCCATCGCCACCATCCCCCAAACTATCGTCAACATCACGTTCACTGTGGTCATGGGCGCCGCCGCCGGCCCCACCCGCCGTCAACAACTGATGAGCTGGCGTTGGTCAACCCTCGGGGCCGCATCGGCGCTCTCCGTGGCGGGAGCAGGTTGGGTGCTCAATCATTTCGAATCATCGTTTCCCATTAACTATCAAATCGTCTTTGTTCTGTCGTTTGTTGGTGGCATGCTCAGCTTCTTGTTTTCGTCGCGCATCAGCATCCCCCCGACTGCGCCACCAACCGAGCATAAACGCGGTCTACGCGCCCTCCTGAGCGAAAGCACGGCCATGTTCCGCGAGACTCCGGCATTTGCGCGGTTCATCTCAGCCTCGTTCATTTTCAACTGTGGCATCTGGATGGCCATGCCCCTCTTCCCACTCTATTGGGTGCGCGTGGTAGAGGCCAGCGACTTCTCGATTGGTCTCATCAACACCGTCAACAACGGCGTCTTACTTATCGCCTACTTCTTTTGGGCCCGCGTCTCTAGCCAAAAAGGCAACCTCCCCGTCATGTTTGCCTCAACCATCGCCCTGGCCCTCTATCCGCTCCTGACCGGCATGACCCAATCGGTCACCGTCATCATCGTCCTCGCCGCCCTCGCTGGATTCATCGGCGCCGGCAAAGACCTGGTCTTTTTTGATGTGGCCCTCGGCACCATGCCCAAAGACCGCGTACCTTCTTATGTTGCCCTACAACAACTCACCGGCTATGTGGCAACTCTCGCCATGCCCCTAATTGGCACCTGGATAGCCGACGCATTCGACTACCATATTGCCCTCTTTATTGCAGCTGGGTTGCGGCTGACTGGCGTCGTGTTGTTATATCTCTTAAAAATTGGCCGCACCAGTGTTGAGCCAAATCCCGCCAGCAGTTGACCGCTCATTGGTACAACTCGTCGCCACCACACGCCACCAATAGATAGGCTCACACAAAAACACCCCATGCGTCTTTGGACGCATGGGGTGTCGTGGTATCACACATTTATTTGGCAGCAACAACCTTATTGGTCAATACGCCAATCCGCTCAATCTCGGCTTCCATCACGTCGCCGGCCTTCATGTACTCTTTGGGATTGCGTCCCATGCCGACGCCCGATGGCGTGCCGGTGCAGACAATCTGGCCAGCCTCGATGGTGCTCCCCAGCGTCAAGTACTCGATGCTGGTTGGAATATCAAAGATCAAGTCGCCGGTATTTGAGTGCTGACGCTCTTCGCCGTTCAAACGCAACTTAATTGCCAATACCGTTGGATCAGGAATCTCGTCGGCAGTGACGATACATGGCCCAATCGGCCCACTATTGTCGAGACTCTTGCCTTTAAAGAACTGCTGGTGGCGGTTCTGCAAATCACGTGCCGAAATATCGTTGACAATCGTGTAGCCAAAGACATAACTCAATGCATCAGCCTTACTCACGTTCTTGGCGGTCTTGCCGAAGATATAGGCCAACTCGACCTCGTAGTCCAGCTCACTCGTCACGTTCGGATCAAGCGGAACCTCATCACCATCGCCACATACCGCATTCAACGCCTTGGTAAAAAATACGGGGAACTCCGGCAACTTCGGCTCGCGCCCACGTGCCAAGTCTGACTCAATAGCGTGCGCCACGTAGTTCATACCCAAGCACATCACGTTCTGCTTTGGACGAGGAATCGGCGACAACAAGCGCACATCGGCACGCTTCACCACATTCGCAGCCGCAGCCACCGCTGCCCGCGCCTGCACCAACGCCGCCTCGCCACCATCAATCAAGGCCAGCATCGACGGGGCAACGCTGTCAAGTACGACAATCTCGCTGTCATTGGCACGCAATGCGCCAATATGCACACTACCACTCTTTGTCTTAAACGTTACCAGTCGCACAATAATCTCCTTTGCCTATTGCGGGTGTCTCTATCCTACCATAAGAACACGAGGTATCCGTTTTTGGCATGGCAGTTGTATACCTTAAATTATTTCAAATTCATTTGAATATTTAAAATAAATTTGAAATAATATCTGGGTGCCGTAACGCACCCAACAAGCGTAGGTAGCCCACCATCCGTTCACGACGCATCGCACGCTTGTGACCAAGTGCCCATTTGAGCGTCTCAATCAATAATTCACCGGCAAACATCAACCACAGACACAGTTGTACAATCCGCATCGTACCCAGGCCATACGCCAAAAACGCCTCACGCAGGCGACTCTGATAAAACCAGATTTGGCGCTGTACCGGCATTTGCTTGCTACTTTGGCCCTCAAAATGAATCACGCGTGCCTGTGGCACGAACAACATGCGCTGCGGTGCACCCGCACTCAAACGCCGTTGCCACTCGACCTCTTCGGCATACAAGACAAAGCGCGGATCAAACACACCGCGTTGGGCAATAATCGCCGTACGCATCAATAAGACGGCTCCTACCAGCCAATCAACCGGTTGTTCGGTGTCAGCAGGTGTGTCGTCATAGCGATACCCCCGTTGCCACGGGTTGGGTGTCCACATGCGCCCCCACGGGGTACTTTCAAAGAGATACGTGCCAAGCGTCGGAAAGCGCCGGCGTGACGATTGCAGACTACCATCGCCATAGCGCAACTCGGGGCCACAGCCAATCACCTGCGGGTGACGCGCTAACGCATCAACAAGTCTTGCCAGTGCGCCGGGCTGCACCACGGTATCAGGGTTAAGGCAGCAGATGTACGGCGCCGGGTCATGGGTCAACAGCCACGCCAACCCCACGTTGTTACCCTTGGCAAAACCGTGATTGACCGATTCGGCCATACACATCACGCGCGGGAACTCGGATTGCACCATGGCTGCACTGCCATCGTGCGATGCATTATCGACCACCACGATGCGCCCGACCAGTGGATCAGTGATGATGCTGTTAAGGCAATCACGCAACAGGTCACGCGTGTTCCACGAGACAATCACCACATCAATCATGGGATTGCCCCTTTGACGCATGCTGGAGACAGCGGAGTTCAACAAAACTCATCATGGCAAACCAGGCCATCACCGACGCCAACACCAAACCGACCCAGCCATCGCGCCAACCGGCGTTGGTGATATAGCGATAGACAAACTCGCGTACCGGCGCCCCGATATAGTTGCGCCAACGCGCCGGGCGTCCTTGTTGGTGCATGGTGGCTGCTTCGCGTCGCGCATAGGCGGCTTGTTTGTGCCACAATTCATCAAAGCGTTCAATATTGAGATGGGTAATATGCCCAGTCAGATGCGCAGTTGTACCACGCACCGCCGCCACTTCGTGCACCTCAATCTGCTCGTCGTAGTGCGCATCAAGGCGGCGGACCAAGCGTAACTGATAGTCGGGGTACCATCCACCGCCGACCAGACAGCGCCCAAAAAAATAATTGTGGCGGGGTACCCAATAGCCGGCGACATCGGTGGGGGCATCGACACATCGCGCGGCGAGTTCATCGAGCAAATCAGGTTCAACCCGCTCGTCGGCATCCAAAAAGAAGACCCACGGTTGGGTACACAACGTCAACGCTAAATTACGCTGTCCGGGGAACCCACGCCAGGCCTCGATCGCCACGCGCGCACCGGCCTCTGCGGCAATCGTGGCAGTGGCGTCAGTAGAGCGTTGGTCGACCAATACTACCACCTCGGCGACACGCCCCTGCACACTGGCAATAGCGGCACCAATATGCCGTGCTTCGTCTTTGGCGATAATCGCCACACTCATCGGCATGGTACTCATAATCGGGCCAAGCTCCGATAAATCCGCGTTTGCTCAGCATACTCGGCCGATGACAGCTGGCCACGCACGCGTTGCCACCATGCGCGCGCGTGCAACCGGGTCATGCCCAACCACAACCAGCGCCGCTGCCAACGCAGCTCGGCAGGGGTGGCCCAGCGTTGCCAATACAAACGCCGGCTCTGCCACAAGGCGGTCAGCATGGCGGCTTTGAACTGTTTTGACGATGCGCCGCCCACATGGGTGACCACCGCAGCCGGCTCTTGCCAAATCGCCCACCCTGCCGCACGGACACGCCGACTCCAATCGACCTCTTCGACATACATGAAGTACGACTCATCGAGCATACCAATCGTGTTAAGTACCTCGACACGCGTCAGCATACAGGCCCCCAGCGGGTGATCGATGGCAAAGGGCTCATCACCGATAACCTCTTGCGGATAACGCCCATGCCACCACGAATCATAGAATCGGCCGGGCGTCACTTCGCCGGGCGGGAACAAATCAAATAACGTCATCAGTGGTGTCGGGAACCGAAAAGCCGCACGTTGAAGGGTACCATCCGGGTTGCGCAACTGGGGTGATACGACTGCTACGCGCGGATGCGCCACCAAAAAACTAACTAATGACTCAATAGCACCATCGTGGACCACAGTGTCTGGATTGAGCATCAGCATGTACTGCATGGCCGGATATGCCGCCATAAGCTGTTGCATGCCCAGATTCGTCCCTTTGGCGAAGCCCAAGTTCTCACCTGGTTCAATCATCATGACACTCGGGAACTCATCGCGCACCATGGCTGTACTCTGGTCTCGTGAACCGTTATCCACTACAGCAATGACGAGCGGTAACGCACAGCGCTGGAGCGATGCCAAACATGCCCGCAACAGATCACAGGTGTTGTACGAGACAATTGCCACACCGATTGGTGTCTGTAATTCGATTAATCGCGTTGTCATGCCAAAATCCGCTCCCGCCGATACAAAACACCATGCGCTACCAATGTCACATGGTGTTTTGTATTACTTTTTGATTACAATCCACAGTTGTGGATAACAATTGTGGACAACGTACGTGCACACATTTGCTCTACTGCTCAACGTCAATCCAGCGCATCGGCACATCATGAGCGTCGTTATCGGCAGAATCGCGTACAATCGGCCCATAATCGCTCAGCCACGCTATCAAATCATCGATGGTAAACCACCCCACCATGTACCGACTGCTATCAACGGGGTTCAACCAAAAGCGCACTTCGCCATCAACCCACTGCCACCGTTCAAGTGAGTGCCAGCGGTAGCCACGGTTTGATAGGGCCTCACGGGTTTCTTCGAAGACGGAAAGTAGTTCGTCCAGACGCATCGCGGGGGTACGACGCAACGCCAAAATACGGCGATTCACGGAATCACGCAGCGCAACAAGTTCTGCGTAGTCGAGGTGTGAGATGTCGATGCTGGTCACGATAAATCCTCCTCCCTGCATCAACGAAAAAACCCCTCACGAACCGTTGGACGGAATCGGAGGGGTCTCAATGGAGGCGACGACCGGATTCGAACCGGTGGATGGAAGTTTTGCAGACTTCTGCCTTACCACTTGGCGACGTCGCCGTCCCATAACACGTATCGTAGCACACTCAGCATCATTGTGTCAAAATGAGTGTTAAACTAGTGATAAATACACGGTATGTATGAGGTGTGTGCATGGATGATATCATTAATTATTTGAATCAACGCGTCCCAACGATTTTACTTGTGATTGGGATTGCTCTCGCCACGATAGTGATCGCTCGGCGTGTGCGCGTACTGACACGCACTGGAATTAGCCGACTTGGACTGCCCGATGAGATTGCCAGCCTCGTAGGCAGTGTCGTATACATTGCCACAATTTTAGTGGGGCTTTCGATTGCGCTCACCCAAGGAGGCTGGAGCACGGCCGCATCAAGCTTTTTGGCGGGATTGGGCATTACGAGCATCATCATCGGCATGGCAATCCAAGACATCTTCCGTAGTTACACCTCAGGCATCATGTTGCTCTATCATCGACCATACCAAATTGGCGATGATGTGACGATTGCAAACATTCGTGGCACAGTCACCGCAATTCGCATGCATGTGACTGTTTTGCGCAACAGCGAGGGATCAACGATTTCGATTCCAAGCAATGCAATCTCGGCCAACCCAATCACCAACCATACGCGATCGGGCATGCGTCGTATCACATTGCAACTGACATTGCCGCGTGGCACCCAACTCGAGAGTATTCTCAGCGAACTCCCAGACGTGCTCCAACGCACTACCGCAATTGCGCCTGAACCAGCTCCCACGGCGACGATTACTGGGCTCAGTGGCGATGGCGTAATCATCGAAATTGCGTTTTGGACGGCCACCGAGTCTGAGCCACTCGGTGACGCACGATCACACGCCATTCTCGCCGTCGACCGACTTCTCCGTGAACACCCGGCAGTCAACGTCAAATAAACGCACAACGCCCCTAATGATACGGTAGCATCATCAGGGGCGTTACTGTCGAGTAGTTGCGCTAATCGCGCGCCAAATAAAACGTCATGCTGTGGATGACTGATATAGGATCAATGTACCGCACCCATACGCCATCGGGAACCTGCAATACCGTTGGTGCATAGCTAAGAATAGCGCGAACATTCGCCTTCACGAGGACATCAGCCACCTCTTGCGCACGATCGGCTGGCACCGCAATGATGGCCATCTCGATACCGCGTTGGGCGACCACCGTCGGGATAGTCGTGCTGTGTTGAATTTCGATGCCACCGACGCTATGCCCTACTTTGTCAGGGCTTGCGTCGAACACTGCAGCAATGTGAATGCCTTGCTCGCGGAAGCCTTCGTAGCGCACAATAGCCTCACCGAGATGACCGGCTCCAATCAAGGCAACGGCCCACGATCGGTCGAGACCAAGGATTTGTTCGATTTGTTCTAACAGACGCTCAACATCATAGCCAATGCCCTGCTTACCAAACTCACCAAAGTACGACAAGTCCTTACGAATTTGGGCAGCAGTCACATTAATTCGCTCGCCGAGTTCCTGTGAAGAGACCGAGTGGACACCCTCGCGCAGTAGATAACGCAGGCTTCGTGCATACAGCGGTAGGCGGCGCACTACTACGTCGGGTGGAGTGATGGTACGACTCACAAAACCCCTCCTGACATTGCACAAATCAATATAAATTCTGTGCAACTAGTATGTGTTGAGAATAGCACTTTTTTTCACAACGTGCAAGCATAGGCATTTTTTGCATAGTGACGTGCTATAATGCGCATGATTATTGTGTCACGTATTTGCCTGCATTGGAGGCTTAACAATGCATCAAAAACCTGGAATTGCACGCTTGCCGTCGATGCGCAGTAGCACACGAGCCACGCCTCCCACGCCTGTGCAGGCGCGTTTATCAGCCAACGAGAATCCGCTCGGGCCATCTCCCAAAGCGCTCGAGGCCATTACTGAGGCAATCCCGTATATTCACCGATACGCCGACCCCAACAATCTACAGCTCCGGCAAACGCTGGCCAATCATCTCGGCGTACAGCCCGAGCACATTTTGTGTGCCAACGGCTCCGACGAGTTAATCTTGTTGACCGCACTCGCCTACATCAATCCCGGCGACGAGGTTGTCATGGCTGACGGCACATTTATTAGTTACTACATGCGCACCCAAATCATGGATGCCGTGCAAAAGCGCATTCCGCTCATCAACGGGACGCATGATTTATCTGCCATGGCCGATGCAATCACGCCCCACACCAAGATGGTGTTGATTTGTAACCCAAATAATCCAACCGGCACCACCAATGGCGCTGCCGAGATGCAGGAGTTCTTGGCACGCGTACCCGATGATGTGCTCATCATGATTGATGAGGCCTACGTCGAGTATGTCACGCGATCTGATTTCCCTGACATGGTCGCCGAGATCCGCAACGGCCGCAAAAACATGATTATTTTGCGCACCTTTGCCAAAATCTACGGTCTGGCCGGGTTGCGATTGGGCTACGGTATTGCCCACCCAGACATGCTCGATTACCTCAACAAAGTGCGCCCTGTGTTCGATGTCAATGCGTTAGCGCTCGTTGCCGGCATTGCAGCCCTCGATGATCAAGCGCACCTACAGGCGAGTTTGGCGCATGCCGCCGAATCACGGGCGTTCTATCAGCGCGAGTTGGCAGCACTCGGGCTGACGCCGTTCTCGAGCGAGACCAACTTTGTGGCAGTACCTGTCGGCGATGCCGGCAGCGACACCGCCATCGTGCAGGCCATGGCCGCACACGGTGTCGCCATTAATGCGCTCGGCGGGTGGGGATTGCCTGGCGTCATTCGTATTTCATTTGGTACACCCTCCGAGAATGCGTTGTGCATCAACGCACTCACGCGCGTGCTTGCCGATCGTTCATAGTCGTCTCAATGCCACCAGTCGTGCGTGGCTATCGTGTGTAAGGATTTAGTTTTATTATGAAAATCATTGTAGTTGGCACTGGGTTTGTCGGGCTTTGTCACGCTGCTGTCTGCTCAGAGTATGGTCACGAGGTCTATGCCTACGATATCGACCCTGTCCGCATTAATGCCTACAAAACCGGGCAAGCCAGCGAAATCGAGCGCTTCATTAACGAGCCGGGGCTCGCCAGTGTCATTGCCGAGAATCTCAACCGGTATCTCTTCTTCACGACGAATGTCAGCGATATCGTCGAGGGCACCGATGCTATCTTTTTGTGCTTGCCGACACCTCCCAAGCCCGATGGCTCATCAGATTTGAGCTTTTATTTCACCGCTGTCGAGTACTTGGCCGAATTATTGGCCAAGCGAGCCGACCAGCGCCGTGTCGTGATTATCAACAAAAGCACCGTGCCGATTGGCACTGCCCGTGCGCTCGAGCAAGTACTCATCAAGCACAATGTGCCGAACGTCGGTGTGGCATCAAATCCCGAGTTCTTACCGGAGGGTGACGCCGTTGAGAAGTCACGTCGGCCCGATCGCGTGGTCGTCGGTGCCGACACCGAAGCCGACTTTCGCATCATTCGGCGCATTTACTCGCAGTTCGTCAACCATGTGCGCATTCGCTACATCGAGACGACACCTGAGACTGCCGAGGCCATCAAATACGTGGCCAACACGTTGCTGTTGACATACGTCTCATTCTGGAACGGCGTGGGCGCCCGCTTGGGCGAGACGTTCTCCAACATCCGCATGGAGGACCTCAAGCGCGGCGTGACAGCCGATGCACGTATCAGCACGTGGGGGTCGTATGTGGGTATCGGCGCTGGCGGCTCCTGCTTCGGCAAAGACGTCCAGTCGTTGATTTATCAACTCCAGAGCCGCGATCAAGATGCGCAAATTTTGCAGGCAGTGTATGACATCAACGAATACCAGAAGGTCTATTTGTTGGATCGCGCCGAGCACGAGGCTGGGTTCTCGTTTGCCAACAAAACCATTGCCGTGTTGGGGTTAGCATTCAAGCAGCGCACCAACGACATGCGCGATTCATCAGCACTCAAAGTTGTCGAGGGTTTGCTCGGTCGAGGTGTCAAATCAATTCGCGCCTATGACCCAATGTCCATGCACGAGGCGACCAAGTTTTTTGACCCAACCAAAAACCCGCTATTCGAAAAAATCAGTTACGAGCAATCAGTCAAGGCTGCTCTCGCCGGCACGGATGCACTCGTCATCGCCACCGACTGGGAGGAGTTCCGCGGCTTGTCACGCACCATCGAGCTCAATACGCAGAAGCCGTATCTCATCATTGACGGGCGCCGCATGGTCCCAGACTACGGTGAATTAGTTGCACAAGGCTACCGTTATTTGGCAGTTGGTTCGCCACTCCTTGGGCAGGAATAATCGTTTCCTTCAAAAGCAACCGGCGCCGAGCGATATACTCGGCGCCGGTTGCTTTTGTCGTGTTAAGCGTTACGCAAGGCAGTAATCATCAAATCGAGCGGTGGTCGCTGGCCTGTCCAGTGTTCGAACGCGATAATTGCCTGTTTCGCCAACATCCCTAGGCCATCATATCCGTGTGCACCGCGCGCTTGTGCATCGGCCAACAACTTGGTCGGACGATACACCATGTCGTACACAACTACGCCAGGTTGGATGAACTGAGCCGGCAACGGCGTCTCGTCGCCGTGCCAACCGAGCGATGTGGCGTTCACAATCAGGTGTGCACTGCCGATGACGTCGGCCAAATCGGCCTCGTCAGGGGCGGCATAGGTCAGTATTGGGTCATGCTCAAGTGACGAAAGCACATCGCCGAGCAACTCTTCGGCACGTTCAAGGGTTCGATTAATAATCGTGATACGGGTGGCCCCCGCATGTGCCAGCGCAAAGGCGGCAGCGCGGGCTGCGCCACTTGCGCCCAGAATGACGACCTCAAGCCCGTCGGGGTTCAGACCACAGACGTTGACCACCTCGTCCAAGAATGCTGGTGCATCCGTGTTGGTCCCACGCAATCGGCCATCATCGAGACGGATAATTGTGTTGGCAGCGCCAATTAATTCGGCAAGAGGATCGATTTCGTCGAGCAATGGCAAAATCGCCAGTTTGTGGGGCAAAGTGACATTGGCACCGTACATGTGGGGCGCCCTCAGCGACTCGATACGAGCAGGTAACTCAGCGAGTGGTGTATGCCAGCGCTCGTATACCGCATGAATGCCAAAGTGCGCAAACGCCGCATTATGCATGGCCGGAGACTTGCTATGCGATACCGGATCACCAATCACACCAGCAACACGCATGGTCGAGCTCGACATACGGACCACTTCCTATACGCTTATTGCGCGCAGTTGAGATATTCTTGTTCGAACACAAGGAATTCAGCATAACTCGCCGCAAAATTATGCTTGCCAGGCTCACCACACGCTGCCACAAAATACATGTAGTTGGCAGTCGCATCAGGGCGCGCTGCGGCGCGCAACGCAGCCAAGCCAGGAGCACTGATTGGACCGGGGGGTAAACCGTTTTGCACTCGCGTGTTGTAGGGGCCTGGGGCAGCATTAATCTGTTCAATCGTCAGGTTATCAAGTTTGGGCCACCAGTTTTCACGTGTCCCCAAAATATACTGCACGGTCGGGTCAGATTGAATCTTACCGCCACCTGTTTCGCCGGCATTTTCGGGTTTGAGGCGATTCCAAAAGACTGCCGAAATCAATGCCATCTCGTCTTGTCGCGTAGCCTCACGCTGAATAATGGAGGCCATCGTCACAATCTGGTGAACATTCACGCCCGGGACTTGGACAACCCGTTCAATGGTGGCATATTGTGTCTCAAACTGCGTCAGCAAGGTTTCGACCACATCAGTAATGGTTGCAGTCTCATTCAAGCGATAGGTATCGGGGAACAAGTATCCCTCAAGCGTTGCGCCCTCAGGCAAATCACTCAAATAGACATGGCCGCTGCGAAATCGCTCTGCATCACGAAACGCATCAAGCGCAGTCGTTTCATCAACGTTGAGTAAGCCAGCGTTGCCAACCACGGTTGCAATTTGCTCGATGCGCATGCCCTCAATAATCGTGATTTGCACTTCTTTGACAATCCGTGCCTGTTGGAGCGCCACCATTATCTCGCTCATCGTCATGTTTTGGCGTAGCAGGTAATTACCGGCTTGCATTTTGCCATCAAGCTCTTGCATGCGTACAAGCAACAAGAATAGCAACGGTTGACGAATCAACTTTTGCTCACCGAGGCGTGTCGCAATCGAGGTCGTGGTCTCGCCAGTAGCGACGACGAACTCAATCGGCGTATCATCGCTACCCGCAGGACGACGAATTTCGCTCGACAGCAACATTACTGCACCGGTAACTACTACGGCCAGTAGTGCGATCACCATAAATATTGCACGAAAGAAACGAAACACGCTGATACCTCACACACTCTTTACGGAGTCGGCGTCTCAGTTGGTAACGCAATCTCAGGGGTCGCAGTCGCCACAACCTCAGTTGTCGGTTGTGGTTGTAGTGGGTCAACGGTTGGCTCGGCACTCACCTCGGTCGCAGTCGGCTCAACCACCGATGTCATCGTCGGTGTCGCAGAGGTGGCTGGTACACGGGTAGGCAACAGCATATCCTCAATTGGCAACCCAACCGTCGGTGGATCAACAAGTGTTTTGTTTACCCATCCCATTCCATCGGGCGAATCGATTGATGAGCCAGCTGAGCGATTCTCGCCAAGGCGAATCTTAAACCATGAACGATCTGGTGTTGTTGCCAAATAGACGATTTGGTCGTCTACCTCGACTTGACCAACCACATTATTTGGTTGAATAGCTGGTTGTGAACGAACATTACCAGGCTTGAGCACCACGCCCACTACATCACCAACAGGCATCTGGGTGGGAGCAACCGTAGCAGTAACCTCAGCAGGTGCCGGCTCTTCCGCGGTGGGGTTTTGTGAGTCGGTCGTGGTCTCACCACTCTCAACGGTGGCCACCGGATCCACACCGACCGAGGTCATCTCGCCACGGACGCGCTCAAACACATTCCAGGCCACGACCAATGCCAACAAAAACACGACGGTAGAAATGGCCGTTTTGACCAATTCCATCGTCTTCAGCATCATATTACTGCCCTGCATTTGGTCGATGGCACTTTGGGCAACACCGGCCACGGACTCGCCCCACGAGGTCTTACTGCGATCCTCACGGGCTAAACGGCGCAACGCAAACAGCGCACGGGTATTACCAACTGCGGAGAGCGCACGGACCACACTCCACCGCACATTGCTGTTCGGGTGATTCAGCGCCTCAACGAGCGCCGGAGCTGCGCGACGATCACCTATCTCACCGAGCACCTCAGCAGCACGATAGGCAGTTAGCCAAGGGCCGTCTGGATTAAGTGCGGGGATGAGCGCCGGCAATGCAATCGGGCCAAGTGCAACCAGCTCTTCGGCAGCATGAATATGCGCTGGATTATCAGGATCACCCAAGGCTTGCACCAGCATCAAACAACGGTCAAACATCGGGCCAGACGTGGCAATCGGGGCTGTTTGTGAGGTATTTGAAACGGTTTGTAATAACTTGTCGAGATACGACGACGCCGTCGCTCGTGCGCTACGCGATTTGAGCTCGCGTTGACGAATCCGCAATGGTGACGATGATTGGCTCTGTTCACTCCCCGCACGCGGTGAGCTACTGCGCCGAGGATCGGGGGAGCGTGAATCTTGATCCATGCTTTAAACTCTATCCTGCTGATAAAACGCACGAGGTGCTGAGAATGACAGCTACATTACAAGCGGTATTGTAGCACTTTACCGTTTAAAACGTCAATTGATTGCCCAATGAATTTGATTCATCAGCGCATTCTGATGCATAATTTACTATCGACACAATCCTAAACAGGTGCCCATATGACAGGTTTTTTGGCGGATGCCGACATGCAATTGAACCGAATCGAGCACCACCGGCAACAAATTGCCGATTACATCGACATCACCAGTGCAAATCCGACCACCCAAGGACTCCTGTTCCCTGCGGACATTTTGCGCAATGCGGCCAACGATTATTGGGATCAACGGCGCTATCGCCCTGATCCACGTGGCATACTTGCAGCACGTGCATCCATTGCAGCCTACTATGCCACACGTCAACCAGCACTCACCCTCGACCCCGAACGCGATATCTACATCACCGCCAGCACGAGCGAGTCCTACGCCTTGTTGTTTGCATTACTCACCAATCCAGGCGATAACGTGCTGATCCCCGATGTGTCGTATCCGCTCTTCGAATACCTTGCCGCCATGTTCCGCATCGAACTACGTCCGTATGCGCTTGACCCACATCGTGGCTGGCGCATCGATCCATGGCATCTAGGGCGCATCAGCGATGAGCGTACCCGAGCAGTGCTGATTGTGTCGCCCCATAATCCTACCGGCAACGTCATCAAAAAACCACTCCCCGTGCTCGAATGGCTGGACATCCCTATCATTTGTGACGAGGTATTCGCCGAGATGCCCTACGCCATCCCTACAGTGCCACCGCTGGCCGCATTAATGCCCAACCTACCGATATTCACGCTCAACGGCATCTCAAAAATGTTTGCCCTGCCCGATCTCAAACTCGGCTGGATTACCATGACACCGACTGCACGCCACGCCTATGCCGAACGCCTCGAACTTCTGAATGACACGTTGCTGGGCGCAAATGGACTCACACAGCACATGTTGCCCCACATCATGACCCACGGCATGGATTTTGTGGCGCATCAACGCCAGGTCATTCAGGCAAATATCAGCGCAGTGCTAGCAATACTCGCACATGTGCCACGAATTCGCGTCCGCCCACCCGATGCCGGATATTACTTATTTATCGAGGTACTCGACGCCGCAAACGAAGAGACACTCGTGATTCACCTACTCGATCACGGTGTGCTCGTGCATCCCGGATTCTTTTTTGGCAGTACGAGCGGATGCTACATCGTGATTTCGTGTCTCGTACAGACCGAACAACTTATCCGTGGAATTGAACGTGTAATACGCGGGTTAGACTCTTATCCTATTCAATAATCGTGGCACAATACGGTGTTACCTGTTTTTTCGTTTTCTCAAAAAGGAAAGGCGCAACGCAAATATGGCTCGCACAACCGCCGATGAACAATTACTCCTCCAGCCCCACAAACACGATGCCTTTAATCGCACCGATACGTGGCGTGTCTTGCGCATCATGAGTGAATTTGTCGATGGCTTTGATGACTTGGCCGACGTCGGGCCAGCAGTTACCATCTTCGGCTCTGCACGCATCAAGCCCGACGACGATTTATACCAGGCTGCCGTCGACACCGCTCGTCTGATTGGCGACGCTGGTTTTGCCGTGTTCACGGGTGGTGGACCTGGCATCATGGAAGCCGGCAATCAAGGGGCACGCCGCGCAGGCGTGCAGTCAGTTGGACTCAACATTGAATTGCCGTTTGAGCAACACGTCAATCCATTTGTCAGCAAATCGCTCGAGTTCCGCTACTTTTTTGTGCGCAAAACACTCCTCGTCAAATACTCATCGGCATTTATCTGCTTCCCCGGGGGATTTGGTACACTCGACGAATTATTCGAGGCGGTGACCCTCGTCCAAACCGGCAAAGTCCACAACTTCCCGATTATTTTGTACGGATCTGCCTATTGGGGTGGCTTAATCAGCTGGCTACGACAAAGTGCGGTGGCGCTTGGTGCACTCAGCGAAGCCGAGTTATCGTTGCTCCAAATTGTTGACACACCAGCTGCGGTACGCGATATCATTGTCAGCGCCGAGACTGAGCGCATCGCCCGTGAGCAGGCTGCCCATAATGCATTAGTCGAGGCCACCAAAACGACCTAGTTACGATGGCTCTTTGGTATGTGATGCCGTATCGTTCTCGATATCTGCTTGCCACTGCTCGAGCCAGGTTATCGCCGCCGAAAGCCGTGTCTCGGGCAGATGGCGCAACGAATAAATCTGAAACACGCGCACCAAGCCGATAAATATCCCCAAATAATCGTTGCGCTTCGTCAGTTGCGCTGAGGTCAGCGCCGTCTGACGGGCTGTTTTGACCATCTTGGTCGCACCAGCATCGGCCAACTGCATCTGGTCCGGCATAACGTCCTCTTCGGCCTGTTGATACAACTCACGCTCACCAAGGAGTTGATGTCGCGCGAGCGCAGCCACCTCGTGTGCCTGTACATAGGCCTGCTCAATGGCGTTTTGGTTGTAGCGATCAGGCACAAAGCCATCCTGCGCCGTGGCACCGTTCGGCTTAAATTGTTGCCACATCACCGAGGCCGCTTCGTATTGCCATTGTGCCAAATCCGATCCTGCTTTGGCAGGTAACGAACAGAGCCACAACGGCAACAAATCGACCCGTACACACAAAGCCGGGCGCCGTGCACCATCCTCGTCCACAATCCACATTGGCTTAAGTCCTTGCGCCAGCACCGGAATACGTCGAAGCGCCCGCTCATAACTTGCCGGCGCCAGCCCGATACGCTGTAACACCTGGCGTACCGGAATGTACTGAGAGTTGGGATCCACACCAAGAAGCGTCAGAATATCGGCAGCTGCATATATCGGTGGACGTGATTGCGACATGGGTCATTCTCCTTGGTTGTATCGTTCACATGGTATGATACATGCTGATGAATCGGCCTGTATGGGGGTTACTGCGTAACCATGAGCAACGTCATCTACTTCGACTGTTTTTCGGGCATCAGCGGCGACATGATTTTGGGGGCACTGTGTGATGCTGGTCTCGATATTGCCCAATTACGCGACATGCTCAACACCTTGCCAGTCGATGGCTGGTCAATTGACGCCACCCGCGAGGTCCGTGGCTGGTTGTCGGGCACGCGTATGCATGTCGTTGCCCCCGAACAAGATAGCCATCGGCATCTACACGATGTGCAGGCCATCATCGAGGCATCTCAGTTGCCGGCACACGTCAAAACCCAGGCAATTGCGATTTTTACGAAGCTTGCCGAGGCTGAGGCACACATTCATGGAGTCACCCCTGAGCAAGTGCACTTCCACGAGGTCGGTGCACTCGACGCCATTGTTGATATTGTGGGAATTGTCGCCGGGTTATCGCTCCTCGGCATTACGCACGTGTATGCCTCACCGTTGCCATTGGGCAGTGGTTGGGTCAAAGCTGCCCATGGCGATATCCCTGTGCCAGCGCCAGCCACGTTGCGGTTACTAAGCGAGGCTCATGCACCAATTATCCCCGATCAGGCAAACTTCGAGTTAGTTACGCCCACGGGGGCAGCCGTGCTCGCCACACTCGCCCAGTTCCGCCGGCCCACCATGAACCTTGAGCGAATCGGCTACGGCTTTGGCAAAAAGCAGACTGAACGTCCCAACGCACTGCGTGTCTGGATTGGGAGTACAACCACACCGACCGAAACGCTCGTGTTGCTTGAATGCAACATCGACGACCAAACGCCTGAGCAACTTGCATACGTGTGTGAGCGTCTAATGACCAATGGCGCGCGTGATGTATGGCAAACAGCGATTACAATGAAGAAAGGCCGCGCTGCCGTACAACTTTCGTTGTTGTGCGATGCCGACCGCGAGGCACAGTTGGTTGATCTATTACTGCATGAAAGTAGCACGTTAGGAATGCGTCGCCAACTCGTGGAGCGTCATGTTGCAGCACGCGATATTCAGTCAATCCAGACACCATACGGTGTTATTCGCGTCAAACACAAACTATGGCACGGTCAACGCATCACATCAGCCCCCGAATACGAGGATTGTGCTAATGCTGCGCGACAGTATGGTGTGCCAATTCATCAAGTCTATCAGGCCGTGCACACGGCGCTTCATCAGAATACGATATAGGCTTAACCCACAGATAGTATTTTTCGTGTATACTAACGGCATCCACTGTGTTGTGTAGCACGATAACTTGCCGTTGAAATGCGATGGTGTTCTACGCACTACGCCACTATCATGGCACCTTAGGAGGAACGCTTTGGAGTTGTTACAAACGATTAAAAACCGCATGGCGCTGGTTTTTCCGGGTCAAGGGTCACAGTATGTCGGCATGGGCAAGCTGTTGTATGCAGTATCACCAGCCGCACGCCGGATCTTCGACCGGGCCGACGAAGTGCTCGGATTCTCGTTGACCACACTCTGTTTTGAGGGTCCGCAAAGCGAACTCGATGACACCATCAATGCGCAACCAGCCATCTTGACCGTCAGCATTGCCTGTCTTGATGCGCTCCGCGAACGGCTCAACCCACTCGGTATCAATGTCATGCCAGCCATGGTCGCTGGCCATAGTCTTGGTGAGTTTACTGCACTCGTCGCTGCCGGATCACTCGAATTCGACGAGGCCTTGTTGCTCGTCCGCGAGCGTGGTCGACTGATGAAAGAGACCTCCATCGAACGCCCAGGCGGCATGGCTGCCGTGATTGGCCTCGATGATGCCCAATTGCGCGAGGTCGTCATCGAGGCGCAGTCGTTGGGTGTTGTGACACTTGCCAATTCAAACTCACCCGGCCAGACCGTATTATCCGGCGAAGTTGAGGCATTGACCCGAGCAATGGAGCTTGCCAAAGCGCGTGGTGCCAAGTTGGTCCAACGCCTAGCCGTATCGATTGCCTCACACTCACCCTTGATGCAACACGCAGCTACTCACTTTGCCGAGCTAGCCGACCGCGTCAACATGCGCCCACCGATGATGCCACTCATCGCCAATATTAGCGCATCAATGTTGCATAGCGTTGAGGAATTGCGTACCGAGATTACCGGTCAGTTGACCCGCCCGGTCTTGTGGACCGGTAGTGTTCAGACTATGGTCGAGCAAGGTGTCGAGACGTTTATTGAGCTTGGTCCCAAGCAAGTTCTTTCGGGACTGATTAAGCGCATTAATACCCAAGTGCAAACCATCAGCCTTTCTGACGTCGAGATTGTCAAATTGTTGTACCCCAACGACAATGACGCCTTGGCAACTGCATAATTCAAAAGGACCCCCATGCGTCGAGTTGTAATTACGGGAGTGGGGGCCGTCACCCCCCTCGGCAACGATATCCACACCACCTGGCAGGCGCTCCTCGCCGGCCAAAGTGGTGTGGCGCCTATTACGCGCTTTGATGTCAGCGACTATGCTGTCCGCATCGCCGGCGAGGTCAAGGATTTCACCTTGGACCCGGCCGTTGACCCGCGCGAGGCCCGCCGTTCATCGTTGTATGTGCGCTATGCCCTCAATGCCTCGCTTGAGGCACTCCGCAACGCCCAGCTTGATCCCCAAACCATGGATCGCGAACGTCTGGGCGTCATCTACGGCACCGGCGCCGGTGGCATTGATTTGATTGGTGATAATATCGACATCCTACGCGACAAAGGCACACGGCGTGTCGCACCAACCCTCATCGCCAACATGATTGATGACGCCGCCTCCGGCTATATCGCCATCCAGACCGGCGCCCTCGGCCCCAACATGGCAATTGTCGCCGCCTGTTCAACCGGCGGACACAATATCGGCGAAGCGTTCGAGACTATTCGGCGCGACGACGCCGATGTCATCATTGCCGGTGGTGCTGAGTCCCCGATTGTGCCTGTCGTCATGTCCGCCTTCACAAATATGCGCGGCCTGGCTGGTGATAACGACAATCCAGGCTATGCTTGTAAGCCGTTTGACAGCCGTCGTGATGGCTTCGTCCTCTCCGAAGGGGCCGGCGCAGTGATTCTCGAGGAGCTCGAACACGCAAAGCGCCGTGGCGCGCCGATTATCGCCGAGGTCATCGGCTACGGCAATAGCAACGACGCCAAAGATATGATTGCTGCCGGCGAAGATGGTGCTGGCCCAGCCCGCGCCATGAAGATGGCCGTCCGCAAAGCTGGCATCTCCCCCGACCAGATCGACTACATCAACGCCCATGGCACTGGCACCCCACTCAACGACATGGCCGAGACCCGCGCCATCAAGAGCGTCTGTGGTGACCACGCCTACAAACTAGTCGTCAACTCATCAAAGTCCATGCTTGGACACATGATGGGCGCAGCAGGTGCCGTCGAACTGATTGTGGCAGCTTTGAGCGTGCACCATGGGATCGTGCACCCCACGATTAATCTTGAGCAGGCCGATCCTGACTGTGACCTCGATTATGTGGCAGGGCAAAGCCGTCAGGCCCCCATCAAAGTGGCACTCTCGAACTCAATTGGCTTGGGTGGGCATAACTCTGCAGTCATCGTCCGCAAATACGAAGAGTAACACCTCAATCAAGAGCGGGCAGGCGTTATGCCTGCCCGCTTTGTGTTGCTGGTTATCCTACACATCGCCGAATCATCTGCTGATGGGCATATATCTCGTTAGTGTCATCCAATGGTGTCAGGTCGGCACGCCCGTATCGACGGGTTAGCGCTAGCCCGATTAAATAATCAGCGAAATGAGGGTTTTTTGGCAAAAGCGACCCGTGCAGATAACAGCCAAATGTATTATGAACACGTGCCCCCTCGCCGCCATCCTCGCCGTTGTTACCATTCCCCGCCAGCACGCGCCCGATACGATGAGCACCACTCCCTACATACGTACGCCCACTATGATTCTCGAAGCCAATCAACGTGCGTGGTGCATTAGGCGCTACCTGCCAGTCGAGCTCAACTGCCAAATTCCCGATTAAACGACGATTACCACCGATCGTATGCACATCGATGGCCCCAATCCCGGGGAGTTTATCGCCAGTGTGCGTCAAAAAGTAGTTCCCGAGCAACTGATAGCCACCACAGATTGCTAACGTTACCAATCCATCAGCAACCGCAGCGCGCATTTCAACACCTTGACGTAGCACAAAATCATCTGCAATCAGCGCTTGGCCACTATCTTGGCCACCGCCAAAAAACGCCATATCTATGGTGCGCCAATCGACCGATGCGCCTGGGTGAATCGCATCAACAGTTACTTCAATACCACGCCACTCACAACGTTTGACGAGCGTAATGATGTTGCCACGATCGCCATAAATGTTCATTTGCGCTGGATAAAGATGGGCTATTCGTATCTGCATGCGCACTCCGTTCATCTCACAGATACATTATTGCATCGATTTGAGAATTGGTGCAATTATCCCACAATATCCCACATTAAATGTGGGATATTGTGGTTATCCCATGCTTTTCCCCGCAGTTTCCCCCGGTTTTCCACCAGCGCATGTGGGATATGTGGATAACTATCCCACATAGTAGGTTGTGGGTTATTGTGGGATAACTACGTTTTCATGCGTCAGAATCATGGATGTGGGTTATTGTGGGATTCACAAGTTATCCACATTTTGCACATCCACCTCAAATGGCGTTTTAGCGCATTAGGAAGCCAATCTGTGATATTGTGGGATATCTTGAGTTATCCACAAAATGTGGATAACTTTTTGCTAAAAACTGCAAATTTCACTCGTCAACACGCATACGTAAAATTCAGATTACAATAGATAGGGGAGCAGCCGCAGGGGGGAAATGTGCGCATACTACATCTGGCAGACTTACATATCGGTGTCGAAAACTACGGACACTTTGATGCCGCCAAAGGCATGCACACACGGTTGATGGATTTTTTGGCACGCCTAGATGAAGCTATCGACTATGGCATCGACGCAGATGTCGACTTAGTCTTAATTGCTGGCGACATGTTCAAAAACCGCGATCCACAACCACGACACCAACGCGAATTTGCGAACCGCATTCGTCGCCTCTACGAAGCCAATATCCCGGTGTTGATGATCATCGGCAATCACGATACAGCCCCAGGGCGCGACACCGCCAACTCGGTGTCCGTCTACGAAGGCTTGCAATATCCAGGCGTGACCATTGCCAAACGACTTGAGGTGGTTCGGTGTCAGGGCAAAACCGGTCCTGTGGCTGTGATTTGTGTGCCATGGCTCATGCGCGAGATTTTTGTCAGTAATAACGAAGATCTGCGCAATGCTGCCTTGAGTGACCAAGAGACGGTCATGATTAATCTGGTCGAACAATATATTCAGACCCACGTTGATATTCTGCAACAAGAGGATAGTCAACGCCCAATTATCGTGACATTTCATGGTACAGTCAGCGGGGCAGTCAGTGGTTTTGAACGGCAACTCACACTCGGCAAAGACGTTCAGCTCCCGCAGTCGGTCTTGGCACCAGCAGGGGTTGATTATGTGGCCCTCGGGCATATCCACAAACATCAAGTGTTACGCCAACAACCACCAATTGTCTATCCGGGCAGTATTGAACGCATCGACTTTGGCGAGATCAACGAAAAAGCCAAAGGATGCGTGCTAGTTGAATTCGAAGGACGGACAGCGCGTTGGTCATTTAAACCACTCGCCGCACGGGCGATGGAGGTGATTGACCTTGATTTGACCGACATGACTGAGCAACTCACCGAACGCGTCGAACTTGCAATTGAGCGCAACACCAAACTCAAAGATACCATCGTGGCTGTGCATTTGACCCTGCGTCCCGAACAAAAATCATTGATCAGTCTGATACGAATCCGTCACAAACTCGAGCAGGCTGGTGTGGCATACATAGCCCGCATCGTCCGCACCACCCCCGAAGAACAGCGAGCACGCGAGGCCGATGTTACCCGCGAAACAGACATTCCCTCGCCCACACAAGCACTCAATCGATATCTCCGTCGGACAAATTACCAAGAAAGTGAATTAGATACCTTATTGTCTCTGGGAAATCAAATTATTGATACGTGCAATGATGCACTATCCTCATAGGTGACGCACATGAAAGCAGTTGTTATGGCCGGTGGTGAGGGGTCGCGACTACGCCCACTCACCCTCAATCGCCCCAAGCCGATGGTGCCTTTGGTTGATCGCCCCGTTATCGGCCATATTATTGAATTACTTCGCCGTCATGGCATCACCGATATTGTCATTACCGTGCAATATATGGCCAACGTCATCCAAGACCAGTTCGGCGATGGCAGTGCCCACGGCGTCTCAATCACCTACTCGCACGAGGACCGCCCTCTTGGCACTGCAGGGAGCGTCAAGCATGCAGCTCACCTATTGCAAGAGCCCTTTTTGGTCATCTCCGGCGATGCTTTAACCGATATTGACCTGAGTCAAGTCATTGCACGTCATCAGCAGAGTGGCGCTATTGCGACAATGACGCTCACTCGCGTCCCCAATCCGCTCGAGTACGGCGTGGCAATCTGTGATGAACACGGATTCGTCACCGATTTAGTCGAAAAGCCAAGCTGGGGCGAGGTCTTCTCAGATACGGTCAATACCGGTATCTACATCTTTGATCCAGCCATTTTTCGGTATATTGACGACAACATCGCCGTAGACTGGTCCAAAGACGTCTTCCCGCGCATCCGCCGTGAAGGACACCAGATCGCAGGGTGTATTGTCGACGGCTACTGGACCGATGTCGGTACCATCGAGGAGTACATGCGAGCAACCCGCGATTATCTGATGGGACTCGTCAATCTGCCACGTCTTGGTCGGCGCATCAGCGAAGAAATCTGGGCCGATGGTGAAGTTGAGATTGATCGCAATGCTGTATTACAAGGGCCGATTTACCTTGGGAACGGCGCCCGTATCAAAAGCGATGCACATATCATCGGTCCCACGGTGATTCGTGATTATGCCATCATCGATAGTGGCGCAATCATCGACCGGAGTATTATTTGGCGCAACTCATACATCGGTGAACGCGCCGAATTACGCGGCGCAATTGTACTCCGTCAGTGCAATATCAAAAACCGTGCACTGCTCTCGGAGGGTGTTGTCGTCGGCGATCAAACCATGATTAACGCCGGAGCGATCATCGGCAGTAATGTCAAAATCTGGCCCGATAAAGAAATCGACGAACGCGCCACCATCAACAGTAGCATTATTTGGGGCTCACAAGGGCGGCGCGTCTTGTTTGGTCGTCAAGGTATTACCGGCCTCGTCAACATCGATTTGACGCCCGAGTGGTGCGCACGCATTGGTGCAGCAATCGGCGCCGCATTACCGATGGGCGCCACAATCACCGCTAATCGCGACTCACACCACACCGCCCGCATGCTCAAACGCGCCTTGATGGCCGGGCTCCCATCCGCAGGCATTCACGTGCTCGAACTACACAGCGTGCCACTCCCAGTGGCACGCTACATGACGCATGCAAGTAACTCGGGGGGCGGCATCCATGTACAAGTATCGCCCGAGGATGAACGCATGGTCGAGATTCGCATTCTTGATCGGAACGGGCTCGATATTGATACGGCGAACGAGCGCAAAATCGAAGGAATCTTCTTCCGTGAGGACTACCGTCGCGCCTATTACGACGAGATCGGCCGTATCACGGATGTCACAAATGCGACCGACACCTATAGTGTGGCGTATCTCAAAGCGTTGCGCACGGATATTTTTCTGGCAAATCACAACTTTCAGGTTGCAATCGATTACGACCACGCCAGTAGCTCATCGATTTTGCCTAATATTCTGCGTCGTCTCAATGTGCGTTCAGTTGAGCTCAATGCCAATCTTGAGGACGTACTGGTTGCACATCAGCGCGAGAACGACGCCGCCGATTTAGCTCGACTTGCACGGGTAACACCCGTCCTTGGCGCAGATCTCGGTGTGCGCATCGAGGCCAATGGTGAGCGGGTATCGTTGATTGATGGCCGTGGACGCATGATTGCACCAATGCTCGCATTGGCAGTGTTGGTAGATTTGGTGCTTGCTACCGAGGGTGGTGGTGTGGTGGCGGTACCAATTACCGCACCGCGCGTCTTCGAGGCAATTGCCGCTCGCCAAGGTGGTGCGATTGTGCGCACACGTGCATCGCTCAGCGCATTAATGCAACTTGCCGCCAAACGCCGCGATTTATTACTGCTAGGTGATGGCCAGGGTGCCATGATATTCCCGCGTTTTTACCCGGTTGCTGACGGGCTATTTAGTATCGCCAAAATCGTCGAGCTCTTGTTGCATCAAAACATGCGCTTTGAGGATGCGGTGGACAGCATTCCAGAGTTTTATATTAGCTCAGCCCTTGTCGCCTGTCGTTGGGAGCACAAGGGGAGTGTCATGCGACAGCTCAGTGAGCAATTCAGCGATCGTCGCCACCAAACCGTGGATGGCCTGCGTATCGAAGCCGACGAGGGCTGGGTACTGATTACGCCCGACAGTGACGGCCCGTATATCTCGATCCATGCTGAGGGGATTGACGAGGCGGCAACATCGCTCTTGATTCAGCGCTACAGCGATCAAATCACGATGTTACAACAAGAACAATAGACAAACAAGGGCGTGGTGCAAGACCACGCCCTTGTTGCAATGTGCAATTACTATTTGATTGGCAAGTCATTTGGATCGAACGCGCCTGGTAATAACTGTGCAACCGATGTTTCGATCCAGTTGCCACGCATATTCGCCAAAAAAACCACCGCATCTTTGGCTAACTCTGCCATCACCTGTCGACATCCACCACACGGGCTCACTGGTCCTGGTGTATCTGCGACGACTGCAAGGGCAACAATATCGCGTGCACCAACCGCCCAGGCTGATTGCATTGCTACGCGTTCGGCACAGTTGGTACTTGGGTAGGCGGCGTTTTCGATATTGCAGCCCTTAAAAAGCTGCCCCTCGCGCGTCAACACCACTGCCCCTACCAAAAACTGTGAGTAGGGCGCATACGCATAGGTGCGGGCTTCTTTGGCGGCATCAATCAGTTGTTGTGGGTTGATTACTGGAGTCACCTTTGCCTCCTTGCTTGGGCGTATAGACGATACGAATACGGCTCATGCGAATCCCATTCATGGCGACAACCGTCATCGTCGCACCATCGACATGTACTTCGTCGTTCAGTTGACTCATTCGCCCGAGTTGCTCCGTGACAAAGCCACCAATGCGGTCAGATGTTTCGGAATGGAGTTCCAAACCAGTCAAGTCATTCACATCATCGAGCAACAGGCGCGCATCGACACTGACATCGCCATCGCCGTTCCAGACCACATCAGGATCGCGGTTTTGGTCGTACTCGTCGTTGATTTCGCCGACAATTTCCTCGAGGATGTCCTCGAGGGTAATTATCCCAGTCGTTGAGCCATATTCATCGACTACCACCGCAAAATGCACGCGTCGCGCCTGCATTGTTCGCAGGAGCACACCGATGTTAATCATCTCGGGAACATAGTACGGCGCACGCATCATCTCGGCCACCACGAAGTCCGTATTGCCGTAGCGCATCCCAAGGAGCAAATCCTTGGCATACAGCAACCCAATAATGCGGTCGTTCGATTCACGATACACTGGAATACGTGAATGGCCGTGTGTCGTAACGAGCGCAAGTGCCTCATTAAATGCTGCATTTGCGTTGATTCCAACAACATCTACACGTGGTGTCATCACCTCACGGACGAGTGTGTCGCCGAACGTAATGATATCCTCGATCATCTCACGTTCTTCGGGTTGAATGACGCCCTCTTCCTCACCGACATTGACAATGGTCAACAATTCTTCTTCGGTAACAATTGGCGTCAAGACCTCTTTGCCACTCAAACCAAAGACACGCCGTGCCATAAAATCAATCAGCATGATGATTGGGCGCAGAATGATGGTTAAAAAGTAGAACGGCCCAGCAATAAATCGGGCTGTCTCGCTCGGATTGCGTAAGGCGATCGCTTTGGGGAGTGCCTCGGCAAACAAAATAATCGCAATTGACATCACCACCAACCACAGCACCTGTTGATAAAGTGGCATCCCATTGAGCAGACTCACCACTAGTGCTGTAATCACAATAAAGCCGATGGTATTGAGGAGTAACACAGAAACTTTAAAACGATATGCATCGTTAATCAACGCATGCACCAGATTTGCTCGCGACGACGTGTGCAAAGCATTTAATTGTCGTCGCGAGATCATACTCAATGATGCTTCGGCCGCCGAAGCGAGTGCAATCAGGAACACCGCACACAAGATACCGATCCACCTGAGCGGTATGTCAATAGGGTCCAACATAACTCCTTTATTTGCCGTGGTTCACCCTACGAGAAGAGTGCACTCAATGACAAATCTTTGTGAATACGCAAAATCGCCTCGGCAAAGAGGGGCGCAACGCTAATCGTCCGAATGCGCGCATCGGCCGCCTCGGGGGCCTGAGGGATTGTATCAGTCACGATGGTCTCGACCATCTGTGAATCACGTAGCGCACTAATGCCATCACCGGCAAAAATACCATGCGTGGCACAGGCATAGACATGCGTCGCACCGCGCTGTCGCAATGACTTGGCAGCCTCGACCAACGTACCACCAGTTGAGATCATGTCATCAACAATGACCGCTGGGCGCCCTGCCACATCACCGACCATCTCGAGCATTTCCACAGCATCAGGGCGCGGACGTTGCTTAGCAATAATCGCCAAACTTGCGCCAATGCGCTCGCGGAACGCGTTCGCACGACCAACACCACCCGCATCTGGTGAGATTACCACTGGATCCTTGAGGTTGAGGCTTTGCACATACTCCGACAGCAACTGACCGGCCTGCAAATGGTCTACCGGGATATCAAAAAACCCCTCAATGGCAGGTGCATGTAAATCCATGGTCAAGACGCGATGTGCGCCGGCGGTGCGGATCAAGTTGGCTACCAATTTGGCCGAGATTGGCTCGCGACCGGTGGTCTTTTTCTCTTGTTTGGCATATCCATAATATGGAATAACTGCCGTGATACGAGCAGCCGAGGCACGACGGACTGCATCAATTAAAATCAACAGCTCCATCAAATTGTTGTTGACTGGCGTACACGTGGGTTGGACGATGAACACATCGGAACCACGCACGTTTTCTTCGATTTTGATGCGCGTTTCACCGTTTTTGAAGGTGCTAACCGTCGCACGACCGAGATTCATGTTGAGGCAGGCAGCGATGTCTTTGGCGAGGGCGAGATTGGCGTTGCCGCTAAAAACTTGTAAACGACCTTCCATACGCATCACCCGATCCCGTGGGATCGAGCCTCCTCCTTGTCTGTGGGCAACGAATCACGGTTCATCACGACCGTAAACGGTGCAAGCGTGTGCATGTCTTGTATTGTACTGTGTTTCACCACACAATGGGGTAAATTACACTGAATACCAATCACACTATGCTCAATGACCGTATGTGGTCCAATCACACTCTGTGCACCAATGGTCGTTGACCCTGTAATGACGCTCCCCGGCCAAATCGTACAATCCTGCCCGATCACTACCTCGGGCGCAATCAACACACTATGCGGTTGCACAATCGTCACGCCCTGCGCCATCAAGCGCTGATTGGTGCGCGCCTGTAGCAACCGCTCAGCCTCAGCTAATTGTATTCGGTCATTGACACCATATGCATCGCTGGCATCGGCCGCAACCACAGCCCGCACTGCACCAATCCCTGCATCAGCGACTGCTAACGCCACCAAGTCAGTCAAGTAATACTCATTCGTCAACGCATTCGGCGTCACACGGGGTAATGCCTGACGGAGCCACGCCATCGAAATAACCATGATACCGCTGTTTGATTCACGAATCATCTGCTGTGCCGGCGTGCAGTTTTTGGCCTCGACAATCGCCAACACATGGCCATCGTCATCGCGCACAATCCGGCCATAATTGTGCGGCGCTGGCACATCAAAACTCAACACGCCCACCAAGGCCTGGTGCCCATGTTTGTCGGCAATTACCGATTGAATGGTGGTCGCTTGAATCAGTGGGGTATCACCAAAGAGCACGATTACATCGCCGTCAACTGCATGCATTGCAGATAAGGATTGCATGACAGCATGCCCAGTCCCGCGACGCTCATGTTGATCAACATATGTATACGTATCACCGCATGTTGCGGCGATTTGGGCGTGGGTATGCGGCGCAACGACAATACAAACCTGATGCACTGACAATTCGTCAGTTACATCGAGAATACGGCGCAACATGGGGCGACCGGCAAGTTCGTGAAGTACTTTAGGAGTCTGTGAACGCATCCGTGTGCCGTCGCCGGCGGCGAGAATCACGATAGTCTGCGTTGTGGGGGGGTGCGTCATCGTTCGGCTCAAGTCCGCGTTGATGCAAATGAAGGGTGGTTGCCAGACTAGGATTCGAACCTAGACAGACGGATTCAAAGTCCGTAGTGCTACCGTTACACAATCTGGCATTACCGCTGTGGATTATACCACAGGCATGTCATGCTTCGCAAAAGGAATTTTTGCGAAGCATGACACACGTATTTATCGTTCAGGCTTACGCTGCTTGGCGGTACGCTGTCCATACCATCCGAAGAACATGAGTGTCACCATTAAGATCACAACAAGTTGCGTACGCACAGTTTCAATGGTCACAAGTGCATCAGCCACCGCAGGAACGACTTTGCGCATCCAGGTATACAACGCCATCGGTAACTGAACAATATCTGAGGCATACGCACCAAAACCAAAAGGACCACCAAACAATACGACAAGCTCTGCAAGAATTAATACACTGGTGACTACTGCTGTGACGCCAATCAAAAACGCCATCAGCGTGCTCCACCACGGTTGGCGCGAACGCACTGGTGGCATGGCATGATCGGCAGCAATGGCCAATAACCGCGAGGTGAGCTCAGCCGGTGGTTCAACTATCACCACAGATGACACCTGTCGATCTAACTGATTCATTCGCAGGGCATAACGCCGACATCCATCGCACTCTTGTAGGTGCGTCATTAGTGCAGTGTCTTGGTCGCCACAGGCGATCGCAGTGCGCATTTCATCGCATGATTTCATAACAAGCCCCCATGCTCGCTCTCTTGTAGTTCTGGATGCATCTCACGCATCAGCTCAAACATTCGCTCCTTGCCACGTCGGATGTGGCTTTTGACGGTATTCGGTGGAATACCCATAGCATCCGCAATATCGTTGTATTTCTGATCGTGAAAGTAATAGAGTGTCAAGGCAATTCGATACTGCGGACCGAGCAACTCCAAACACTCGTTTAACATTCGCCGCGTTTCGGCGTTTTCGAGTGCTTGTTGTGGATCGCGTTCGTCAACCTCGTCCACAATCAATGTCACTGGATCTAAATCATCATCGTCGGTCGGTCCGATGAGCTCGGGCACTTGACGACCGCGTCGCCGCAACTCGTCACGCCCCAAATTCACCACCAACCGATATAACCAAGTAGTAAACCGACTCTCACCGTTGTACTGCCGAATCGAACGAAAGAGCCGCACAAAGGCATCTTGCGTTAAATCACTCGCATCATCGGGATGGTGTAACACGCTCATCGCAATACTATAGACGTACTGCTGCTGACTAATGACGAGCTCGTTCAATGCATCACGATCGCCGTTTTGGGCGCGTCGAATCAGCGCTAATGATGGCTCAGCCAAAACTCGTCACTCCTTTTGCATCGACACTCAACCGACGTCTCTATGCTACCATGTGTTGACGATATTCGGCAATACTTTGTTGCAAGGAACGCATGTTATGATCATTACTCGTGATTTTACTGCAACGACGTTTGTCGTCGACAACCACAAAACACTCTTACTGTTTCACCGCAAACTCACCATGTGGTTGCCACCTGGTGGGCATATCGACCCTAACGAGCTCCCACATGATGCCGCCTGCCGCGAAGTCCGTGAAGAGACAGGACTTGAGGTGGCATTGCATAGCACCAGCCAACCACTCGGGCACGTGCACATACTGCCACAACCATATTGCATCCTGCTCGAAGATATCAGCACAAACCATCAACACATTGATTTGATTTACTTTGGACGAGTTATTGGCGGAGCACTCAATCCATCGATTCGCGAAAGCGCCGGCGTGCGTTGGCTTGACTGGAATGCACTCGACAGCCCCGATATCGCCGAGGATATTTGCGTATTAGGCCGCGCGGCCATTGATTTTTTTGCAAAAAAATAAAGCGATGCAGGACACCCAGAGGAACACATCTACCGTTGCTGCCTCTCGGCCCTGGCGGGGTTTGACGCGTATCTGCCGTCCTGCACCACAAGCATTATAGCCGTGCCGTATCCGGCGTGTCAACTCGTTCGTACAGAATCAGCACTGCTGCCAACCAAAAACAATACATCAAATCAGCGACAAACCAAAATTGATCGACCAAACCATGCACAAATGCCGCCACCAGCATAACACCCGCAGCACGCATCACCCAGTTAGCTCCACTCTGTAGCAGACTCCGGCGTACTAAATGCACCAGCATGCCCATCAATGCAACAAGCCCTATTGGCCCAAGATTCAACAACGTATCAAGCACCACATTATGCGGGTGTGAGGCATATTGCTCGCTCGTACCGATTAAACTTGTGTCCATAATACTGCGACCATACTCTGGATTATGATAAAAGTAAAACTGACCAAGCCCCAGTCCCCATGGGCGTTGCATCAACCACGTAACGCTCTCTTGCCACAACAGCCAACGCGCATCGATACTCCCGACGCTCCCACCACGTGACACCAAGGCTCCAAAGGCAAGCACCACACCTATCACCAGCACGCCAATAATCACCCGCACAAGTGGCAATGCACGTTGTTGTTGGATATACCAGATGGCCAACAACAACGTGGCCAAGGCGACACTCATCCAGGCCCCTCGCGAGAACGAGAAGACAATCCCCAGGGCAATCACGCCGATACCAACCCACCGCCAATTCAGCTGTGGACGCATCCCGAGCACCCCAACGAGGGCAAACGGCCAAACGCGTTCAAGGAAGAGCCCAAGGTTGTTGGCGTGGCCGTAGACACTCGCGACGCGCCGAACATTACCGGTTGCAACTACGTTCTCACTAAATGCGCGTTTGCTGCCCAACCACGGCACTACGTCAACGCCGATAAATTGCAGTACACCGAACCCGGCCACAACTGCACCGGCAATTACGATACTGCGTTGCACAAGCTGCGCCGAAAGGCCGTGCATCAATGCATGCCGCGCCAACAAAAACCAGATAATTGGCTCGACAATCAGCCAACGCCAGACCCGCAACGCCTCACCGCGGCCTTCGGGGAGTGCCCACAGCACACTCACTGTGGCACTGCCAAGCAGCAACACGACCCACATATCAAATGGCTGCCACACCAACGGCCACTGGCGTTTGCGGATCAGTGTCCAGCCAAAACCAGCGATAGTCAACAACAAGACGATTTCGTGGAGGGGCACCGCCGCTTGGTCTGTAATGGCCACCGGAATCAGGTAGAGCGGGGCGGTGGTTGGCACCAGCACCACACCCATCTGCCATTCATGCCACAGTAACCACATCAACAGCGCCACACCAAGCACTTTCGCCCAGATCGGCGTCGCTTGGATGATAATGAGTGCGACTGCGGCGGTGGGCCAGCGATAAGTCGCTAATGAGGCGTTCAATGTATGCATCGTATTACCACGCTGACTCGATCATATGCAACCAATCGGCCTTTGATGGGCGCACGGGCGACAAGCCAATTAAGCGATCTTCGCCCTCGATTAACGCCACAAGCTCAGCGTGTGTGGGTGCGTGGTGTGCCACCAACTGCTCCAACCGAGGTGCGCCACATGTGTGCATGAACTGCTGAATCGCATCAGGCACATCAGCGACTGCACAATCAAACACCTGTGCGATTGGTTGCAGACGGTGCGGTTGTGCATGCGCAATCAGGCGCATTATTTGTGGCATCATCACCATACACGCACTGCCATGAGGCACGTGGTAGGCACCTCCTAGGGCATGGCCCACTGCATGCCCGAGGTGCACACGACCACTCAAAAACGCCATGCCCGCCATCGTTGCCGCCTGACTCATAGCCGAGCGGTGGAGTGGATTGTGTCCATCACGCACGAGCGCCGGCAACGCATGCCGAATCAACGGAATAGCCTGGAGCGCTAATGCATCACTCAACGGCGATGCCACCGTCGATGTCAACGCCTCGAGTGCGTGCGACAGCGCATCAAGTCCCGTCGCCACTGTCAGCCCCGTGGGCATAGTGGCGCACAGCAGTGGATCAACTAGCGCGACAGATGGGGCTAACGTGACATGCCGTACCAGTAATTTGCGCTGCGTCGTTGGCTCTGTCACAATCGAGACAAAGGTTACCTCCGAACCTGTACCGGCAGTCGTAGGGATAGCAATCAGGGGCAACATGCCTTTGGGTGTCTGACTGCCACCGAAATAAAACGGTGCGATTGCATCAGCCTGATGAAAACACAGGACGCCCACCGCTTTGGCCGTATCAATCGCACTGCCACCGCCAATCGCCACGACGCCATCTACACCTACTGACCGTGCCATGCGGGCAATTGACTCAATCCGGGCAGCAGTGGGATCGGGTTCAACATCAGTCGAAAGCACGACCTGCATGCCCGATGCGCATAATTCATTGTGGAGTGCAACCCCGGTTGGCGTATTCGCCAGAAACGGATCCATCAGGAGTAATACGGTCCGCATGCCGAGTGCCTGCGATTCTTTGGCAAGCAGGTGAGACACACCCTCACCAAACACCACACGCGTTGGGCTTAATTGGGCTTGAAAACTCATTGTCCTGTTGTCCCTTTCTCTCCTGATCTCCACCAGACTCGCCATAATCCATAGCCAAAGAGGATTGTCCACACCAGAGGGAGTACCGCCATCAGCCAGCGCCCTGGTTGGTCACGCCACACGAGCACCGCTTCTGGGGTATGCGAGAGCCCACGAATCGTCAATGTGTGTTGCCCCTCGGGTAGCCCTTGATACAATGATGCATCACCCGCCCCCATCGACACATACTCGGCCTCATTATCATTGAGTTGGACCGTCACATCATCGGGCTGCCCACGTAATCCGACACCTGTCCCCCAAAACGTCACCTGCCACGTATCGCTATCAACCTGGCGCACCGCTGGATGGTTCCATGCCTGCGTGCCGGCGCTCAAGGAGGCTGGTGCAGTGGCTGCTGTTTGAATAGCAGCATACCCCTCGTATGGCGAAAAGTCGGGCGCCATGATGGCAAAGTACGGCGTCGGATTGGCAGGGTCAGCTGGTGGTCCACCCCAGCGCAACATCCACAAATTCATCACGCCCAACCATGGCCATTCACGCCGCGCCCGATCCATTTGCATCACGACGTACGCGCCTTTTGTGGCCTCGCTGACGGGTGGCCCCCAAATAAATCGACGCTCTGGCGGGATACTTTCGGGGGCACTGTTGTAGCCAAATTCGCTGACCCACACTGCAGTATTGGCATCGCCAGCCTGCTCCATCACCTCACGGAGCATGACAATACGCGAGACGTCTATGCGCGAGTCAATAGGCCGATCAAGCTCGGCAAACGGGCGCATCGGGTTCCAGCGCAAGCGCACATAGCGATGTTCATCGGGTGGTTGGCCAAGCCCATATGCTTGTGCCGACATAATATCAAAGTACTCGGCAGCACCCGCTTTGTATGAGCGGGCCAAAAAATCGAGTTCACTCATCGGGGCAATCCGCGGCTCTTTGCCATCGGTAGGCGATAAACTCGGATAGAGGATTACGACATCTGGGTTGACACGCCGCGCAGCCTCAGTCGAGCGTTTGAGTAACTCGGTGAATGCCTCGGGATCAGGAAACTCCCAGTTCCACTCGTACGCCAAATTCGGCTCATTCCAGATTTGAATATACCGCACATGCGGATAGCGTTGCACCACTGCCGCCACGAAATTCGCATAATCTTGGTAATCATCGGGTGGGCCAGTTGAATCGCCGTTCTCAGCCAAACCAGCCTGGAACTTTTCGGTTGCTGCAGATTGTTGACGTGCCCATAACGGTGGACGATCGATACGAATAATCAGTGCAATATTATGCTTTTCGGCCATGGCCACAATGTGATCGTACTTCTCCCATGCGTTACGGATATGATCGGGGTTACGTCGATCCTCAAAGTCACCGCGAGCATGGATTTCGACATCCTCCCATGGCATCTGAATGCGAGCGACGGTCGCACCGAGTTTGGCGGTTTCGACAAACGTGCGTTCAACTACTGCCGGATCAGGCTCAAACTGCACGTTAAACAGATTTACACCGAGTGTCGCATTGGCCGCATACGGGCTGACGCCGGCTGTTGGTGCAATCACGACCCCTCGATACCAGGCGTTATCGAGCCACACGGTGACAATCAAACACACGATAGCCATTATCCATATGCTATGAGCGAATATTCGTTTCATGGGCTTTTCATCCATTCCGCCACGCTACGTTCGAGTGCTCCATCAACAGGGAACATTGCATATTGATCGGCACCACTGCCATAGTACACATCACGAAACACCACACTCCGCACTCCATCAACCGATGCGTTCCGCATGTGCCAGGCAAGGGTAATTATCACGTCGCGCGGCGCATCGGTGCGCGCATGGCGTACCAGCGCATCCGTGATTGCGGCCGTGCTATCGACCTGTGCCAAAAACCCACCTTGCTGTAGTCGCAACAGAATCCCTTTCAGGACTGCCTGTTGTCGCATCATACGCTCAAAATCATTATCTGGATGACGAATACGACTATACACCAGTGCCGTATACCCATCCATTGTGTTTTGACCAGGCGCAAAACTGACCTCTTTGACCCCATACTCCATGGTAGGGAAATTGGCATCATACAGCGCCGTAGGCACACTCACTGGTACGCCACCTAATGCATCAATCGCCGAGATAAACCCTTGGAAGTCAATAACCACCGTGTAATCAATCGGTACTCCCACCACATTACTGACGGTTTTGGTGGCCAGGCTCATGCCACTCCCTAATGAACGATACAAATCGCCATACACATGGGCTGCATTTATCCGCGCCACACCATAGCCAGGGATATCGACCATTAAATCGCGCGGGAGCGACAACAACGATATGTGTTGTGACTCGGGCACAATCCGCATCAACAGTATGGTATCAGAACGCGCTGGTGCACTTTCTTGCGGGCGTCGATCGGTGCCGAGCAACAAAATCGTCAGTGCCTTGTCATCGCCTGTATTTATCGTGGCAATATTTGGTTCGACGGGTACGAGTGGTTGTGTGGGAGCTATGGGAACATCTGTCTCTGTGGGCGTCGCTGGTGATGCAGTTGTAGCCACACTGATTATGCCGAGATTTTCGTAGATGCGTGCCAATGTGTTAAACCGGGCACCAGTCTGTACCGCATAATACAAAAGAAAGGCAACAACTACGCCGATACCCATATAGTAAAGACTGTGAAGCACCTGCTTCATGTGGGGCATCATGATAGCCGGTTTGCGCTGCCTGCCCCCACGATGCACAGGCTTCGGTGACTTAATCGCCTTACGGATGGGTTTGGACTGTTTGACCAGCGTCGCACGCTTTTCGTTAGAGAGGCGCTGCATACCCTTGACAGGTGTGCGTCGGCGCCGCAAAACGCGCTGTGAGCGCAACGTCACCACATCAAGTAATGGCATCTCAATGCCTAATTGAGCCGCAAGTATATACTCGGGATTTTGTTGAAAGAACTGGCGACACGCCTCACACTTTGTGACATGATTCTCGACAGCTCGCTGTTGAAAGCTGCCAGGGACGTTTTGCTTCGTTCGTACCAACCCACGGATATATTGACAATCGCTTTTTGTCATACTCGCTACCCATTCTTGCCATAATTTACGCCCTATGATGCAGGGGCAAATGGACTCCCTGTTATCTGGTAAATCCACATTGCAATATAATGTGGTCCTACTTGCCCTCTATTTCGGCATTGCAGACATATAATACAGTACCGAAATCTTCGTACTGTAAATGTACTATATATTGTAGCATTTATATTTCACATACTTGTCCATAACTCGCCCGATGTCCGGCATGAGTCCGGTCTATAATACAGATTAGAGCTATGCGATGTTGCGCATCACATTAAAGGAACGTACGCCATGACATTGGACGATGCAGTTTTTCGCAAGGTGATGGGGAGTTTTGCCAGTGGCGTGACCGTCGTCACGGCCGTACACGAGAATACACGATACGGGATGACCGTGAGTTCATTTTGTTCGGTCTCACTCGATCCGCAATTATTACTCGTATGCATCACCAAAACACTGCCAACACACCATGCGATTGTCAACTCGGGGGTATTTGGTGTGAGCATTCTTGCGGCAAATCAGGCACACATCTCGCAGCAATTTGCCAGTCGGGTAGCTGACAAATTTGCGGGTGTTGATTTGACGATTAGTCCACAGGGCGTGCCCTTAATTGCGCATACATGTGCGGCGATTGAGTGTACCATTGAACACCAACATGCTGGCGGCGACCATACCATTTTTGTGGGACGCATCACCCATGCGCTCGTCAACGACCACGAGCCACTGGCATACTTCCGCGGGGCATATCGATCACTTGTATGAACACACGTATCGCACCGGTATCACCCACACATCCCGATGGAATCCCTATTGCCGAGGCAGCGCAACTCATTCGCCAGGGTGAACTTGTAGCCATGCCGACTGAGACGGTGTATGGGCTTGCGGGTGATGCCTTGAATCCGGCAGCAGTACAAGCAATTTTTGTGGCCAAAGGTCGCCCAAGCAGTGACCCATTAATTGTCCACATCGCTGACCTTGATCAACTTGCAATGATTGCCCGTGATATACCGTCATCGTTCCAACTGCTTGCCGACACGTTTTGGCCGGGACCACTGACAATCATCCTGCCCAAGCACCCAACACTCGACTCATGTATTACGGCAGGACACGACACAGTGGCAGTCCGTATGCCCAATCATCCCGTGGCGCGTGCGTTAATTCGCCAGAGTGGTCACCCACTGGTTGCCCCGTCAGCCAATCTATTCTCACACCCGAGTCCAACCACAGCCGCACATGTCTTTGACGACCTGCAAGGACGCATTCCGCTCATCCTCGATGCGGGACCATGCGAGATTGGTGTTGAATCGACAATTATTGATATCACGCAGACACCCCCGGTTATTTTGCGGCACGGCGGCATCCCAGCCGAACAGCTAACCACTGTGCTCGGCGATATTATCGTGCGCCAACGCATCATAGCCCATAATCAGGCAGCGCCGGCACCAGGAATGTTGCTCAAACACTACTCACCACGCACGCCACTGGTCATCTATCGCGGGTCACACACCGCAGTCCATGCTGCAATCTTGACGCAACCACGCGAAACAACGCTCTGGGTGTGTTACGACGAAGACATCGTACAAGCGCAGGCCCTGCGGATAGCGTATCTGTCGTTGGGACCACGTCACGAAAGTAGCACGATTGCGCGCAACTTGTTTGCAACCCTGCGCTCTGCAGATCTGGCCGGTAAAGCACTATTAGTCATTGCAGAGCCACTTGGTGACGGAGTGGCAGCAGCAGTGCGTGATCGCCTTTTTCGAGCCGCTGAGGGCCATGTCATCACGCTTTCAGACGCATAATCCGTGACACATCACAAACTCTTTAACGGTTATTAACAACGTATGTGCTATACTTGGCAGAATATATTTTGTGAGGGAGGGTTGCATGTCGTGGTGGCGCAAGTTGTTCGGTCAAACAAAAGCAAACAACGCACGCATCATCCACATCTATGCTCGTTGTCAGCGGTGTCAATCGCCCGTCCATGTACGGCTTGATGTATTTAACGACCTTGCGGTTGAATACAACGAGCGCGGCGATGTCAGTGGCTATGTAGTACGCAAAGCGCTAATGGACACCAAATGCTATCGCGTGATGCAGGCCGAAATCTGGTTTGATGCGCAACGCAACGAAACTCAACGCACACTCGAAGGTGGCGAATTTATCGACGCAGACACGTTCGCCAAACTCACCCCAGGCACTCCGCATACTCATGCAGATTCATAGAGGGATGTATGGACTATCTCAATCCTACCTGGCAGGCGCAGATGCGCATTCGACTCGATATCAACAACGCCTTGCGTAGCGTCGTTGGTGAGCACGGCATCGACCCTACACAGCTTCAAGCCATGGCCGATGCCGCCCCAGCGGCGATTGGTGATATCGCCAAGAACCGCACACAACTCGGGTGGCCCGTCTTGCCGGCACAAGATGTCAGTGCGATTCTTGATATGGCCGCCAAAGTCAAGCACGTCGAAAACTTTGTAGTACTCGGTATCGGTGGCTCAGCCCTCGGCAATATTGCCGTACAGTCAGCCCTCAATCACCCGTTTTATAATGATTTACCGCGTAGCAAACGGCTTGCGCCCAAGTTGTATGTCATCGATAATTCAGACCCAGACCTGAATGCAGGCCTGGTTGAGACGCTCGACCCGGCCTCAACTGTCTACAATGTGGTTAGTAAGAGTGGTACCACTGCTGAGACGATGGCATCGTTTTTGACCGTTCGTGCCCATCTCGAAAAGACTTTGGGCGCTGACGCGCTCAAATCGCATATCATCTTGACCACTGACCCAAGCAGTGGCTTTTTGCGGCAAATAGGCCAACGCGAAGGCTGGCCGATGCTTGACTTGCCACCAACCGTCGGCGGACGCTTCTCGGTTTTGAGTACCGTCGGCTTGTTGTCAGCCGCAGTAACCGGTATCGATATTAAGGCATTGCTGGCTGGTGCCGCCTACGGCTACCAAATTGCCAGCAACCTGGAGGTCATGCGCAATCCAGCCGCAGTGGCTGCCATGGTCAATCTAGCCTGTGCCAATCAAGGTCAAAACATGGTCGTGATGATGCCATATGCCCACCGGCTCCGCCATGTTGCTGACTGGTTTGCCCAGCTGTGGGCCGAGAGTCTCGGCAAGCGCTATGACCTCAACGGCAAGGTCGTTAATGTCGGCACTACACCCATCAAAGCACTTGGCGCAACCGATCAACACTCACAAGTGCAGTTGTATGCCGAAGGCCCGTTCGACAAGCTTGTCAACTTCATCGCCGTTGACCAATACCAGAGCACCGTCACCATTCCACCGGCGTATGCTGATTTGGAGGGTGTATCGTACCTGGGAGGTCATACATTTAATGCACTGATTCAGGCCGAACAACAAGCCACTGAGATTGCGCTCAACGATGCTGGCCGCCCGAACATTACGCATCACATGCCGGCAATTAACGCATTCACATTGGGTCAACTCTTTATGCTGTTTGAAATGCAGACAGCAATTGCTGGTGCGCTCCTCAACATCAACACCTTCGATCAACCCGGCGTCGAGGCTGGCAAAATCGCCACCTACGCATTGCTGGGGCGCAATGGCTTTTCTGAACGCCGCGATCAAATTGCCGCGGCTCGCCAACGGCGCTCGAGTCAATGGGAGATCTAAGTATGACGACATCACACACCTGCCCGAACTGCCACCAACCACTGTTGCCGTTAGCACAAGCAATCACTGAACAAAAAGTGACGGCTGAGCAACAGGCAGCATTGGCACTCCCCAATCCACCGCGTCCGATTCAATCTGGTGGGCTCGGTTGCGCCACGTTAGCATTAAGTGCAGCGATTTCAACTATTTCTGCGGTAATTGTGGGTATGATTGCCGAAATAACGGTTGGAACTGACTTTCCTGCTCAAGGAATGCGCGCCGGTGAGGCAGGTGTATTCAGTGGTATCGCCGTATTTATCATCGTGTTTGTTGTGATGATGTCGATTTTTGTGTGGCGTCAAGCCCGTAATGATCGCATCCTCACTGTACGTTTATCCCAATGGCACGCCCAAAAGATTGCATTTGATGCTGCGTTCTATTGTACGACCTGTCAGCAAAAAATTACGCCACACACAACTTCGTAGAGAAGGATGGATTCACCCATGCCCACTATCGACCTCTTGCTCACACATGCAACGGTCGTCACCATGGATAGCAACGGCACCATCATGCATGATGGTGCCGTTGCTATAACTGGCGACCGCATTGTAGACATCGGCCCAAGCGCTGATCTCGTTGCCCGTCATACCGCCCAACACACCATCGATTGTGCTGGGTGCGCAATTACGCCCGGACTTATTAATGCCCACGCACATGTACCAATGAGCCTCCTCCGCGGGATTGTGGCAGATTTGCAACTCGATGTCTGGTTGTTCGGCTATATGTTCCCTGTTGAAGGGAAATTCGTCTCGCCTGAATTTGTCCGCACCGGCACCCTGCTGTCGTGCGCCGAGATGATTCGCAGCGGCACAACGACCTTTGTCGATATGTACTTTTTTGAAGAGGAGGTCGCCAAAGCCGCCGATCAGGCAGGTATGCGTGCCGTCTGTGGCCAATCGGTGATGCGCCTGCCAACTCCAGATGCTCCATCATTTGATGAGGGACTCGAGCGCGCCACACGCTTTATTGATGCATGGCACACCCACCCGCGTATCACGCCAACCATTGCCCCACACGCCCCTTATACGTGTACCGACGAAATCTATCAACGCGCGGTAGAGCTATGCGCCAAATATAAGGTCCCACTTGTCACACACCTCTCCGAAACAGCCCTTGAGGTCGAGGAGTCATATCAACAACGTGCCGGCACTCCCATCGATTATGCCGACCGTGTTGGTGCATTTAGTGTGCCATGTATCGCAGCCCACTGTGTGCATGCCACCAACGAAGACATCAAAGTACTCGCCGAAAAAGGCGTTGGTGTGGCACCGTGCCCAACCTCAAATCTCAAACTCGCCAGTGGCGTCGCACCGTATACCAAGTTTATCCAAAGTGGCGTACGCACTGGTCTCGGCACCGATGGCCCTGCCTCAAATGACGACCAAGACATGTTCAGTGAGATTCATTTGGCGGCGTTGCTCCCCAAAGGCATCAGTGGCGACCCGACTGCCATGCCAGCCAAACAAGCGTTTGCCCTAGCCACATCATCGGGCGCCCGCGCTATCCACCAAGAGCACGCCATCGGCTCACTCGAGATTGGCAAACAAGCTGACCTTGTGGTCATCAACTTGCGCACAGCCCATAATTCGCCGAGTTATACCTATGCAGCCGATGCAATTTACAACCAACTGGTCTACACTTGTCATGCTAGCGATGTGCGCGATGTGCTCGTAGCAGGACAACTCCTGCTCCGAAATGGCCAACTGTTGACGATTGATGAGCAGCAAGTGCTCGCCGATGCACGCCGAATTGCTCATGATATCAATCTCTTTTTGGCCAACCGCGAAGAGAACTTGCTCGATAAGGTGTTGGCCATCAGCCCAGTCGCCGCCAGCGAGATTTTTGAGGTGCAGATCAAAGCTCGCATCACACCAACACAGGCTGATACTATCAGCGCACAACTTTCACAACTACCATTCCACCTCATTCGCCAGAATAGCCGTACTCAGTACGACACGTACTTTATGTGGAACGATGTCACACAAGGGCGAATCCGCTTGCGCGAAGATCACCGTCATGATGCAAATGGGCGCACACCTCCCTATTACACATTGACACTGACCGAACCAGCCACGCGCATTGAGCATCATACTGCCGTACAACTCAGTCGTGCACGGTACACGGCCCAAGCCAATCACACAGAGCGCTTTTATCGTGAGTACTTTCAACCAAACCAGATAATTACGATTACCAAAGAGCGCCGGCGCATGCACATCACCTACAAAGAGACCGAGTTCGCTATTAATATCGATACCCTTATCAATTCGGCTCACCCTGGTCCCTATCTC
>JBKCLM010000073.1:0-6952 GCA_046300655.1 Chloroflexota bacterium | reverse complement strand
GGGTTGGCTCGAGGGTTGGCTCGAGGGTTGGCTCGAGGGTTGGCTCGAGGGTTGGCTCTGGTGTAGCCGATGGCGTCATCGTCGGTGGAATAGTCGCCGTCGGTACGCGAGTGCGTGTTGCAGTGGGCAGCACTGGCGCGCGTGGAATCGTGACTGTTGTGTACGAATCTGCATACTTGACATTCCCGGCGGCATCTGTCACGGTCACAAAGAACGTCTTTCGTCCTGCAGCGGTAGCACCCGTGTTAATACGTGCGATAGCAACACCATTGACGAGCGTGCCAGAGGCCATCAAGCTACCAGGACGGCTACGAGTACCCGCATACCACTTATACGTGAATGGTCCCACGCCGCCACGAATTTGCACTGATACAGTGGCAATTGCACTCCCACCAATCCATCGGGCAGTCGTGTTGCGGGTGTAGTTTGTAATGCTAAACGGTGGCAAGCCGATCCGTACGGTGGCAGTGCGTGATGTAATCGAATCACCTGCAGCATCAGTTACCACCACTGAATACGCGCGAGGTGCCTCGGTTGCATTAGTGAATACAACCGGCAGGGACGCACCTGTACCGACACTGACACCGGCAAGGAACCACTCGTAGGTTAATGGGGCAGTGCCACCACGGGCCTCCGCTAATAACGTGGTTCGTGCGGATCCACTGCGCCAGGGTGCAGTCGTACTGCGTGGCTCACGACTGAATTCGAGTGGCGCAGCAATCACGTCAACCGTGATGGGCGTGGAGGTCACGGTATCACCGTTGGCGTCGGCGACCTTGGCCCAGAATGTGTATGTGGCAGGAGCGAGATCTAGGTTGATTTCGTCGGTATTACCAACGACAGTGCTCGTGTCACCCAAGTCTCCTTGATACCACGTGTACGTATATGGTTCCATGCCACCATCGGCGTTGACCTCGAGTTCGACCTCTTCGGTCGCAGCATAAGCGGTAATTGTCTGGTCAAGCGTTTGATTGACAATCACTAACGGATAGCTGACGACATTGATAACGGCAGTTGCGGAATTGATCACAGTGCCAGTTCCATCGGTCACTTCTGCCCAGAAGGAATGTGCACCGGCAGTCACTTCGACGGTTATCTCTTCACCTTCGTCAATCATGGTTGTCGTATCACCACTGACACCCTCGTACCAGGTGTAGGTGTAAGGGCGTGTACCACCCATTGCAGCGACCTCAAGTTCAACAGATGTGGTGGCTCCGGTTTGTTCAACCTCTTGACTGCGTGGCTGTTTGCGTATGCTCAATGGTCCAACTGTGCGTGGGGCGATTGCGACGGTAATTGCACGTGATCGAACAATCTCGCCGGTACTGTCTGTTATTTCAGTCCAGAATGTATATGTACCGTGTGTCAGTGTAGGGCTAATCTTGGCGTTGTTGGGCTCTGTAAGGGGAATAGTCTTGTCACCTACTGCGCCCTCATACCACGTGTATGTATATGGGCGGGCACCGCCTGTGACTGACACCTTTAATTCCACTTTTTTGGTGGCATCATCTGTGCGAATCGTGGTATTTCGTGTTTGCTCGGTGATACGCATTGGACGATAGCGATCGCGGCTTTGAGATGGTGCGGCCATCAGCGATTGTGGCACAATCAGCGAGAGCACCAAAAGTAGTCCGATATACCAACGCATAATCTACCTCCTTTGCCTGAAACAAGTGACATGCCATCTGTCAACGTACTACGAACTATATGTCGGTTTTGTTGTAAAATAATTGGAATTTGCTTAATTTCGTAAATAACTGAACACACGAACAGCCTGCCATGTGGCAAGCTGTTCGTGTGGGGGGTGATTGTGCAAATATTATTGCACTTCTAGTCTACAGCAAAAGTGCTGATAAACGCAATAAAAAAATTACAACTTGATTACTTCACGATGAATTTCATCGTTAATTTATCGGCAATTCCGATGTAAGTTTCAGGTGTTAACATTCTTAATTCATCTTTAATATGTGCAGAAATTGGAAGATGTTCGATAAATTCGTGTAAATCTTTTAACGTAATCTGCTGTTTTCCGCGGGTCAGTTGTTTTAACAATTCATATGGTTCCTTAACATTCTCACGGCGCAGAATTGTCTGGTATGCCTCGGCCAGCACTTCGGGGTGCGCAATGACCTCATCGTACATACGCTCACGATTGGGGCTCACTTTGGCCAGACCCTTGGCAGTGCGCCGACAGGCGAGGAGCATATGCCCAAACGCCACACCCAGATTGCGTAGCACGGTGCTGCCGGTCAGGTCGCGTTGCAGGCGCGAGATGGGCAATTTGCGACTAAAGTACTCAAACATGGCGCTGGCCAATCCCAAGTTACCCTCTGAATTCTCAAAGTCGATAGGATTCACTTTGTGCGGCATGGTTGACGAGCCAACCTCGCCGGCTTTGGGGCGCTGTACCAAAAAACCATCCGACACATAACGCCATAAATCCTGATCGAGATCAATCAAAATGGTGCAGATACGACGCAACGCATCGCACACCTCGGCAAGACTATCCGCTGGTTCGATTTGTGTCGTAATCATGACCGGCTCAAGGTCAAGTGTGCGGACAAAGGCGCGCGAGAAGGTGGCCCAGTCGACGTTGGGTAAGGCCACCACGTGAGCAGCGAGTGTGCCTGTGGCGCCGTTGAGTTTGCCGGTCAGCGGGATGGCGTTGAGCGTGTCGCGCGCCCGTTGGAGGCGCGTCAAAAAGACGGCCATCTCCTTGCCGAAGGTGGTCGGCGTAGCGATTTGGCCGTGCGTACGCGCTGGCATGACGGTGGCGGCCTCTTCGACGGCCATGCGGTGCAGATGATTCATCACCTCGCCGATGGCGGGACTCATGACCAGATCGCGCGCCTCGCGCACCATCAAGGCATATGAGAGGTTATTGACGTCCTCGCTGGTCAAGCCAAAGTGGACGATCTCTTTGAGGTGGCCGAGATTGAATGCATCGAGTCGATCGCGAATCCAGTATTCGATGGCCTTGACGTCGTGGTTGACTTTGGCGTCGTAGGCGGCGATGGCTGCGGCATCGCTCGGCGAGAAGTTACGGTACAAGCCGCGGAGCTGGGCTACTTGGTCGGCATCCAGTTTGGTGATGGTGGCGATGTCACGCGCTTTGCTGAGCATAACAAGATATTCAACTTCGATGCGCACGCGATAGCGCATCAAGGCACTTTCGGAGAAGTAGGCTTCGAGGGCGGCCACATCGTCACGATAGCGACCGTCAAGCGGTGACAAACAGGTTAATGGGTCAAGCATGATGCCTCACTACAATCATAATGTCATTGCTTCGATTGTAACAGAAACGCCCCCACATACGGCATGTACTGAGGGCGTTCAGCTGTGTTAGCGAGTCACTTGTTGCTTTTGTGCACGGCGCTTTTGTTGATTGTGCTGACCAAATTTGATGACGATCGTCGCAACAATCGCAGTTTGTGCGAGTGTCAAGAGCATGCGTGCCGCCGTGATTGGTCCAGTGGGTTCGACATGATCGGTATCTGGTAATGCACGAGTGATATCTGGTGTAGGGACATCCATAAAAAGCATGGCGCCTTCGGCGATGAGGGCAATCATGATGGCCACGCCGATGATGATGAGTGCGTGATAGAGATATTTGAGCATTTACTGTACCTCGACTTTCGTGGCTGATGTAGGTCGGCGCTGTTTTTGGACGATACTGACGATCCAGTTCCAATGGAGCGCTACATGTGCTGCCATCGCAACCACGGTCAGGTTCGAGAAGAGATTGTGGAGCATGCGCCAATCGGCATTGTCCAGCCATGTAATCCCCAACCACGGCATGACACTCTCGGAGATGGCGATTCCGCTATAAGTTAGCAGCGTAAAAAGTACGAACAAGACGATATTAAGGATAATGCTCGTTTTGTTGTGCACGGTGCTGGGGCTAAGCAGTTTGTTGACGGTGGCGACGAGCCAATCCCAGTTACGCACGAGATGAACGACTGTGATGCCTGCAAGCCCAAGTCCGAGCCACTCGTGGAGCGAGATGCCGGTGAATTGTGGTGCCGTGGTCACAATAAATACGCCAAACATGATGCTGTCGATGATGGCGCTCGTACGGTTGCGTGTGTGTGAATTGCTCATGGATACCTTGCCTTGTATGATTGTCTTTCGTCAATATGAATGATACTTGGGCAAGGTTTATAGTTCATGGAGATGCCGTCAAGGTGCGTTGTAGGGATGGTCAAGATTTGGTCAAAAAAGCAGGGTGTGATGGATGAGTGTTCTAGTATGCGGGGTGGACGGGTTTTGTAACGTATCACGTCATATGTTTGTGGTATACTGCTGGACACGTTTCGCCAGGCGGTGCGTGAGAAGCGGAAAGTACCCTCGCATGAGTAATAAACCCACCTACGTATTTAGTGGCCATCAAACCTTTGTGTTGCGGGCGCATTGGCTGAAGCGCATTTATGATGTACTCATTCACACCCCCACCGCCTTAACCGATGACGATGCCGTTGTACAACTTGGTGTCGGCAAAAACATGGTTGATGCCATGCGCTATTGGGCGCAAATGACGAACATGATTGCGCCTCATGCTGATGGTGGGTGGCAACCAACGCCGATTGCACATATGCTCCTCGCTGATGATGGGATTGATCCATTTATCGTGACGCCGTGGACGCGGTGGTGGCTCCATTGGCAGTTGATACAATCGCCGGCCTTGACGTGGTCGTATTTGTTTATGCGGATGAACGGGAACGATATTGATATTGATCATGCAGTACGCGATATCCAAAATTATGTAGGTACTCAAAACCTCAAGGTACCTGCCGTAGATGTATTGCGCCGTGATCTGCAATGCGTCCAACGGTGCTATGTCGGTACGGGCGGCGATATGTCCAACGAGGAATCACTGCTTTGTCCACTTACGTCGCTTGGATTAATGCATCAGCACGATGAGCACGCCCGCCTTGTGAGTGCCAATCGTGATGATGTGCCGGAGTTTTTATTTGTGGCGACGATTGCCGATGCCATGCAAAAAACGGCCCGCTCGGTGATGCCATTTGATGAGCTCATGTGGGGATTGCACGCGCCCGGACGCATCTTTCGTATGAACGAAGATGCGCTCCTGAATCGCCTCTCTCGCCTCGAATTCATTACCGCCGGTGCCGCACAATATAGCGATCACGGTGGGGTACGCTCGGTACAGTGGGCCAATGTGGCCGATGTGTCGGTCGTTGATACGGCGCTCCGCGATGTAATCGTAGGAGCAAGTCGATGACGAGTCGCTACTTACGGTCGGTCAACATCGCCCACGACCTCTCAACCGGCGGCTACGAACTCGCCGGGTACATGGCGACGCCGCTTGTGATGCAAACGCTCGATCGGATTATGCAAGGAGTGCGTGAGCCCCGACAAGGGCGCGCGTTCTCGATTATCGGGCCATATGGTACCGGCAAATCGGCGTTTGGCGTCTTTTTGGCTCATTGGATTGAACGTGATTCTGATGGGAGAATTGGCCTACAGAATAGCCATCTCACCGCCCGCAAGATTGATATAACCGGTGATCGTTTGCTTGCGATTCCACTGTCCGTCAAAGCCACGACCTTGCGCCAAGCAATTGCCGCCACCGTGGCGCTCAAGCTTAGACAGGTGACCCAAGATACGTCATTACCGGTGATTGCCGGACTCCACCGAGCTGCCGATGATGCCGATGTTCCACCCGAGCAGATTGCCGTGTTGCTTGCAGATGCGGCAACCGTGATAAGCGGGTATGGCTATCGTGGATTCATGCTGATTATTGATGAGCTCGGGCAACACCTTGCGCAAATCCACCGTTCGGGTGACTCGCGCGATTTGTTTGTGTTGCAGACGCTCGCCGAGATGGCCGCGCGCAGTGGTGATGTGCCAGTGGTGATTGTCACTATTTTGCATCAAACGTTTGAGCGCTATAGCACGACGGCGAGTGTGGCTCAGCAGACCGAGTGGGCCAAAGTGCAAGGGCGCTACGTCGATTTGGTCTTCCAGGAGCCACAAAGTCAGATGATGCGCTTTGTGGCGAGTGTGGTGCAATCACTGCGCTCGAGCACTCGTGGCGCTACGCGCAAGGCGCACAAGATGTTGGCCGATGAAGCCAGTCGCCTTGGCTTGCGCCCGGCCGAGATTGCCAGCGCCGAGTGGACGCAGCTTGTGGCGCAGAGCTATCCGTTGCATCCAACGGTCCTCGTCGCGTTGCCAATGCTCTTTCGCACGCTCGCCCAAAACGAGCGTTCGCTCTTTGCCTTTTTGACGGCCCAAGAGCGTGGGAGTTTTGCCGAATTTGTTCAGCAACATCCTGATCGCGTGTATCGTTTGAGTGATTTGTTTGTGTATATCGAACAAACCCTTGGCCCTGGATTATTTGGGCGCGCCCGTGGTCGGCCGTGGCTCGAGCTGAGCGAGTTGTGTCAACGCCTGCGTAACGACGACTGGATTCGCCTCACTCTGATCAAAACTATTGGTGTCTTGGCGGCACTCAACGACGACCGCCTGCTCCGACCGAGTCGCGAGTTGGTTGTCTGGTCGATGACAGATGCCGTTGTGGATGTGACGGTGGATGATGCGTTGCGCACACTCCAACAGCAACAGGTGTTGGTCTATAGTGCCTATCGCGATCGTTGGCGTTTGGCTGAGGCGAGTGACATCAACCTCGATGATAAGTTTCAACAGGCGCGGACAGAGTTTGTTACACAGCGTGATGTGGTGCCGTTACTCACTACCTATGCATCACTCCAGCCAATCACTGCCTATCGCCATTCGTATTACAGCGGCACGTTACGCACATTTGCCATTCGCTTTGTGGATGCGCATCTTGCGACAGCACAGCACAGCACAGCACAGCACAGCACAGCACAGCACAGCACAGCACAGCACAGCACAGCACAGCACAGCACAGCACAGCACAGCACAGCACAGCACAGCACAGCACAGCACAGCACAGCACAGCACAGCA
>JBKCLM010000072.1:0-2589 GCA_046300655.1 Chloroflexota bacterium | reverse complement strand
GATATCGTCGGTGTGGCGCGGCGCATTGACCATGGCGGCACCACGCGCTGCCATGTCGGCGTTGGTGTCTGCGACCACCTGTACGGTGACACCGTCGAGATGTTTGAGGTTGTTGAGGTGCATTTGGCCGATGCGCCCTGCTCCCAAAAATGCCACACGAAACGTCTGCATATCGATCCTTTCTGCTGCGCTAGCGCACTAGCCAATCTCTGCCAGTTTGACGGGACGTCCCTCGCGGTAGCTCTTCCAGGCGGCCAGCCCGGCAATCAACGCTTTGCGCGCATCATGGCCATCGACAGCCACCGGCGTATTGGTGACAATCGCCGCCACAAAGGCTTCGATCTCGGCGGCATAGGCCTCGATATAGCGCTGCATAAAAAAGTTGAGTGGCAGGTCGCGTTGGACGCTACTCGCCGTACTCAGCACCGTGTTGTTGGGGTAGTTGTTGCCCGTCTCGATGCTGCCGGCACTGCCAAAGACCTCGGCGCGCTGGTCGTAGCCATACACCGCCTGACGGCAGTTGTCGATGGTGCCAATCACGCCGTTCTCGAAGCGAATCATGGTCACGTGCGTGTCGATGTCGCCGGCCTCGCCGATCGCGGGATCGACGGTGACGCCACCCTGCACATAGACCTCGACGATGTCGGCGCCAATCAAAAAGCGGGCGATGTCCCAGTCGTGGATCGTCATGTCCAAAAAGATGCCGCCCGAGACTTTGATGTAGCTGACGGGTGGCGGCGCCGGGTCGCGACTGACGATGTGCACCACCTTGGGCGTGCCGATGTGCCCACCCTGCACCGCCTCGCGCATGCGCACGAAGTTGGCATCAAAGCGCCGATTAAAGCCCAACTGGAGCTTGACCCCGGCGGCCGCCACTGCTGCCAGGGCCCGATCGGTTTGGGCCAAATCGAGGGCAACCGGCTTTTCGCAGAAGATGTGCTTGCCCTGGGCTGCCGCTGCAATGATGTAGTCGCAGTGGGTGTCGGTCGGCGTACAAATCATCACGGCGTCGATATTCGGGTCGTTGATGACGGCCATACAATCGGTGGTGGCCGTGGCAATCGCATAGCGGTCGGCTAACTGTTGCGCGACGCCGGGCATCGGGTCGGCCACGGCGACGAGTTTGGCCGTCGGGACGCGCTGGACAATCGTGCGGGCATGGACTTGACCAATGCGGCCGGCGCCGAGCAGGCCAATACGGATGTGGGACATGTGATGGTGTTCCTTTTGGGATGGTAGCGGTCCCCGGTAGAGACGCAGCATGCTGCGTCTCTACCGGGGGCATGCTGCGTCTCTACCGGGTGGGGGTTATAAATAATCCTGCTCTTTGGCGCGCATGGCCGCCCATTCGACCCGTTTGGCCTGCACCTCGGGACTGGTGCTGACCTCGGCCGGTGGCACATCCCACCAGCTCTCGTAGCCGGGGACACCGTGGTAGCGGTCGTTGCGGATATAGACGACCGTGGTGTTGCGGTTCTGGCGAGCCTGGGCGATACCCGCCACAAACTCGGCATGCGTGCGACACTCGATGACGTCAGCGCCCAGGCTACGGGCGTTGCTGGCCAAATCGACGGGCAGGCGCACCACGTCGTTGCCGTCAGCATCGCTGGGCAGCATGTTTTGTTGCGGGTAGGCATAGCGCGTGCCGAAGCCCTCTTGGCCGAGGGAGCGACTCAGGCCGCCAATGCTTTTGTAGCCGTCGTTGTCGATCAGCACCACAATCAGCTTGCGGTCCTCTTGGATGGCGGTGACCAGCTCGCTCGACATCATCAGCCAGCTGCCGTCGCCGACCATCACATATACCTCGCGCTCGGGGGCAGCCATCTTGATGCCCAGGCCACCGGCCACTTCGTAGCCCATACAGCTATTGCCGTACTCGAGGTGGTAGTTCTTGGGGTGGCGGGCGCGCCATAATTTGTGCAGGTCGCCCGGCAAACTGCCGGCCGCACAGACCATGACGGCCTCGGGGTCGCTGTGGTCGTTGACCACGCCGATAATCTCACCTTGGCTGGGCAGTGGGGCCAAGCGGATGTCGTAGATGCGCTGGACCTCGGCGTCCCAATCAGCTTGCAGACGCTGGGCCTCGGCGCGGTAGCTGGCATCGACCTGATGCCCCTGCAGGGCCACCAACAATTCGCTGAGCACCTCGCGGGCGTCGCCGAGCAACATGGCGCCGTTGTGTTTGGCGGCGTCGAGCTCACACACATTGATATTGACAAAGCGCACGTCGGGGTGCTGGAAGGCGGTTTTGGAGGCCGTGGTAAAGTCGCTGTAGCGCGTACCAATGCCAATCACCACGTCGGCGTCGCGAGCGAATCGGTTAGCAGCAAAGGTGCCTGTCACGCCGACTGCACCGAGGTTGAGTGGGTTGTCGTAGCGCAAACTGCCCTTGCCGGCCATCGTCTCACCCACGGGGATGCCGGTGGCATCGACAAACTGGGCCAGCACGGCGCTGGCATCGCTATAAATCACGCCGCCGCCCGCTACAATCATCGGGCGCTTGGCCGACTTGATCAGGGCGGCGGCCCGGCTGACGGCCGCCCGGTCGGGGCGGATGCGACTGATGTGCCAGACGCGCTTTTCGAACAG
>JBKCLM010000071.1:0-13938 GCA_046300655.1 Chloroflexota bacterium | reverse complement strand
GATGCGTCGTGTACATCGAGCAAGTACTTGATGCCCGGACCGGTGCCGGCCCACACGATTGCCGCAATCATACTAAAGATGTACCCGAGCCGTGCAGAGGTGGCCATAATGCTCCCAGTGATATCGATTGGCGAATTTGTCTGTATAGCATACATGATGTTGTGGTCTGCCTAGACAGAGACGCATGGCGTTCATACAGAGACGCATGGCCATGCGTCTCTGTATGATGGTATACTGCATTAGAATGCCAAAGATGTCGAGGATTACATGAGCGCCGTAGATTCATTTATCACCAAAATGCACCATGATGGCTGTGGCGAGGCAGCGATTGCTGCCTTTGTTGATGCCTATACACAACTCGCCAGTGGTGCCACTGGCATGATGCCCGAATCAACCATCACCCCGATTACTGCCTTACCACATGTTGATGATTGGGCCGATTATCGTACTGTCGGTCAGGCGGCGCTCGCCAAAACGGTCGTGCTCCGGCTCAACGGCGGTCTCGGCACGGGCATGGGGCTCGAGCAGGCCAAGTCGCTGTTGCGCGTGCGTGGCGAAGACACATTCCTTGATATTGTCGCCAAACAACACCGCTACCTGATGGCCCAAACCGGTACCAAATTGCCGTTGCTCTTCATGAATAGCTTTGCCACCGATGCTGACACTCATGCGCATTTGGCGCACTACGCCGATGTCGATTGTCAGTACATGCTGCAAGGTCGCGTGCCCAAGGTGCGGGTTGACACGCTCAGCCCCATAGAATGGCCGGATCACCCTGAACTCGAGTGGTGTCCGCCCGGCCATGGTGAGCTCTACCGCGTGCTGTGGAGTAGTGGGACACTTGATCGCCTGCTCGATGCTGGGTATGAATACATCTTCTCGGCCAACATCGATAATCTGGGTGCGACGCTTGATTTGGCGATTCTGGGGTACATCGCAACCCATCAGGTGCCGTTTTTGATGGAGGTGACGCGCCGCACCGAGGCTGACCGCAAGGGTGGCCACTTGGCACAGGCCAGCGACGGTCGTTTTGTCTTGCGGGAGAGTGCCCAGTGCCCCGCCGATGACATGTCGGCATTTCAAGATATCGACCGGCATCAGTTTTTTAATACCAATAATGTGTGGATCCGTTTACGTCCACTGCGCGATTTGTTGGCGCAGCACGGCGGCTTTTTGCCGTTGCCGATTATTGTCAATCGCAAAACCGTCGACGTGCGCGATGCCCAATCGCCGGCCGTGATTCAACTCGAGAGTGCCATGGGTGCGGCGATTGGCCTTGTGGCCGGTGCCCAGGCAGTGGCGGTGCCGCGTACGCGCTTTATGCCGGTCAAGAGTTGCCAAGATTTGTTGATTTTGCGCTCCGATTGCTTTTGGCTGAACGATGCATATCATCTTATTCCTGTTGATAACGACCCATTGCCTGTGGTACAGCTTGATCAACGATACTACCGCGTGATTGCCGATTTTGAGCACCGCTTCGCCGATGGCGTGCCACAGATGCGCGATTGTACCCATTTGACGGTTGAGGGTGACGTGACGTTTGTCGCAGGTGTGTCGTTGCGTGGGAATGTGACGCTTCGTGCAACGACTGTCGCCGCACGATTGTCTCCTGGGGAAGTAACTGATGGAATCCACATATTGTCGTGATAGTTTAGGCGTTTTAATTGACAGAGTAGCGATAAACATGCTATACAGATTGATGTAATTACATAACGTGTAGTTGTGTGCCATACTTGGCCGACTAGAAAGTACATGGCAATGACCCGACCGACTTACCTTGAAGCCCTCAAGTCACGCGTGTTAATCTATGATGGGGCTATGGGTACGAGTATCGATGATTATGATTTGACCGCCGAAGATTACGGCGGTGAGGCGACATTCGGCAGCCGTGACTATCTGGTCATTACCCGCCCCGATGTAATTGGCAATATCCATCGTTCGTTCATGCTGGCTGGCGCCGACGTGCTCGAGACGTGTACATTCCAAAGCACCCGGCCACGCCTCGAAGAATGGGGCCTCGGCGAACGTGTCCACGAAATCAACGTCGCCGCCGCTCGTCTCGCTCGTGGTGTTGCCGACGAATTTGCCGCCCAAGACGGTCGCCCACGCTACGTGGCCGGTTCCATCGGGCCAACCGGCAAACTGCCATCATCGAACGACCCGGCCTTGAGCGACGTGACCTTTGAGCAACTCAGCGACACGTTTCGCGAGCAGGCCATGGCCCTCATCGAGGGTGGCGTTGATGTGCTGTTGGTCGAGACCAGCGTCGATATTCTCGAAGTCAAAGCAGCTCTTGACGGTCTGCGTCGCGCCAAGCGCGACATGAATCGCCCAGACGTCGCCGTACAAGCCCAAATCTTCCTTGACATGAGTGGGCGCATGTTGCTCGGTACCGACATCCCGGCCTATATCGCCACCATGGAGGCCATGCCGGTTGATGTGATTGGGCTTAATTGCAGCACCGGCCCCGAGCACATGCGCGAGGCCATTCAATACTTAACGGCACACTCACGCAAGCCGATTTCGTGTATCCCCAATGCGGGCTTGCCGATTGAAGTCGATGGTGCAACCGTGTTCCCGATGGAGCCAGCCCCGTTTGCAACCACGCTCGGTGAGTTTGTCACCAAGTATGGCGTGAGCGTCGTCGGCGGATGCTGTGGTACACGCCCGGCCCACATCGCCAAATTGCGCGAGCAAATCGGTACACCGGCACCGGTCGAGCGCGAGATTGAATACATCCCGAGCGTCTCGTCGGGCATCCGGGCTGCCGCCTTGCAACAAGATGGTACGTTGACGATGATCGGCGAGCGCGTTAACACGCTCGGCTCACGCAAGGTCAAGCGCCTTTTGTTGAATGATGACTATGATGGTGTGCTCGAGGTCGCCCGTGAGCAGGTCGATAGCGGCTCACACATGCTCGACGTCTGTGTGGCCATGACCGAGCGGAGTGACGAGCTTGAGCAAATGGTCACCTTGATCAAAAAGTTGACCATGAATGTCGAGTTGCCTCTTGTCATCGATACGACAGAGTCCGATGTTCTCGAGGCGGCCTTGAGTAGCTATCCGGGCCGCGCCATCGTCAACTCGGTGTCGCTCGAGGGTGGGCGCGGCGAGAAGATGGACAAAATCATGCCGCTCGTGGCCCGTTACGGCGCTGCCACCGTGGCCATGACCATCGACGAGACCGGCATGGCGCATAGCGCCGAGCGCAAACTCGAGATCGCACAGCGTATCGCCCAAATCGCCAAGGATGAGTTTGGTGTGCCAGCCGAGGCCTTGATCTTCGACGTGCTTACCTTCCCGATTACCACTGGTCAAGAGGAGTTGCGCCGCGCTGCGGTTGAGACCCTCGATGGCATTCGATTGGTCAAGCAACACATTCCGGGTTGTTTTACGACGTTGGGTGTGAGTAACTTGAGCTTCGGTGTGGCCCCGCATGCCCGCGCCGCCCTCAACTCGGTCTTCTTGTTCCATGCCCGTGAGGCTGGCCTCGATACCGCCATCATCAATCCAGCGCACGTCACGCCATATGCTGAGTTGCCCCGCGAGCAAATCGAGATTTGTGAGGATTTGATTTTCGCCCGTCGCGAAGATGCACTTGCTCGCTTTATTCAGTACTTCGAAGAGAACGCCCAGAGCGACGAGCGCGAGGTCAGCGACCCAACGGCCGGCATGAGCGTCGATGAGCGCTTGTACTGGAAGATTCTGCATCGCAAAAAAGAAGGCGTTGAGCAGGATATCGACGAGTCCGTCCAAATCCGCCTCGCCAAGCATAATCTCGAGCTCGGTGACAGCAAGGCCTCAACCAAAAACGCCGACGGCGTCTCGCCCCAAGGCGTTGAGGCCGTTGAGGTGCTCAATAATGTGTTGTTGCCTGCCATGAAGCAGGTTGGCGACTTGTTCGGCGCCGGGCAGCTGATTCTGCCGTTTGTGCTCCAGAGCGCCGAGGTCATGAAAAAAGCCGTGGCCCGCCTCGAGTTGTATCTCGACCGGCTCGAAGGCACCAGCAAGGGCAAGGTGGTCCTTGCGACCGTGTATGGCGACGTGCATGACATCGGCAAGAATCTGGTCAACACGATTCTTTCAAATAACGGCTACACCGTCTACGACCTCGGCAAGCAGGTGCCTGTCAATACCATCATCGAGAAGGCCCAAGAGGTCGGTGCCGATGCAATCGGCTTGTCAGCCTTGTTGGTCAGCACCTCAAAGCAGATGCCCGTGTGTGTCCAAGAGCTGCACAAGCGCGGTCTCAACTATCCAGTGCTGGTCGGTGGGGCGGCGATTAATCGTCAATACGGCCAACGTATTTCGTTTGTCAGCGATGACACCCTGTATGATGCCGGCGTCTACTACTGCAAAGACGCATTCGAAGGGCTCGAGACCATGGATCGTTTGAGCGACCCACAGGTGCGCGCATCGTTTGTGGCACAAGTGCAGGCTGAGGCGATTGCCGCCAAAAACGAAAAAGAGCGCGGGCGCCAGACATTGACACAGCACGGTCGTGCTGAGGATGCCAATGCGCGCTCAGCGGTGCGCACCGATACACCAGTGCCAACTCCGCCTTTCTGGGGTGCTCAGGTGGCGACGCGCATCCGCTTGGATGACGTGGTCAACTGTCTCGACCGCAATGCACTCTATCGCTTGCAGTGGGGCGCCAAAAACGCCAAGGGCGAGGAGTGGGAGAAGCTCAAGGCCGAGTTTGACATCAAGGTCCGCGACCTCGTGCGCGAGGCCGAGCGTGATGGTTGGCTCGAGCCCAAAGTGGTGTACGGCTACTATCCGTGTCAATCGTCGGGACAAGATTTGATTGTGTACGATCCGGCTGACCGGAGCAAAGAGCTGACGCGCTTCTTCTTCCCGCGGCAACCAGAGCGTGAGCGCTTGTGTATCGCTGATTACTACCGTTCGGTGGAGTCAGGTGAGTACGACGTGGTGGCGTTGCAGGTCGTGACGATGGGTACCAAGGTCGATGATTTGACCGAGGAGTTGCAGAAGCAGGGTGACTATAGTCGCTCATACTTCATTCATGGGTTAGGCGTATCGCTGGCTGAGGCCTTGGCCGAGTACACCAATCGTTTGGTGCGCCAGAGTCTAGGGCTGGGTGGTGAGCAAGGGCGCCGCTATTCGTGGGGCTACCCAGCGTGTCCGGATCTTGATGAGCATGTCAAGTTGTTCAGTATTTTGCCGACCGATCGTATCGAGGTCACGTTGACTGAGGCGTATCAACTTATGCCCGAGCAGAGTACTGCGGCGATTGTCGTGCATCATCCCGAGGCCAAATATTTTTCCATTGGGTCGACCCGTGAGCGTGCTGACGACGATGTCGCGTCAGTGCAGCTGTGATAGGAAAGAGGAGGGTACACGATGAATGAGCACGTAGAGCAGTTCATTGCATATTTGATGCAGGAGCGCGCCCTGACGGCCAACACTGTGTCGGCGTATCGTACCGATTTAGATCAGTATGTCGCATTTTTGCGTGAGCGCAAGGTTAGTTCTGTGGTGGTGGCAAGCCGTGAGGATGTGGTTGCATTCATGATTTTTTTGCGTGAGCGCAAATATTCGAATGCGACAGTCGCTCGTCGTACTGCTGCGGTGAAGTCGTTTTATGCCTTCTTGACCTCGATTCAAGTCGTCAAAACCGATCCAACGACGGCTATTGAATCACCGCGTGTCGAGCGTGAGGTCCCTAAAGCGTTGACGCCGGTACAGGTCGATGAGCTGATGGAGTTGCCGTTGCGTTCACGCACGGCTGACCGTATGCGCGATCGCGCCATGTTCGAGGTGTTGTACGCCACGGGCATGCGCGTCAGCGAGCTGGTGGGCCTCAATATCGGCGATGTCAATCTCAAAACGAAGATTGTGCACTGTGTCGGTAAGGCCAAGAAAGTGCGCATGATTCCGCTCAGCGAATCAGCCGTCACGGCCGTCGAAGAGTATCTTGATATGGCTCGTGGGCAACTCGTGCGTGATGACGCTCGGGCGGAGGATGTCTTGTTTGTCAACCATCGTGGTGGGCGTTTGACCCGTCAGGGCTTCTGGTTGATTCTCAAGCAGTATGCTGATGAGTTGGGTGTCAGCGAGTTGACACCACACATGTTGCGCCATTCGTTTGCAACGCATATGATTACGAGTGGCGTTGATTTGCGCCGTGTACAGGCCTTGCTCGGTCATGCCTCGCTGTCAACGACCCAGATTTATGCACAAGCAGTACGCGGTGGCGGTAACGACTAAATCCAACACAATAGACACATTCTCTTGCTGCATTTTCGCTAACAACAACGCTCTAGGCAAGCTGACCTAGGGCGTTGTGTGCATACAAGTGGGCGTATGATGCGTAGAAAGAAGCAACGCCCTGCACACGGCAGTGTGCAACCAGTTTTGGAGAACGGACATGGCAAAGTACGATTACGATGTCATCATCGTAGGGAGTGGGCACAACGGCTTGACGTCAGCCGGATATTTGGCACGTGCAGGGTTGCGCGTCTTAGTGCTGGAGCGTCGTGGGATTGTCGGTGGTGCAGTCTGTACCGAAGAGGTCATCCCCGGTTACAAAATTGATGTCGGCTCATCAGCGCACATCATGATTCATTTAACGCCGGTGGTCCGCGATCTCGAGCTCGAAAAACACGGCCTCGAGTATATTGACATGGACCCCTATGCGTTTTATCCGCAACCTGACGGTTCGGGCTCGATTTCGTTTTATCGTGACAAAGAGCGCACGTTTAACTCAATCGCCAGCATCTCACCGCGCGACGCTGAGGCCTATCGCAAGTTCCTCGACTATTGGGGGCCGATTAACGAAGCCGTCTTTGATGTCTTCCTCAATCCTCCCAGCGTGATGGGCCTGTTTGGCACGATGGCCAAGGCACAAGCCAAAGTGCGCCACATTACCAGCACACTTGAGACCGTACGTCGCCTGTTTACCTCGTATGGTCAACTGATTACCGAGACGTTTGAATCCGAGGCGATGCGGGCAGCCTTGACCTGGCTTGCAGCCCAATCGGGGCCACCACCCGACGAAATCGGCGCTGGCGACTTCTTTGGTTGGCACGCCATGATGCACACCAGTGGCGCCATGCACCCCAAGGGTGGCAGTGGCATGTTGACGCAGGCGATGTCGCACTCGCTACAGGCCTCTGGTGGGACGGTGGTGCTCAATGCGCCGGTCAAACAGATTTTGATTAAGGGCAATCAAGTCGAGGGCGTCGAGACCCAGGACGGCATGCGCTATACGGCGCCGATTGTCATCTCGAATGCGCATATTCAGACGACCATGTTGGGCATGGTTGGTGAGAACCACATCTCAACCGACTTGGCTCACAAAATCCGCAACATTCGCGTCGGTAATGGCTTTGGCATGACGGTGCGTTGTGCCGCCGATGAATTGCCCGATTACACGGCATCGCCATCGGGTGGGCGCGCGCATGAGAACCATCACGGCTTGCAGTTGCTGGCGCCATCGATGGACCATGTGCGTCGGGCATATGCGGATTACTCGTTGGGCTATCCATCCAAAGACCCAGCCGTGATTGCCATGACATTCTCGGCGATTGACCCGGTGGTGGCACCGCCGGGCAAGCACACGGTCTTCTTGTGGGCCCAGTACTTTCCATATACCCTTGCCAACGGCATGGACTGGGCGAATGAGCGTGAAAGCGTGGCTGACAGCATCCTCGAGGTGCTCTACAAGTATGCGCCAAACATGCGTGGCAAGATTATCGATCGTTACATTCAGACGCCGCTTGACCTCGAGAACTTGCATGGTCTTGTGCGCGGCAACGTGATGCACGTCGAGATGTCACTGGATCAGATGTTCTTCTATCGCCCGATTGCCGAGCTGGCTGATTACCGTACGCCGATTAAGGGCTTGTACATGACCGGTGCCAGCATGCACCCGGGTGGTGGTGTGTTTGCGGCCAGTGGTTACAATACGGCGCGCACCGTGCTTGGTGACCTACGCCCGATGAATCGCCTCTGGCGCGGCATGGCCGGCAAAGCCTAATTCAGAATAGTGTGGGTAGCGGTCATTGACCGCTCCCCGCGTTTTTTGTGGGTGGTGTGCTGGATTACATCGGGCGACAAACGGCCTCGGGGCCACGGCCGACAAGTGCTGTAAAGAAGCCCGTAATCTTCTCGCTGTCGACGTTTTGAAGCTCGAGCATGTGGTTCCATGCAGTTACCACGACTGGTGCAGGCATTTGGTCGTCGGGGCGTGGCATCAGAATCAAGCACGGGTTATTGCGCTGTAAATCGCGTGCAAGCACTTCAAGCTCAGCCACGGAGTTGACGTCGAGCGACTCTTTGTAGTGGACAATGACGCCGCCGTGCTCAAGATTATGCACGGTGATTTTGTCATCGAGTTGTGTCTTTTGGATGCCCCATGGTGCGGTTTGGTTGCCTACATGCCATCCAGATGTTGGTGGATTCGAGTTGTACGGTGCTGGCAATGGCTCATCAACGCTCCCCATGTGCAAGCTCGGGCCTGAGTCAGGGATTTTTTGCGTTTCGCTGGGCAAGCCACGATCGTCTGTACGTACATACACCAAACCGACGACAAGCGCGATAATTGCGACGATGCCAGCGTAAAGCGGAATGTTGACGTTGGATTTGCGCTTGGCTGGAGGTTTGGGCTTGGTAGTGCGACTAATTGTGGCAGTGTCCATCGCTACGGTGTGATCGACCGGCTTCTTTGATGGCGCTGGCTTGGTGTTTTGTGTTGGTTTGTTGCTTTTGGGTGACATGATACTCCTCAGTTGGTCTGATGAAGGGCGACGGCGAGCGCTGCCGCCACGCGGGCGTTGTTCTCAAGGAGGGCCATATTGGTGCGCATGCTCTCGCCACTGGTGGCCTTGGCGACGGCGCTCAACAAAAACGGCGTGACCGCTTGACCGCGAATCCCCGCAGCTGTGGCTTGGGTCAGCGCCACTTGAATCGACTGCTCAATCTGGTCGGCCGGTAGCGCGACATCTGCTGGGGGAGGCACTGCTACGATCATGCCACCGCCATGTAATGCACGATGGGCGCGCCAGGCGCGGGCGATGGTGGTCACGTCAGCGGCGTAATTGACCGATAGTCCGCTCTGCGCGCTATAGAACGCCGGGAACTCGTTGGTGCCAAGCCCATAAACGGGCACACTGGCCGTCTCAAGATACTCGAGCGTGGCAGGCAAATCGAGAATCGACTTAGCGCCGGCACAGACCACTATCACGGGCGTCTTGGCAAGTTCGGTCAAATCTGCCGAGATATCAAAACTGGTACGTGCATCGCGGTGTACGCCACCAATCCCGCCCGTGGCAAAGACCTCGATACCGGCTGCATGTGCGAGGGCCATCGTGGCAGAGACGGTAGTTGCGCCAAACGCACCATCAGCGATAGCGAGTGGGATGTCGCGACGGGCCAACTTGCGTACATCGCTGGCCTGGGCAAATAGCTGAAGTGTCGCATCGTCGAGCCCCACCGTGGCTGTGCCCGATACGACACCAATGGTCGCAGGAATGGCTCCACCACGGCGTACAACGGCCTCCATTTGGCGGGCAATCTCGACATTTTGCGGGTAGGGTAGGCCGTGGGCAATCACGGTGCTCTCAAGTGCCACCAGAGGATGACGCGTGATAAGGGCGGTTTGGACATCGGGCGAGAGGTGCAGGTGCATTGGTCGGTTCCTTATAACACGGTCAGGCGCTGAGGCCCATCCGGCTGAATGGCAATGGTGTGCTCGAACTGGGCGGAGAGTGACCCGTCTGCCGTGCGCACCGTCCATTTGTCTTTCTTGTCGAGTTGTGTCTTGTGACTACCCGCATTAATCATCGGCTCAATCGTGAATACCATGCCAGGCTTGAGCACGAGTCCCGTACCAGCCTGGCCCACATGATGCACGGTGGGATCCTCGTGGAGTGCCTTACCGATGCCGTGGCCGGTATACTCGCGCACCACACTAAAGCCTTGGGCCTCGGCGTGGCGTTGAATGGCTGCGCCAATATCGCCCAGCTTGTTGCCGACGGTGGCGGCCATTATCCCTACCTCGAGTGATGATTGTGCACAATCAAGCAAATGCTGGGCGGCTGGGCTAATCTGCCCAACTGGGAGTGTAATACAGGCGTCGCCGTACCAGCCGTTGACAATCACACCCACGTCGATACCGACAATGTCGCCGTCGTTGAGGGTGTGTGGCCCGGGGATGCCATGACAAATCACATTGTTGGGCGAGATGCAGAGCGTCGCCGGAAAGCCGTGATACCCCTTGTAGGCTGGGATAGCACCTTTGGCTCGGATAAACTCCTCAGCTGCCTGATCGAGTGCGGCCGTGCTGATGCCTGGTCGCACCATCGGTGTAATATGCGCAAAGGTCTGAGCCACGAGTTGACCGGCGACGCGCATAGTGGCGATGTCACGGGCCGATTTGATACTTACCACGAGTAGTCCCTATCACAGAGTGTCATTATTGGTAGTATACCGAGGTTTGGCGGGGGTGTGCAAAGATGGATGGTGATGTTTTGTCAGGCAGTATGGTGCGATGGGTATGAAATAGCATTTCACCGACCAAACATGATGTCAGCATCTTTTGCCAGCTCGCCGCATCTCTATTCCACCGCATGTTATGGGCGCGTAGTTACTGCTCAATCACCGTGTGGTATTCATACCGATCCGTACGGTAATAACTCACGGTATACTCGACTAGTTGTTGTTGCTGACTATAACTCGCTGTCTTGACCAATAACAACGGCGTACCGATTGGTACATCGAGCAGATACGCCTGTTCTTCATCGGCTGCGACGGCATTGATGGTGTGCGTGATGCGGTCGATTTGTAGACCGTGCTCGTGCTGTAGTACGGTGTACAGCGAATGCTCACCAAAGTCAATGTTGGTGAGTTGCTGACTATGTGGCCCGATAATCGTACTGAACTGCAGACTGATTGGTATGTCATCGCCATAGCGGAGTCGGGCCAAAAATAACGCATGTGCGCCGTGGTAACGTTGCAAGATCATCGGCGCATTCACATCGATGGTCGCCTGATGAACGGATAGCACTTTGGAGCGTGGGCGCATGCCCATGGCTGTGATTTGATGCGTAAAACTGCGATTCAAATAAAAGTTCGCTCGTTGGTCCTGTGGCAACACGTATGTCCCGACCCCGGCGCGTCGTGATATCAACCGCTCATTGACCAAATTGGTTAACGCCGTGCGCATGGTGTGACGCCCAACCCCGTACCACGTCCCTAACTCCAACTCGGGCGGTAAGATGGTATTGGTCGGTAACTGACCAGAGACAATCAGTTGACGCAAATGTCCCTCGATTTGATGGTAGAGCGGTACTGGGCTGTGTGGGTCAAGTGGTGATGTGCCAAACGCCGCAAAATCAGCCGTCGGACGATCATCGTGCATGCGAACTCCTCAGTATCCCCATAGGTGATGCTTCAATTATACCCCTATTGACAATAACCGAGCCGGGTTCCCGATAAGCATTTGGGCGATATGAGGCTCACTGACTCCGGCAGTCATCAACTGCCCCACAAAATTCGTAATCAAATGTACATATCCTTGAGCATCAGCATGCCCATATCCGCGTAATCCGCTGCGTCGTGCGATGTCACCCGAGATGGCCAGATGTGATGTAAAACCAGCAGTACACAACGCTGCAATCATCTCGGCGCGGCGTTGGTCGCTGGCGTACTTGGATTTGCCGATTTGGTCGTAGCCAATCGTTACTCCACGATGGAGGAGCGATTTGTGGTGCTCGAGATCGAGTAGGCGATCGCAGTGGCCGATGATGATGCGTTCAACTGGCACACCGTGGCTGGTGAGCAGGTCGATTTGGGCGTGCGCCATTGTGCCAGCCTCGGTGTGTGTCGACACACACGCCCCAGTTGCATGGTGCGCCAGGGCAACTGCCGCAAACGCGGTGTGTTCAAGCAGTGTAATTTGATGCAAACTTGACGCCGCTTTGAGCAGACCAGCCCGGTGGGATGTACCATCAATGCCGATGGTGATGTCCTCGATGAGGCGTTGACTGAGTTGTCGTGGTGATTGATTGACGAGCCAATCGTGGGCGAATTTTTCTTTGAGAAAGCCGCTGACTGCCACGACGTGCACATCACAGGCGTTTGCAATCTGTACGAGCCCAGTGATATTGCGCCCATAATCGATCGGCGTCATCTCGACGATTGCTCGACCACCTGCCTGTCGAAAGCGCCTGACGTCGTGTTGAACCGCATGTACATCATCAAGGATGAGATCGAGCTCAGCATCAAACGGTGCTGGTGGCCGCCCCAACAGGTGTTCGTGCATGGCACACATGCCTAATTCATGGGGCGCTATATCACCACGCACCGTGCGAATGATGTGGGTCATACGATGCCTCCGAGTCGTGTAATGGCCTGCTGCAGTGTAGCCGTATCAACCTGGTGCGGTGCAATCTGATGATCGTGTGCGATGGCTGTAGCCACGCCGGCGGCTTGACCCATCGCCATACATTGCCCCATGCTCCGTACTGATGCATGCGCATCATGTGTGGCTGACAAGCAGCGCCCGACCACCAATACGCCAGTCACTTCTTGGGGGATGAGACAACGAAAGGGGATGGCGTAGGTGGCGCCATCGGCCAAATAGTGCCATGTTGTGTCACTACCACCATGATGATCCTCGATGGGGGCGCCACACCGCGCAATACTGTCGCGTGCGTCACGGGCGTTAATGACGTCGTCACGCGTGAGTTGGTAGGCGCCGATGATGCGCCGCGTCTCGCGTACGCCAATCTGGTGGCTGAGCTGGTTGAGCACTGCGTGTTGATACCCTGGGACAAAATCGACCAAAAACTGGGCATAGTGCTCGGCTTGCCTGCGCCCCTCAATCTCGGCTACAGTCAATGCATCAATATCAAGTGCATTGACGTGTGCAACGCGCGTCATGTTGGTCACCATGACCCCCTCAAACGGTGTGATGTGCACACTCCCTTCTTTGCGCGGCAAGTCGTACCCTTGGGCAATGGCCTCGGCCATCAAGGCATGCAGCTGTGTTTTGCTGACACGCCGAGCCTGATTGTCGTCGACGTTAATCATCTGAAAGGTCGTCGTCAGCGATTGCATACTGCTCCCGTCATCTCCACCCTCGTAGGGTGCCCCAGCACGTACCGCCACATCGGCGTCACCTGAGGCATCGATAATCATCCGCGCATTGATACGCACCATGCCGGACTTGTTGACGGCCACAACGCCAGTAACCTGTGCCCCATTCATGATGGTGTCAATCACCAAGGTGTGGTATAAGAGGTGCACACCAGCCGCGAGTGCCAACTCCTCCCAGACGACTTTGAGTGCCTGTGGGTCGTAGGTGATACCTTGCCCTGCGCCATAGGTGTTGGGTCGGAGTATGGCCCGTCTGCGCTCCATGAGTCGCGCAACGACCTGGTCAGGCACGCCACCGACAACTTTGTGAGCTGTGGCTCCCGGCGTATAAAAGCCATAGAACGTATCAAGCACCTGTGTGCTTGTCCCCCCCATGAAGCCGTAGCGCTCGACGAGTAACACCCGGCATCCCTGTTGCGCTGCGGTAATGGCCGCCGTCGCACCAGCCGAACCAGACCCTACCACCAAGACATCGGTGGTGTATTCACGATCGATTGCACGTTGATATTGCATAGTGTGACTCCTGTGTCGTTGTTTATCCTCCATTATACATTAAATGTCCGTATGTCCGGACATTTAATTATTCAACATATATCATTTCTTCGGACACAAACCGCGCGGATGCGCAGGGGCGCAGAGGAGAGGGCGAGATATGCGCACCATGCGGCAGGATGGGGGAAGTAGGAATAAGTGGGTAGCGACGCCGCGGTGCAGCGTCGGAAACGATGCGAGGGGATGGTTGGTGGTTGGTGGGGAGCGACGCCGCGGTGCAACGTCGGAAACGATGCGAGGGGGTGTGGTTGGTGGGTGGTGGGT
>JBKCLM010000070.1:0-101275 GCA_046300655.1 Chloroflexota bacterium | reverse complement strand
ATCCAGGCTTCGATTCGAAGTTCTCGGGCAACACGACCGACATTTGTCCGGTCGGTGCCTTGACCAGCGCCGACTTCCGCTTCCGTTCACGTGTGTGGGAAGTACGTAGCACACCCGGCGTGTGTACGCATTGTTCGGTCGGGTGTAACATTAGCATTGATGCCCGTCACAACAAGCTGATGCGCGTCATGCCTCGTGAGAACGACAACGTCAACGAAATTTGGTTGTGCGACAAGGGTCGCATGGGCATGCGCTTCATGGAGAGCCCAACCCGCATTACCACCCCGCTCGTACGCCACAACGGCAAGTTGGTCGAGTCAACCTGGGACGATGCGCTCAACCGCATCGCCACCAACATGGCCAGCGTCGCTGAGCGATCAGGCAGTTCGGCCGTCGCCGGCTTAATTGGCGACGATTTGCCCAACGAAGATTTATTTGCCTTCCACAAGCTGATGAGCGAGACATTCGGCAGCGCCAATCTTGACCATCGTAACGGCTTGCCCGGAGATGCCACCATCGACGAGGCACCACTTGTGGCCGGCGTCGGCGTTGACACAAACCTGATGACCCTCGGCAAGGGCACCAATGTGTTGGTGGTCGGTGCCGATGTCGAAGAAGAGGCGCCGGTCTACGTTTTGCGGCTACGCGGCATTCAAAACCGCGGCGGCAGTGTTACGGTGGTCAACTCATTCGCAACTAAATTGGGCCGCAGCGCCAACCTTGACATCCGCATTAAGCAGGGTGGCGAAAGCGCCTTTGCAGTGGCGTTCCTCAAGCAGGTAGTTGACGCCCAAAACGCCAACGGCTTCGATCGTCGCTTGCGCGGGTTCGATGAGGTGCGCAACCAGCTCAACAAGTACGCACTCGAGACCCTTTTGGCTGACGCCGGCATCAGTGCCGATCAGCTCAAGAAGGTTGTTGATGCCTACATGGGTGCTAGCAACAGCATCATCGTCTATGGCCGTACTGCCCGCCAAATCGGTGCCAGCGTCAGCCAGAACTTGGCCAGCGCCGCCATGGTCACTGCCAAGTGTGGCAAAGCCAACAACGGTGTGATTGCCTTGAGCAACGCCAATACTATTGGCGCAACGGCATTGGGTATCCGCCCAGGCAAGGGTGGAGCCAGCGCCAGTGAGATGTGGGACTTGGCCGAACAGAACAAGTTGCGCGCCATGCTGATTGTCGGCCTTGATCCGGCCAGCCAGAGCGAGCGCGTAGCCCAGGCGCTTGAATCAATTGGCAAGAATGGTTTCTTGGCAGTACAAGCGATGTTCCACAACGAGACGACCAAGCGCGCCGACGTGATTTTGCCGCTGATGACCATGGCCGAGCGTGACGGTACGATTACCAACGCTGAGCGTCGTGTGCAACGATTCCGTACTGCGATGGCCAGCCCCGGCGAGATGCAAGCTCCATGGCGCGTATTTGCGACGGTTGCTGAGCTTGCCGGCGTAAATGCTAAAGGTAATGGTCGCACTGCCGTGTTGAGTGGCTGGGACTATATGGTCACCAGTGATGTCACTGACGATATCGCCAAGAGCCACAAGCAATTTGCCAATATCACCTACACCAGCTTGGATCTATCGATAAATTCATGGGGTCGGCAATCGGGTGAGTCTGTGTACTACGACGGTACGTCATATACCAACACCGAGGGTAATGGCGTGCAAATCGCCACCATCGCTGACGATACCAATGCATCACTCAATGTGGCAGTCGTGGCGCCGGTAGCGTTCGAGGCCAAGGGCGAATTCACCATGTTGATGCAGGTTCCCACCCGCGCCTACAACGGTGGCACATGGAGCATCGACTCGAAGTTGGCGACACGCCAGGTACCAGCCCACGTCATCATCTCAGTGGCTGACGCCTCACGCTGGGGCATCGGCGTTGGTGACGAGGTGATGTTGTCATCACCAGTCGGCAGTGCCTTGATCCGCGCACAAATTGACAAAGGCTTGGCCGAAGGGCAGGTGTTGTTGCCAGATGTGGCCGGCGCACCAACTCATTTGGCTCTCGGGGCATATACTCGTGTATCTGTGCGGCGTGCCGAATAGCCGGACGCATAGGAGGATTTGATGGAATTCTGGATCGACATACTAATCCTGCTGGTGCGTTGTTTGGTACTGGCATTGGCCGCCACGACGCTGTTCGCCTACTTCACGCTGTTTGAGCGGCGCTTGCTTGGGCGCTTCCAGAACCGCATTGGACCCAACCGGGCAGGGCACATCCCCTTGCCCGGCGGCAAAAAGCTCTTTGGCGGGTTCTTGCAACCAGCCGCCGATGCCGTCAAGCTCTTCTTCAAAGAGGATGTCATTCCCGAGAAAGCCGACAAGTGGGTCTACTTAATAGCCCCCGGCTTTGCGGTGATTCCAGCCTTGATCATCTGGGTCGGTATCCCACTAGGGAACTGGCCCGACGGCCAAGGCGGTAATTGGTTGCACTACGCGCCAGTCGATGTCGGCATTTTGTACTTGCTGGCTGTCACATCAGTTGGCGTGTATGGCATCGCCATTGCCGGTTGGGCCTCAAACAACAAGTATTCGATGATCGGTGGCGTGCGCGCCTCGGCACAGGTTATCTCGTATGAGTTGGCCTTGGGCTTGAGCATCTTGGCAGTCGTCATGCAGAATGGTACGTTCCGTACCGAGGAGATTGTGGTCGGTCAGAACGTCATCTGGAACATCGTGCCGCAGTTCTTGGCGTTTGTCATCTTCTTGGTGGCAAGCACGGCTGAGGTGGTTCGTTCACCATTCGACCTGGTCGAAGCCGAGCAAGAGTTGGTAGGTGGATACAACACCGAATACGGCTCGATGAAGTTTGCACTCTTCTTCATGTCTGAGTATATTAAGTTGGTTGCCATGAACGCCATTGCAGTGGCGTTGTTCTTGGGCGGCGGTAACTTCCCTGGCATTGACACCTTGGTAGCAGCCGTTCGCACCAGCAGTGGGGACACGATTGCCTACGCCGTACAGGGCTTGTTGACGCTTGGTGCGTTCTTGCTCAAAACGACGGCGCTTTCGTTCCTATCGGTATGGGTGCGTGCATCAGTGCCACGTGTGCGCTATGACCAGCTGATGAACTTAGGCTGGAAAATCTTGATGCCGCTGGCGCTCTTCAATGTCGTCTTGACGGCAGTTGTTGGCGTCATCTTCCCTGAAGGTGGATTGATGGTGCATATTGCCATGTTCGTCATTGGGGCCGTGGTAATCGGGTTGACCAGTGTATTTGCTGCGCCAAAGCGTGCCAAGCGTAGCGTCACCATGGTCAGCAACAACGCAAGCAACTAGAAGAGGACCACATGCTTAGTGCATTTTTCAAGGGTTTGGGCACCACGTTCAAGTACCTTTTCAAGAAGCCAGTCACGGTTGAGTATCCTGAGGTCAAGCGCCCGGTCCACGAGCGCTTCCGCGGGCGCCACCAGCTACAGCGGTTCGCAAACGGCATGGAGCGCTGTATCGGTTGTTCGTTGTGTGCAGCTGCCTGTCCAGCCGATGCGATTTTGGTAGTCCCAGCCGAGAATAATCCCGAGAAGCCCAATTCACCGGGTGAGCGATATGCAGCGCGCTACGAGATCAACATGTTGCGCTGTATTTACTGTGGGTACTGCGAAGACGCCTGTCCTACCAATGCGATTGTGTTGGAGCATCAATATGAGTTGTCGTTCTACGATCGTAAGTCGTCGATCTATGACAAATCAATATTGTTGGTACCGGTCGACAAAGGACATGGCGATATTCCTCCGGTGTTGCAGCAATTAGACCGGCGCCCAAGCCCGCCGGCGCAGATCGATCTGTAGTAGGGGGCGTGCATGGATTTGGTGATTTTTTCGATTACCGCGATCATTGCCATCATTGGCGCGGTAGCCATGTTGGTCAGCCGCAATGCGGTGCATAGTGCACTGTTTTTGTTGCTGAACCTCGGTGCAGTTTCGGTCCTGTATTTGTTGCTGCAAGCACCATTCTTGTTTGCAGTACAGTTGATTGTGTACGCTGGCGCGATTATTGTGCTCTTCTTGTTTGTGGTGATGTTGCTCGGTGCCGAACGCGACGAAGAGGGTGCAGACCCCGTGCGGTGGCAGGTACCAACAGCGTTGGTGATGGCACTGTTATTAATCGGCGAAGTGGTGTATGTGTTCGTTTCACAGCCAACTGCCCTTGTCGATAACGTAAATACCAACATCCAAGAGGGGTTTGGATCGCCAGCCCAAATCGCCCAATCCTTGTTTACCACGCACCTGCTCCCTTTTGAGATTGCCGCATTCGTATTGCTGGCCGCCTTAATCGGAGTAGTTGTACTACACCAGCGAAAGAGTTAGTGGAGGCACCATGGTACCAACGTTTCTTTACATTGGGCTAAGTGCCCTGCTCTTCACCATCGGAGTACTTGGAGTACTGTTGCGCCGGAGCGCGTTGATGGTATTTATGTCGATTGAGTTGATGCTCAATTCGGCGAACCTAGCTCTCGTCACGTTCGCCAATGAGTGGCAATCGATTGATGCCCAAATTATGGTCTTTTTTGTGATTACCATTGCTGCTGCCGAAGTAGCGGTTGGTTTAGCGCTGTTGGTGATGATTTTCCGTCGCCGTCAGAGCACGAATATCGATGCAATGACCACATTGAAGGGTTAGGATCCGTCAACCGTGCAAAGGCACGGCTAACGAATGCAGAGTAGCTCATGTCGCAAATCTCTTGGCTAATTGCCCTCATCCCGGCGCTCCCACTCGTCGGATTCTTGGTGAACGCATTCTTGGTGCGCAACGAACGAGCAAACGGTTTGATTGCCAGCGCCAGCGTGCTTGCCGCCTTCGCAGTAACGGTGGCAGCGGTGGCCAATTTGGCCATGCTGGAAGAAGATGCTCGACGCATCAGCGTCACCCTGTGGGAATGGTTAGCAGTTGGCAAGCTGAATGTTACCATCGGCTTGTTGTTTGATCCGCTAACCGCTGTTATGACCTTGTTGGTCACCGGCGTCGGTGCACTCATCCACATCTTCTCGATGAGCTACATGCACCACGACACGCGCCCAGCCCGTTACTTCGCCTATCTCAACCTCTTCGTCTTCTCGATGTTGATGTTGGTGATGGCTGATAACCTGCTCTTGCTCTTCCTTGGCTGGGAAGGCGTCGGACTTTGTTCGTTCTTGTTGATTGGTCACTGGTTCGAGCGCAAAAACGTCGCTCCTGGCATTGTGCCTAGTGAGGCGGCAACCAAGGCCTTCGTGGTGAATCGCATCGGTGATGCCGGCTTGTTGCTAGCAATGTTGCTGTTGGTGTCGCGCTACGGCACATTGTCGTTCTTCGGTGCAGATGGCGTTTCGGGCTACCTCAGTCAAATCGCCCAGGGTTCATTCACGTACGTCAACATGGGCATCTTTGGCTCGGTAGCCGTAATTAGCGCCGTCGCCATGTTGATGTTGCTGGGCGTGGTTGGTAAGTCTGCTCAGTTCCCATTGTTCGTCTGGTTGCCAGACGCGATGGCGGGTCCGACGCCAGTCTCAGCCTTGATTCACGCCGCCACCATGGTGACCGCGGGCGTCTACTTGATCGTGCGCAACCACGGCATCTTCGACTTAGCACCTGACGCTACATGGTGGGTTGTCACGCTCGGTTCATTGACAGCGTTAATTGGTGCAAGTGCGGCAGTCACGCAGTTCGACATTAAACGTGTCTTGGCCTACTCGACCATATCGCAGCTCGGCTTCATGATTGCCGCGGTTGGCATGGGCGCCTACACCGCTGCCATCTTCCACTTGCTGACACACGGCTTGTTTAAGGCCTTGTTGTTCTTGGGCAGCGGTGCCATCATCCATGGATTGCACGATGTGCAGGACATGCGCCGTATGGGCGGGTTGCGCAAGAGCATGCCAATTGTGTACATGGTCTATGTGATTGGTGCCTTGGCATTATCGGGCATCTTCCCATTTGCCGGGTTCTGGAGCAAAGACGAAATCGTGGCGTATGCCTGGTTCTTTAACCAAAATCACACCACGGCCATCATCTTAATCTTCAGCTCGCTCTTGACGGCCTTCTACATGGGGCGCCAAGTGGCCTTGACCTTTGAGGGTGAGCCACGCGATCCCGATTTGCACGCACACGAGCATTTGGGCAGCATGAAGTGGCCATTGTACCTGCTGGCTGTTGGTGCTGTGTTGGGTGGTCTGCTCAACATCCCTGGCATCCATTGGTTGCACGACTGGTTGCACCCTGTGCTCCACGAAGAGGTCGAGTTGTTCACCTGGCAGATGGGCATCTTTGCCGCAATCACCACGTTAATGGCCGCGGGCAGTGGGTACCTCGGATACTGGTTGTACAGCCGAGTCTTGCCAGAGCAAGTCAAGGCCGGTGAAGAGGATCCAGCCCACTACTACCTCGGTGATATCTGGAAGGGTCTTGAACTTGGTTGGGGCATCGACTACGCTTACAATCGCTTGATTGTTAAGCCGTATCGCCACTTGGCTGAGTTCATGCACAACGTGGTTGATCGTCAGGCGATTGATGGTATCTTGGTCGAAGGTAGTGCCCGTATGATGGGCAAATTGGCGGGAGCTGGTGCACAAGGTCAAAACGGCAATGTGCGCACATACGCTTTGGTCTTCTTGATTGGTGTGGTAATTGTGATCGGGTACGTCGTAATCGGCGCGTAGTCGGGCGATGGCCAAGAGCCGTCCCCGGTTGTGGGGTGTTTGTGAATCACTTAGGTATTCCATTGCTATCACTTTTGATTGCAACACCGCTGATCGGCGCACTGGTAGTGTTTCTGACGCCACGGGGCGCAGTCACACTTCAGCGCCTGATCGCATGGTTCGTCAGCGCCATAAACTTCGGTTTGGCGGTGTTTGCCTACATCAATCTGAAGCCCACCGGCGGGTATCAGCTGGTCGACCAGATTGATTGGTTGCCCGACATGGGGCTCAAGTATGCCGTGGGCGTCGACGGCATCAACATTTGGATGGTTGTGCTAGCAACCGTGCTTACCCCACTTGCCTTGTGGGTCGCACGACACCGCGAGGGTAGCAATCAGCGTGCGTTCTACGCATTGATTCTGATGCTCGCAGGTACCTTGATTGGTGCATTTGTCGCGACTGACTTATTGCTCTTTTATGTCTTCTTTGAGTTGACGCTGGTGCCAACCGCAATTTTGATTGCGATTTATGGCAGTGGTGAGCAAAAAGCAGCGGCACTCAAGTACTTCGTCTATCCATTCGTCGGGTCGGTCTTTATGTTGGCCGGTATTGCCGGGTTGGTGATTGCCCACTGGCAGGCAACCGACTTAATGACCTTCGACAGTGTGATTATCGCAGGTGCCATTTCAAACGGCACACTTGAGATGGGCGAGATGCTCGAGCGCTTATTGTTTGCCGGGTTCTTCTTGGCATTTGCCATCAAGACGCCGATTTGGCCATTCCACACCTGGATGCCACAGGCCCAGGCAGCGACACCCGATGATGGATCAGTGGATATCGCCGGTATCTTGCTCAAGATTGGCGCATACGGGTTCTTGCGCTTCGCGATTCCGTTCTTCCCCAATGCAGCCGACTGGGCCGCTCCAGCGATTGGCATTTTGGCGGTCATCGGCATCATTTACAGCGGTATTATTGCCTTTGGGCAACACGACCTCAAGTTGGTCTTGTCGTATGCCACGATTAGCCACTTGGGCTTTGTGATGCTCGGCATCTTCTCGCAGAACGTCGAGGGCATCAGCGGCGCACTTGTGACGATGATCAACAGTGGCATCACCACTGGTGCGTTGTTCATGATTGTCGGCATCTTGGCCAAGCAAGCGGGCACACGCAACCGCGAGTCGTTCAGTGGTGTATGGGCGAGCGCACCACGATTCGGCACAGTTGCCTTGTTTGTGGTGTTGGCGTCGATTGGTGTGCCGGGGCTCAACGGGTTCATCGGTGAGTTCTTGGCCTTGCAAGGCACCTGGTTATCTTGGCAACTGGGCTACTACTTTGCTGCGATTGCCGTCATCGGTGTAATTATCTCGGCAGCGTACTTGTTGCGCATGTACCGTGGCGTATTCATGGGTGCAGCCCCCGAGAAGGGTGGCATCGTTGAGCCGCATCGGGGAGACATGGTGGTGCTGGCCGTATTGGCAGTGGTGATGTTGGTAATCGGGTTGTATCCACAACTCATCCTCGCACCGATGCAACCAAGCATTATTCAACTTGTCAATAGTGTACAGCCCTAAGACGCAGTGCCGTCCGTGTATGGAGTAGAACTATGCCAGCAATTGCGTTGCCAAGCGTTGACCTGATGGTAATCCTGCAGCTTGTCGTGCTGCTCGGATCAGCCACAGCGATATTGCTCATCGACCTCTGGATTCCCGCCAATCAAAAGCGCATCACCGCGTTATTGGCGTTCGCCGCCACTGTTGCCGCCCTCGTGGTCGGCCCGATGAGCACCCAAGGGCTAACGCTCTCAGGGACTATCGGATTTGGCCCATCGACACTGATTATCAACAGCATCATCTTGATTGCTACGGCAATCAGCATTTTGTTTGCCAACGACTCATTCGCCAAACAAGGCATCACCCGTGGTGAGGCGTATGTCCTAATCCTTTTGGCCACGAGTGGCATGTTGTTGCTCAGCCAAGGTTCCAGCCTAGTAACCTTGTTCATGGGTCTCGAGTTGTTGTCCATTGCCCTATATGTCTTAACCGCCATCGCCTACCCGCAACAATCATCTGAGGAGGCCGGGTTCAAGTATTTGACCATCGGTGCCTTTGGGGCTGGGTTCTTGGTGTTCGGTATTGCCTTGACGTTTGGTGCCACTGGGAGCTTGTTACTCAACGAAATCGCTGCACGTGTGCCAACCGAAGGTGTCAACTTGGCCTACTTCAGCATCGGTATCATGATGCTGCTTGTCGGCTTCGGCTACAAAGTATCACTCGTACCGTTCCACATGTGGACACCAGATGTCTACCAAGGTGCGCCAACGGCCGTGACCGCCTATATGTCGGTGGGCAGCAAGGTAGCCGGCTTTGTGGCGATCATGGCAATCATTCAGATGATCGGCGGCTTGACCGATAGCCTGTTGCCGTTGTTGCAAGGCATTGCCGTGTTGACCATGATTGTCGGTAGCCTGATTGCCATCAAGCAGAGCAGCCTCAAGCGCATGTTGGCTTACTCGAGCATCGGCCATGCCGGATTCATCATGTTGGCGATTTTGAGCAGCGCTTATAACACCGGCGCGCGCGCACCGATCTTTTATTTGGCCGCCTACACGATCACCAACTTGGCAGCCTTCGGTGTGATTATGGCGCTTGAGGACAACAAAGATCGCGATTTGACCGTCGCCGATCTGGCCGGTTTGTGGCAGCGCAACCCATGGTTGACGGCCGTCATGACGTTGGCCTTGTTGTCACTGGCTGGTGCTCCGCCAACGGCCGGATTCTTGGCCAAATTCATGGTCCTGGCCAGTGTCTGGCAAGCCGGCTGGATGTGGATGGCGATCGCTGTTGCCGTAGCGTCAGCAATTAGCGCCTACTTCTACTTGCGCTGTGTGGTCCAACTGTTCAGCAATCCCAACGATACACAGGCAGTCACCACCAGTGGCTTGACCCGCGTCGGCCTCTTGGTCGTTAGTGCCGCCATCATCGTCGTCGGCATCATGCCGTGGACGTTGAACTCGTTGGCCATGGCCGGCAACTAAATCCCACTCATCTTACCAGGGGTGCGGTGAATACCGTGCCCCTGGTTTTTGTGCAAAAAATCGGACGACGCAACAATACATCTATGCGCCGACACAGTTTTTGATTATCCTGGGAATTGGGTTCAGGCCACCAGCCATTTTGGCAACACACGATGCGTCCCTGCTCACCGCACGACCGGTGGCATGAATTGCACACATGAGTCCCGTTTTGCGCCACAAAAAGCCCGTAGGCACAACGCGACCCACAGACATTGTTGCCATGCTCATGTATTGGCCATCAACACACCGCGTGGCCGTTTTGGCCCCACACGATGCGTCCCTGCTCACCACACGACCGGCGGAATGGATTGCACACATGAGGCCCGTTTTTGCGCCACAAAAAGCCCGTAGGCAGCACACGCCACCTACGGGCCAAACAGTCAGATTACTTGGTACCGCGCATCAAATAGACATAGCTCCCTGATTGACCAAACTGCGTCAAATCAAGCACACCGAGCACAATTGATGTATTTGTGTGACTATAACCAGCCAAGTAAAAGCCTTTTTGTTCGCCAGGAGTACGATTGAGGTATACCCAATCGTCGGCACCAAGGAGCTTATTGTAGTACTCGGCGACGGCGGTAACATCGGACGAACTCTGGTAGGCAATCTCTTCGATGGTCTCTTCTTTGACAAGACCAACGAGCATACCAGCGCGCGCCTCACGCTTCCATCCATCAATAATCGTACTGGCCTCGGCTGAAAGTGCCGCGGGCGATTCAATCTTTTCCAGCGCTTGTGGTAACTCTGCTGGGGCACTGCCACAGGCACTCAAGATAACCACAGCGCCGATCAACAACCACATTCGCCACAATGACTTCATAACAATCCTCTCATCAGAAAACCCTGTTGCTATTATAGCCGACCAGCTCAACAAACGTATTGCCAACAGGAACCGTTTAGCGATCGGCATTAATGCGCATCACGACCACGCCATCACGGCTACTCGCCTCGGCAAAAATCGTCACGAGCAATATTTGGGTGCCGAGTCGATACGTGCGCAGAATGCGGTGCTCGCGCGGCACAGCCGCATCGACAATCTCCCAGCCTTTACTGATGGCTGCTTGGTCGTAACTCTGGGCCACCTCGTCAATTGGACGCATGACGCGCACATACGATGTCTCTTGGGTCACGCGATAGCCACGCGCACGGAGCATGGTATGCATGCTGTTGTCGTAGGCCTGCATGACTGCCGGCAAGCTTGAGCTGTTAAGCACTTGATAGGCAATGGCATCAGCTGGGTCAGGCACGGTGATATCGGTCTCGGTCAGACCACACGAGGCAAACAAAAAGCATGCTAGGATAATACTGAGTAATCGTTGCATCGGCATTCTTCATCAAAAAGGACAATCATGGCCACTGTTGATATTATCACTGACGGAGCCTGTTCCGGCAACCCCGGTCCTGGTGGTTGGGCGACAATCATCGTCACACCTGATGGAACCGTCACTGAATTCAGCGGGAGCGCTGCAAACACCACCAATAATCAAATGGAATTACAGGCTATTATTGTAGGGCTCCAAAAAGTCGATGCCCAGGCCGAGGTGCACATCCACACCGATAGTCAATATGTGATTAATGGCATCACCAAGTGGGTATTTGGGTGGCAAAAAAACGGCTGGCGTACCAAGGAGGGCAAAGACGTTGAGAATCAAGAATTCTGGAAGACATTAGTTCGTTTGACACACAAAAACGTCCACTGGCATTATGTCAAAGGGCATAATGGGCATGCCATGAATGAACGGGCTAACACGTTGGCGCAACAGCAAGCCAGATCGCTGGGTCACCCAGTTCTCCAGGCACGTGCGAATGCTCAACCACAGACGCCTGTCAGCGCCGGCACATTCCCACATTATATTAGTTTGGTAGGATCTGAGTTCAGGCATCATGCCACCTGGGATGCGTGTAAGCAGGCGGTACACGGTGTATCAGGGGCTCGATTCAAAAAAGTCAGTAGCGCGCATGAATTAGCCAGTCAGCGCCGTCAATGGGGATTACCCGTTGAAGAGGCTTGAGACGTGGGAACATCTGGACACGATGTAACGTCATGCCTAGTATGTATAGACAAATAGAAAGTCGAATTTCAGTGTATACACGATTGCTTACCATCATGCTGAGCCTGATGCTCATCCTCACCGCGTGTGGCTCAAACTCCACCGCATTGCCGACCATTCCTGCGGGCGAGAGCGGTAATGAAAACGAAGGTGGACAGTCAGGTGGTAATGGTCAACAAATCATCATCACATACGGCGCATACGACTATGATCGGGAGACCTACACAACGCTCGCCGAGCGATTCATGCAGGAGCATCCCACCATCAAAGTCGTGATTGTCTCGCTCGACGAGGCTATGCAATCACAACCAGACGCCAATGGTAACTACCAACAGGAATCATCGATGAGCATGCTCCGCAAGGTCGTGAGTATGGCAGATGTTGCACCATCCTGGTGGATGACCAAAGAGGCCATGGGATCGCCGTTATTACTTGATATGAAGCCCTATCTCGATGCCGACACAGGGTTTGATCGCGACGACTACTACCCGGGTGTACTTGAGCGATTCACGGTTGATGGTGGTATCTACTCACTCCCACGCACCGTTAATTTGCAAGCGTTGTCATACAACAAAACGCTATTTGAGAGTGAAAGCATCCCGCTCCCACAAAACAGGTGGAGCTTCGATGATTTATTGGCCACCGCAGAGCGTCTCGCCAAAGTTGAAAATGGCAGAGTAGTGCGGTATGGCTGGTTCGATTCAAGTGGCGGAAGCATCGTGTTGCTCAACTTAATGGCCAAAGCCGGCATCGACATCTTGTCGATGACACCAAGCGATCTCAAATCGGGCGATCAACGCATCATCGAAGTATACCGTCAATACAAAGACCTGGTTGATCGTGGTGTCATCTTGCCGCCTAATCCCTATTCGATTATGCCAGCCCGTGAAGAATCAGCGAATCCAGAACTAGTTGATTCACAAGACCCTGCGCAGCGCATTCGTAACGGCGAGATTGGCATCTGGAGCGATAGTGCCCTATTCACTGGCGACCCAAGCGCACCTCCTGTTTCCTTTAGTGTAGGGAGTGTGGCTTTGCCGATGGGACCTCATGTAGACATGATGACCTACTCCGAAGGCTACATGATTAGCGGTGGTACCACCAATCCCCAAGCTGCCTGGACATTTGCTGAGTGGATGACCCGTCAAGAAATACCATCTGCCTACATGCCCAATAATTATCCAGGTTTGGTCTACGCCCGACAGTCGCTGTCAAACCAACTCACAAGCACTGATCCTGATGCACAGGCTCGCCTTGAGACCTACAAATACAGCATCGAGAATTTGCCCCCCATCACATACTACCCAAATCAAGAGTATGTCGTGTATTACAACGTGCTCGGAGGCATTAGCACGTTATTTGAACAACCAGTTAAGACACCAGAACAAGCGCTCGATCAGGTGCTGATTAACATACGTGACCAGTTAACCTATGCCCAAACCACGCCAAGTCCGACACCTGATTTGCGCCCAGTCATTATGGCCACACCAGTCATTCAAGAGGTAAAACCAGGACAAACAATCGTCAACTTTGCAGCATACGGTATGTCATTGAGCGAGACCCGTCGCATTTTACGTACATTCAGTGACACCGAGCCGAATATTTTTGTCAATATTGTTCAAACCGATAATCTCACCGAAAACCTGACGTTTGCTGATTTGGCCGGTCGCACTGATTGTTTCTGGTGGGGTGCGAGCACGCCAAACACCCCCACTGATGTTGCCGCAGTCGCAGACATGCAGGCAATCATCGATGCAGACGGCACCATTGACACCGCCGAGATTCCACCAGCACTCTTTGATATTTTGACGCGCGACGGTCGCTTAATCGGATTTCCCAACGCATACACGGGTCGTGCACTGATTTACCAGCCGGCGCTGTTTAGTGCAGCTGGACTTGATAAACCAAGCGTCACATGGACTGCCGATGAATTCCTTAAGGCAGCCAAGGCCATCACCGCCAATGGTGTATATGGGTATTCAAGCTTAGGGAATTATCTGGGTGACTTGAACTTCTGGATAGGGCAGTTCGGTGGTACGCTTACCACAGGCAATGGCACAGATTTGCGCGTCACATTTACCAATCCTAACACCATCAAGGCTATCGACTGGTTTATGCGCCTCCATACTGAGCACAACGTGATGCCCAAGCCGGCCTTCTACTACCGGGCCGATCAAAACAATCAAATAGCTGACAACAGCTATGATTTGATGACCCAAGGCAAGATCGGCATGTGGATGGATACATCACTTGGCCAGTTTGATTCGAATAATCAACGCGATCCTAATCAACCAAATACAGTGACCGCTGCTATGGCCCCCTTGCCAGTTGGCGCAAAAGGCATTACCAGCGACATCTTTGTGTCAGCCTACTACATTTCAGTCCAGAGCGAGCAACCACAGGCATGTATGCGTGTTATCGATTATTTAAGCAAACGCAGTAGCTCGTTCTCGTACGGGAGTATTCCAGCGCGCGCAAGTGATGCTGCATCACCGGTGTTTGAACAACAGAACGCATACGTAGTACCATTGCGGGATGCCATGCAAGAAATGCTCCAACAACCGGCGAACTTTACTGGTGACATGTATGCCCAATACAGCTTTGAGTCGTATTGGTTGCTCCAGGCACTTGATAACATTCTCACCAAAAAAGCCAACGTCGCTGCTGAGTTGACCACAGCCGAAAAGTTGACGAATACCTATCAAGCCTGCGTCGCCACGATGACTACCTCTGGCAAAACAAATGCCCAATGCGCCAAAGAGACAGATCCCAATTACAAGGGATACATGACGGATGAACCATCAACTCGACCGTTGCCATAGATATGTGTACCCGTGGGGCGAATATTGTGTTCGTCCCACTCTTGAGGATACGAAATGATGCGGAACACACACTTACTCATCATGCTTGTGCTCACTTTGCTGGTGGCCAGTTGTACGAGTGCGACGCCCGAATCCACAAACCAACCAACGCCAACGCCACTCCCAGCTGACCCAACCCTTGATGAACCAACATTCACCGTACAGCGTGGCCTAGTTGAACGCGTGGTCGAAGAGACCGTACGCGTCATCCCAGTCAACTCTCAAACTTACGGGTTTGGCCGTGATGGGGTCGTCAGTACGATTAATGTCACAGCGGGTCAGCGCGTCGAGGTTGATGACGTCCTTGCCGAGATGAAACAAGACGAAGCCAATGAAACCCTCATCGAAGCCAGCGATGCCCTAGATACGGCCAAAGTAAGTTATGCAAATGCGCTTGCTCTCAATGAACGCCTCATTCAGACCAAACGCAAAGCCGTGGACAATGCCCGAGAGGCGTTACTCGATTTGCTCCCAGGTGGTGACAAAGACGCTCTCGCCGCAGCCGAAAAGGACCTTGCCACCAAGTCACGCCAAGCACGTATCGCCAAAGAAGACGCCACCATCTCGGTCGAAGATGCAGAGCATGCAATCAGCACCGCCACACAATCCCTAATTGACACCCAGTTCGCCTACAGCAAAGCTTACTGGCATTGGGACTGGGTCAAACGCTACGGCACTGACCCCATTGAGCCCGTCATTTATGTCGATGGCAAACCCGAACGCAACTATCTTGATGCTGAGGGGAAGCGTTCCTACGAAAAAGCCTTCATCGGTGCAACCGATAGCCTGCGTGCTGCCGAGCGCGCAGTTACCGCCGCATTACGCACCGTCGATCGCACCAAAGAGAGCACATCCACTGATGTCAGTGAGGCAGAGGAGGCTGCTACTAAAGCCCAGCAAGCACGTGATTTGCTCTTGGCCGGCCAAGATAACAATGACATCAAACAAGCGAAGCTTGACCTTGAGACTGCCGAGGCAGAGCTCGCACAATCTGAAAGCGATTCTCTCGATACTGAGAAAGCCGCAGTCGATTCAGCACAACGCGCATATGACAAAGCAGTCGCCGAAGTGGCTGGTGGTCGGATTGTAGCAACCACGGCAGGTGTAGTTGCCTCAGTGGCAATTTACCCAGGTGACAGCGTCAGCGCGTTCCGCCCTGTCATTGAGATTGCCGACCCAGGTCAGGTTGAGTTCTCAGGTCAACTGAGTGCCGACGTCATGAAACTCCTTAGCGAGGGGCAGCCAGTCGAAATCCGCCCAGTCACACGCCCTGACCTACTCCTCAATGCAATTATTCGACGCTTACCAGCACCGTACGGGAGCGGTGGCGGATCCATCAACAACACCACCGACACATCGACACGATTTAGTGTGATTGATACGGCTGGATTTGAATTGGTGGCTGGGGAAACCGTTGGCAAACTCCGCATCATCATTGAACAGCGCGAAAATGCGATTTGGCTCCCACCAGAGGCCATTCGCACCTTCGGCGAGCGCAATTTTGTCGTCATCCGTGACGGCGATCGTGAACGCCGTGAAACCGTCATCCTTGGTATCAAGGGTGAACAACGAGTCGAGATTATTAGTGGAGTACAAGAAGGCGATGTCGTGGTTGGTCAATAAATCGATGAGCGCACCATGGCACGCCATTCGCCTGCTCCTGCTAGCAGCTTGGCGTCGTAGCGTTGTAGCGCCTGCAGCCAATTTGGCCCTACTAGCCGCGCTCACAATTCCATTAGCTCTGAGCATCACAGTGCCCACGTATGCGGACGCTGCCGGATTGCGCATTCTCAATGATGAGTTGGCGCGTCAAACGCGCCAAACTCAACGTCCAGCACTCGCCCTACTCTTTCGCCATGTGCGCAGTGGTAAAGCAGTGCCGTGGCGCACGATCACTGCTGCCGATAATTTGATGACGAACAGCGCCAGCACGTTTTTGGGGCTCCCGCTGGCCAATCAAACCCGTCATATTCGCACCACCCAAATGCGCCTGTTATCCATTCAAGGACAGGGAGGTGGTACACTGCTCGGCAACGCGGCGATTGGCTCGTTAAGTGGAGTCGATCAACTCATCCAAATTCTCGACGGACGCATGCCTAATCCCAATGATAATACTGTCGAGATTATCATCTCGCGCAACACAGCCAATTCGATTGGGCTTAATGTCGACGACCAAGTTGTCATCACCAACAGCAACGGCTCCGCAAATATGCGCGTCACAGTTGTCGGTATTTGGCAGGCCTACAACGAAGAGGACCCTGCCTGGTTATACGATCCGACAACCCTCTATGAACTCGTACTCGTCAATCATGACACGATGACAAGCCAAGTTGCCGATACATTTGTTGACAGTGTTGCCCAAGCAGCATGGTATCTGCAACCCGAAATCACAGCCCTTGGGCCTGGTGATATCGGCATACTCGAGCAACGCATTCGCACCTTGGCCCAAGAGCTCGAAAAGGTGCCAGCCAAACTTGAGCGTAGCCCCCTCAATAGTTTTGCCCAAGCCAAACAAACCATCGACGAGTTGACCATCCGTACCGGCATCATTGCCGCACCAATAGCCTTGCTCGCACTGTTTTTTGTGCTCCAACTGGCCACCATTAATTACGACCGCCGCCGCGACGAAATTGCGCTGCTCCGGAGCCGTGGCATGAGCCTGTTCCGCATTCTGGTCATTGGGGCAGTCGAATGGTTGAGTTATGTGCTCATCGCCTGTATTGCGGCCATACCACTGGCCCTACTCGCCAGTACGTACATGCTCCGGAGTGAGTCGTTCTTGCGCTTATCCGCAGCATCAGTGCCGATACCCGGCTTACCAGTGAACGCCATAATTGGCGTCATCGCCATCGGGTTTGTCATTATCATGCTCGGGCTCAGACCACTTATTTTGGCGAGTCGCCGCACATTGATGGACAGCGGCAAAAGTCGCCGACGCGACCAGTTGGTCGGATTCTTGCGAATATTATTCGAGGTATTGGTATTGGCAGCAGTCGGCTATGGCTATTACCAGCTCACCCAAAGCACTACCACAGACAGCGATGTCTTTGCCACTCCACTCACACTCGCCTTGCCGGTGTTGATTAGTCTCGCACTAGCGTTACTTGCCAATCGCATTTTGCCCCTCTTTTTTGCGCTGGCAGAAACGCTCGCGCGCCGGAGCGATCGCATCGGACTTATTCTCGCCCTCCAGACAATTGCCCGTCGCCCAGAACGCCTCCAAACAACGGTCCTCCTGCTCACACTCACCCTCGGTGTCGGTGGCTATGTAGCTTCAATGGCCGCCACCGTTGATGCCGCCACAACAGCCGGTATCGCCTATCGCATGGGTGGTGACACCCACCTGATTGAGACTGCCGCCACCCAACGCCCACAAGAGGGCGAGCAAATCAAAGGCGATAAGTATTTGTTGACGCCAATTGGCATCCACCGCGACCTGCCGGGCATCAAAGACTATAGCGCAGTCGGCAATTACCTTGCTCAAATCGCCGTCGGCACCAAACCAGTCGAGAGCAATTTGATGGCAATTGACCGCACCCGATTTCTCGGCGTTATCCCGTATTTCCGCGATGAATGGCTCGGCAACAATCAGACCATGGGAGCGCTGATGAACCAGCTCGCCCAGGCGCGTGATGGTGCACTTATCAGCACCAACCTCGCTGGGAGTAGCACTATTGGCGACCGTGTCGCCATCACCATCAACATTGATGGCGAGGAAGTGCTCACTCGCGTGCGGATTGTGGGCATTGTTGATGGCTGGCCAGGCCAAATTGCTCTCGATAAGCCGTTCGTAGTAACAAATCTCGGCTTTATCCGTGACGAAATCGGCTTTGCACCACCAACTGACGTCTGGATCACCCGCGACACCAACGTGCCACTCGACGATGTAGTCGCCCAAGCGCGTGCGTTGGCAATCCCATTGCTCGATATCAAGGACTATACCGACATCGCCCAACGCGAGTTTACTCGCCCAGAGCGGCAGGGATTCTTTGGCATGCTCAGCATCGGTTTTATTGCCTCGACAGGACTCAGCGTCATGGCCATCTTCGTCAGTGCGCTGGCAATTTTGCGCCAACGCAGTATTGAGCTCGGCATGCTTCAGGCACTAGGCATGCCCGCATTTGTGGCTCGACGCGCCATCATGATTGAGCAAGGGCTGATGTCGTTTTTGGGCATTGCCTTGGGGCTCTCGGCCGCACTGATTGCCACCCAAACAATGTTGCCGTACTTACAAGCGGGAGTGCAACCGTATCCTGCGGTCCCACCGACGCAACCAATTACCGCATGGGTGACATTGATTATGATGGTCTTGGTGTATGGCGCTGCGCTCGTCATCACAGCAATTCTAGCGTTCCAGAGCATTCAGCGCTTGCGCGTGGCCGATGCTGTGAAGTTAGGTGACGAGAACTAGCCCGCATCAGGTCGCCACTTTTCGGGTAAGATAGGCGTATCTCACCTCTGCAGAGGAGCAGTTTGATGCAACGACCAACACTCGATAATCTGGTGGGGGGAACCCCAGAGCTGTTTGATATTATCTCCAAAGCCCCTGGCCCACAAGGCGAATTACCCCTGACCGAGGATCTGCTCCTCAATAGCCCGAGTGGCGACTTGTTCGGCTGGACCCAAAATGTTGGTATGGGCTGGGATCCCGACGAACTCACGCGCACCCAGGTGCTCATCCTCAGTACGCAAGGTGGAATCCGCGAGAACGACGGCAAAGCGGTGGCCCTCGGCTATCATACTGGTCACTGGGAGGTCGGCCTACAGATGCGGGCTGCCGCCGAGACACTCCGGGCCAACAATGCCATGCCCTTTGCTGGCTATGTCACCGACCCGTGTGATGGGCGCAGTCAAGGCACCGAAGGCATGTTTGATAGTCTGCCCTACCGCAACGACGCCGCCATCGTGTTCCGCCGCTTGATTCGTTCGCTGCCCACACGCCAAGCGGTCATCGGCGTGGCCACCTGCGACAAAGGTCTGCCAGCCATGCTCATCGCTCTCGCTGGCACACCCAATCTGGCCACCATCTTGGTGCCAGGTGGCGTCACCTTGCCGCCTACCGACGGCGAGGATGCCGGCAAAGTGCAGACTATTGGCGCTCGCTTTGCCCAGGGTGAACTCAGTTTAAGTGAAGCTGCCGCACTCGGCTGTCGCGCCTGTGGCTCACCCGGTGGTGGTTGTCAGTTTTTGGGGACTGCAGCCACCTCGCAAGTCGTTGCCGAGGCAATGGGTATTGCACTGCCGCACTCCGCCTTGGCACCATCCGGTCAGCCTATTTGGTTGGAGTTGGCAAGTGCATCAGCACGGGCTGTCCTTTCGTTACGTCAACAAAAAATCACCACCAAGGATATCATTACCCAAGGTGCAATCCACAATGCCATGGTCGTACACGCCGCGTTTGGCGGATCCACCAACCTCCTCTTGCACATCCCGGCAATTGCGCATGCAGCCAAACTCGCTCGCCCTACGGTACAGGACTGGGAGCGCATCAATCGCCAAGTCCCTCGACTCGTCGATGTCTTGCCGAATGGCCCACGCAATCACGTCACCGTCCAAGCATATATGGCTGGCGGTGTGCCCGAGGTCATGCTCCATTTGCGCGATTTAGGGCTCCTCGATACCAGTGTACGCACCGTGACTGGCGAGACGCTCGACACCGTCCTCGACTGGTGGGCTCAATCCGAGCGCCGTCAGATTGTCCGCCGCATGCTCAGCGAACGCGATGGCGTTGATGCCAACGACGTGATTATGTCACCCGCTCAGGCTAAAGCGCGTGGACTCACCGCAACAGTCACCTTCCCGCAAGGTAACTTGGCTCCCGAGGGCTCCGTTATCAAGAGCACAGCCATCGATCCTGCCGTGGTGGATGAAGATGGCGTTTATCGCAAAATCGGCCCCGCCAAGGTCTTTATCCGTGAACGCGACGCAGTACGCGCCATCAAGGGCCAAGGCGACAAAACCGTCCAACCCGGTGACATCATCGTATTAATGTGTGGTGGACCGCTTGGGACTGGCATGGAGGAGACATATCAGGTCACGTCGGCCCTCAAACACATCCGCTGGGGCCGCGAGGTGGCCGTGATTACCGATGCCCGATTCTCGGGCGTCAGCACTGGAGCGTGTATTGGCCATGTCGGACCTGAGGCCCTGGCCGGCGGTCCCATCGGCAAAGTCCTCGACGGTGACATGATTGAGATTATCATTGATCGCGTCAACTTGGTCGGGAGTGTGAATCTAGTTGGCGCCAATGGCGAGGTCCACGATGCAGCGCATGGGAGTGCGATTTTGGCACAACGCCACCTCCGCGACGACCTTGCAAGTCATCCACTCTTGCCCGAGGACACAAAATTATGGGCAGCATTACAACAGGCAAGTGGGGGCACCTGGGGCGGTTGTGTCTATGACGTCGAGCAGATTATTGCGGCGCTGAAACCATAACCGTTGCTGTATACCGACACTCGATCTATGCATCGGGTGTCGGTGCAGGGATTTCTTCAGACGTTAATTCAACAAGAAATCGTGGATGTTGTATATATGCCGATGCGACATCTGGCGTTTTAAATTTTGAGGCCAATAAGAGCGGCTGGCTTTTTGCGAGTGAAAGCTGCCCATGTTCATCGAAGACTTCAATCACAAAATGATATGTCCCTAACTTCATAAAGAGCGGAGGCACAGTAAATTTAATGGTATGGGAACCTTTCGCCAGCACCATCGGCTCAGGTGCCATATAGCGATTCTCAACCAACGGAATATCATCTGATACATCAATAATTTGCGAACGCACCCGCACGCGCAGCTCTGGGAGGTTGACGGCAAATCGTGCATATATCACGGTGTTTTGGCCAATCCGCCATGGATCTTTGGTGCCGTTAATTGTCACATCAGAGATAATTACCATCGATTGACTTGATTTCGCCGCGTTCGGATCACCGCTCTGGTATTCAATCTCGAGGGCCGTCGATTGGTTCTGCGTATCAACGACACCACTACTTGCCAGCATGGTCTTTTCATACAGCAAAAACTTGGTATAGGCATCTTGGACCGCATTAATATCGCCGTCCATCTCGATACGTCCGTTCTCAAGCCATATTCCCCGCGTTGCAATGCGCTGCACTTGACGGGCACTATGGGCGACCATCAAAAAGGTCGTGCCCTTAGCCACAATTTCATCAATACGGTCAAAACATTTTTGTTGGAACAAGAAGTCACCAACCGAAAGACCCTCGTCGGCGATCAAAATACTCGGTTCCATGGCAAATGCACACGAAAACGCCAAACGCTGATACATGCCCGATGAGTATGTCTTTACGGGTTGCTGAATGTAATTACCGATATCGGCAAAATCGCAAATCTCGTCATACACCTCACGGACTTGAGCACGGTTTTTACCCATTAAGGCGCCATAAAAGTAGATGTTATCAGCCCCAGATAACTCAGGATGAAAACCGACACCCAACTCAAGAAGCGACGAGATAGTCCCGCGCACAGCCACGCTTCCGCTGTCAGGCAGTAAAATACGGCTGATTATTTTGAGCAACGTGCTCTTACCTGCCCCATTACGCCCAATAATCGCTAGTCGCTCTCCTTGGTTAATAGACAACGATATATCATTGAGCACCACTTTATACGCTGCACTATTTGATTCATCAAACGCCGGCTTACGCATCAGAAATCGCCATAGTGAGCTACTCTCTTGACGCATATCAAAGCGCTTCGTAATGTTACGCAACTCGATAACCGGTTCCATTTACATCCTCTCGATGATCTTGTCTTGTAGTCGTCTGAAGACCCAATACCCGATGACAAAGACTATGATCGATGTAACAAACGAGCGCAACAACGAGTCAGTTGCAGGAATGTTTGGCGTAGGAATCACACCAGGGATGGACACTTGACCATAAAATATCTCGCGATAATACTCGATGAACGATGCCATCGGATTGAGCCAACGAAAAATCCGTGAGATTGAGTCACTCAACACGGTCAACGAGTAGACAATTGGCGTCAAGAAAAACCAAATATGCAAGAATATGCCAGCAAGATGTACCGTATCAAGGGTCACGACGGTTAATCCAGCCAAAAATAAGGTAACACCCAACACAAAAATGCTGTGAATCAACAAAATAATGGGGAAGTATAAGGCGGCCATAGGAATAGGCCATTCAAATACTCCCGTATATGAGTACTTGACCACAAAAATAAATAAAAACATGACCGGCAACGACAACAAATAATTCACCAAACTCGTGATGACTGATGAGATAGGTAACACTTCTCGAGGGAAGTACGCTTTGCGAATCAGTGAATAATTATCCATGATGCTCCGCATACCGCTCGTCATAGACTCAGTCGTGTAATGCCACGGTAAGAGTGCCACTGCCATAAAAATAGGGTAGTACGGCAAATAATTGTTGCGCAGAATATATCCGTATACAACCCAATAGACGACAAGTTGCAATATCGGCGCAATTTGAGACCAGGCAAATCCGACGACTTGACCACGATAGCGCAGTTGCAGATTACGCCGCACCAGTAGCATAATCAAAATGCGATATTCCCAGATTTCACGGATGCGCTCAACAATCCCCACGCTCCGATCAAACATCAAGAACAACAAACCAAACACCAAACCGCCAATAATAGATGCGAACACATACCAGCCGATGGCAATCCGGGCCACCTCACGTGGTTCAGAGGCATCCACACTGCGATAAATGGTAGGGTTACTGGTAGGATCAAAGCGGAGTTGTGGCTCCGCACTGATGAGCATATTTTCAAAGCGTTGCAACAAGATGATTTTTTGTTGAAGATGCTCTTGTTTTTTTACATCAAGCTCACCAATCGCAACAAACTGTAGTTGTGTCCGCTGGACCTCAACCGCACGGAGTAAATCACTCCGGTCACTGATACTCAAATCAGCAATATTCACATACGAGGAGATGGGCTCAATGGGCCGATTAAACGTGAACACATTGAGGCGTACCATGTCGCGGATAATTTCGGTCAGTTCATTACCGGCTGCTTCACCCTTCAGTGATTGCACCGTCTCCCAGCCAAGAATGTTCCGCAAAATCTCACGGCCACCGGCAGCCTGGACATGCCGCACAAACTCATTGGCATACTCATCACTGACGTACGCACTATCGACCGCACTTGTCCCCGTAACAAGAATAGTAGCGACATTGCCACTCCATGTTATCGAATCTTGTTGATCCAATGTGGCAAATTGCTTGTATCGTTGTTGCAACAACTCACGTGTCTGAAAGACAATGCTCTGCATGTCTTGATCAGGCTTACCTTCTGCATCAAAAAGCTCCGCATAACGCGTTTGATCGATGGTAACTTGTGCTGTGCTTTCGAAAAATATCGGGAGTGTCAACTGCCGCGGCAACACAATTGCAAACGCAACCAGAATCGCAACGACCGTGATAGCGAGATAGAGACCATACTCTTTAGACAATCGCGTCATATTCATCAGCAGATGGAACCTTTAGTGGTCGTTTGATGCATACATCACCACAGAATGATTGTGCATACCAAACACGTCATCTTGACCATGGAATTATAGCACAGCCATTCTGTACGATGCTGATAGCAACCTATGATTCAATCTACGTCAACGTGATACCATGCATATTTACTTGCGCGACGGTGATATCTGATCCAGCAAAATTTGAATCATGGTCCAACGTTCATCAGCAAGACGAATATATCGGGCAAGTTGATCCGACTCATCAACTCTTTTGTTTGAACCTTCATTCGCTGGCACACGATGTATCACCATATCAGTGTAGCGCGCCATCGACAGCAAGTTCCCAAGTCGATTATCGGTCGAGGAAAGCTGGCGCATCATGCGATTACGGACGATGGCGTCGTATTCAATATGCTTACCAATGCCACCTGTAATTGAATTAGCATAGCTCCCCGAGGCAGTCTCACGTTGATGATAATACGACAAGACCTCATCAACCACACCTATGTCTGCTTCGAGCAGAAAGCGCAAGTTAAAGTCCCAGTCACCGAGTACCGGGAGGGATTCATCGTAACCACCGATTTTGTCATACAACGACCGACGATACAAAAAAGAAATCGGCGCAAAGAAATTTTGGCGCGCCATCTCAAGCAAATATACTTGGCGAAAGTGGTTTTTGTATGATTCACGCGACAAAATCGTGACCACATCACCCCGTACGCGCTCTATGACTTGCTCGCACCGCGATACCGCACCACCAAACTTACGCCCAGCGCTACTCTCAAGGAAGCTAATCATATTCTGCAAAAAGCGAGGGTGCCATGAATCATCGTCGTCATGTACCACCACGTAGTCCGATAGAGCCGAGCGAATCCCCAAATTTGAGGCTGCCTCCATGCCTACACTACGTTGATTGCTCACAATTTGCACCCGTGTCAGATCAAAAGGCACTTGTGCAAGTTCATTCGCTACCAACTCATATCGCCCACCATCATTGACAATCACCAGAATGTAATTAGTGTATGTCTGCTGAAATACACTTTGGAGGGCACGACGCAACAATACTGGGCGGTTCTTTGTGCGCATCACGACTAATACGCGCGGCTGTTGATCCTGTACAATCCGCCATTGTGTATCATCTTGTGATAGTTGCTCATTCGGATCATGAAAAAACGCATGCGCCTGCACTCCACCTATCAAATCACGTTGACGTTGCTGTGCGTCATATGACGGATACTCCATTGTGATTTGGCCTTGAATCCAAATCGCCTCACGTACACGCTGTTCGGGGGAGTCATATTCATGCCGATCAACAGCCTCATACACCACAGGCACAACGAGTGATCGGCCAAAATCTGCAGTACGCTTCTTGGTGGCAACCACAGGAATATCATCCACTGTTGGGAACAGAATTTTCTGAGCAAATTCCTGACTCGCCTGATAAAAGTCTGCATATAGCTGGTGAATTGGCGTTACTGCAGGTAATCCTGCAATGTAGTCACACACACCAACATAGTGTGCGTCATCATCAAGTTGTGCCACATACTGCAATAGCGCATCAGCCTGTGGCGCATAGACCTTACCCGACGCATCTGTCAGCAACGTTTCAATGCTCGACGCTTTGGGTTCGAACAACGATTCCATCACATGCCGGTTGTACCACAATGCAGTAATCGGTTGCGCTGGCACATACTCATTCACTTCGAACAACATACCGTGCGACTGGCGCGGGGTCGGCAGTGTTTGCCCGGCACCATACATAGTGGCAACATACAATCCTACAAAGGTGTACTCAGGGTATGCGACCTCGAGGAGCGTTTGGCTTGTCCCCTGCCAACCACTATCGATTAAGACTACCCGTGATTTACCAGCCATCAGCCCATGAAGCTGTGCATCAAAACGCGTAGCAACCGTTGCAAAATGCTGGTGAATTTGACTAAAAACGGGATGTGAATCGTTGAGCGCGTCAGCAATCGTGCTTGCCGGTAAGCTAAATGGACGGAGGTCGTCGTCAAACGCCGTGACGTTCTGCTCGGTAGCCAGCAATGCACGCACCACATGGCTTACTGGGTGGGCTGGGAATTCTTTTTTTATGACGGTCAACGCAAGTTCAGGCGCACGTTGATAGCAGGCCTTAACAGTCAGAATGCGCGACATCCAAAGGTAATCCTCGTCGTGCACTGGCACACTCGGCACTGCCTTGCGATACATATCCATCAACGCTTTGATACGGACGCCGGCGCGTGATACATACAAAAACTTCGTCTGACCGTCATCGAGATAGCGCATATGCTGATCGAGCAGATGCAAATAATAGCGAATGACTGGTCCTAAGACGGTTTTGCCGAACTCATAGGCGGATTGCGATGGATTGCGCATGATACCCTTCCCAACTCGAATTTACCAGTGCGGTGGCGCCATCCAACTCTGAATCGGCAGGTGCATTGATTCGAGTTGGTGAACGAGTGCACCATGATCAGCCATAATGTCACGACGCATCTGCAATGGAATCGGCACATGAACAGCCGGAATCCCCTGCGTGCGTGGGCTTTGATAATCACTCACCAACGAATCACCAATGTGCAACATCTGCGCAGCGGTGATACCAAGCTCGTTGAGAATCAATGGCCATATCTTGCCACTGCGCTTCGAAAGAATCGTGTCAGCACTCGAATATGTGGCAGCAAACAACGAAACCTCGACTCCCAAACGAGTTAACAGTTGATTGATGTGTGCCACACCCAAATACATATCACTCACATAAATGGCTCGCCCACCGCGTGCAATATGGTGTTGTGTCATGGCAAGTAACGGTAGATTGACTGTCAACTGTGTTACTTCGTACGCTAACTCAATCTCAATACACGCCTGAATAGTTGATTCTGTGGCGGGCACACGTAATTGCTCGAGAATCAGACGATAGATATCAGTAATCGTACCCTCACGACACCCATCACGGGTAGGCGACAATCGGTATGACAGACGATTGGCCATCAAACGCGCCATGAGCACATCCTCGGGGCGGATTGACTCCTGATAGCGTTGGGCCAATAACGACGCCACCAATCCCGAAACATCATAGAACCGCGTTAATTCTGCACGATGATTGCGTAATAAGAGCGTATCAAACACATCAAACGATAAGACAGTCTGTGGTGAAGCAATCTTCGACTCAATATCGACCACTATCTGATGCGCCAGCGGATTATGGAGAACAGCAAATCTGTCAGTGAGCGACAACACGTGTTGTGACAGTACACCAGGCGTGTATACGTTAGTATTGACGGTCATAACTGCCCCTAACTCAAATCACAACATGTATAAAAAAGCCAAAAAACACGTGGAAACACGATGATGTTGTGCACACAAATCTTACGAATCTGCCGAGCAATTCACGGTAATCATACCGCACAAACTTTGGCAACGTCAAATGCATCTGCACAAATCACAAATGTGTGCTATAGTTCGTAGTACGTAGAGTTATCACAAAACACCTAGAATTATTGGTTTGGGCTTGGAGGGCATCATGCTGACACAGTTCACTCAACTCGTGAAGCGCGTATTGCGTGTTATATCTGCAACCAAAAGCAATCCTGTCACACAATATGATGACATCTTGGCACAATTACCATCAGCGTGGCTTCAACCACCACCTGATTTTGATGAACAACGCTATTTAGCCGAAAACCAAGATGTACGCGGATATGTACGCCAAGGACGATTTGCATCAGGGTTCGACCACTACATGAAACATGGTCGCCACGAAGGTCGCCGCCGGCCAATCAAACACCTCTAAATGATGTTTGATTGGCCTAAATGCACGCTAGCGTTTCGATTTGCGAAACCCAGCAGCCTCAACCGCCTCAACCGACTCAAAACATTGCACGTCGCTGTTCTTGGTGGTTGCATAATAAGCACCATCTGGCAGATGATAAATCATTGAACGTGGGTTTGCTTTGATTTGTCCTGGTTGACAAGGGAATGCGCTGTCGTTCGCAGTTGCAGCCGGTGTACGCGTCACCTGCGCTGGTTGGCTACGATTTTCGTTATTAGGTACAGCACTGCCCTCCCAAAACCACCAACCAATGACCCCCAACACCAATACACCCACCATTACACCAATCGCCCATACTGGCACCGTACGCGGTTTGCGATACCGACGCATGCGCCAGTCCTCACGCAGTTGTTTGGCTTGGTGAGCGTTTGGCGCATTAATCGACACAAGTAAGCGCGTGACGTTATCGGCGAGTCGATCGACATCATCAACAGTTATATTCCCCTGATGCGCCCATTTATTCCGCATCAATCGAACTTCGGACAGCATGCTCCGGTCGGTGGCAACCAACACGCGCGAGAAGGTACTATCCCAATGATGAAGCATGATGCGCACAATCGCTGTCGCATCAAGACGCAACGGCTGTTGTTGCGTATTCACTCGCAGATCTGGCGTATTCTTGATGACATCGAGCCAACTAGTGCCATGAATGCTACGAATTGCAGTTATCACAAACGGTTCATACCCCTGCTGAAAGACGTGCAGGAGTTGATCTACCGAATGACGAAGATCACTTTGACTATCCATCACTACTGCCTATGTACGTACAAAGTCACTACTTGTAGACATTTATACTATACACCAGAGTGAATCGTCTCTACCACTATGTGAGTGCAATATATTGCTGATGGAGCTGTTGATAAAATGATGTAAACGTCGGACGCGATGGTTTAATGTCAGCCACCGCAAAATCGATAATCCCAAATATCCGTACTTTTGCCTGTGCAATTGCTACGTGCCATATGGCAGCCATCACAGCTGCATCATGCCCGGCACATCCACACCCCCATGCCCCGAGCACAAGCACATTCGCACGTGTAGTCGCAGCAGCTTGTAATACACGTATTGCGCGTTGTACCATCAGCTGCGGTACCTCAGCGGTGTGTTCCGGCATTTGTGTGCGGACAGCATGTGCATCAATCGCCACAGCATGCACTACGCTACTTCGCCATGGTTCTGACAACAAATCACCACCATGATCTCGAAAAAACGGCATCTGCGGCGTCACGACCACCGTATCATCATAAAACGGCGACACACCTTGCCATTCGACATCCTGTAAACAATACGCCAAGCTCGACGACCACATCAAACTATCTGCTTGTGAGGGGCGCACAGAATTCGCACTTTGCAGGTACGGAGGATTCACAAAATGTAACATCGCCACACGATATCCTTGACGAACACGCTCCCGGGCAATAGTCAACGCCGTCTGGTTATACACGTATAGTTGGGAGTGTCCATATCGCCCACCCGTCACATCAATCGGTTGGGTTGCATCATATCTCCGCTGCTTGGTACGTGCAGATGCCTGTAATGCATCAATCGATATATCTACACCATCTGGATTCGTATAGGTACCACGTGCTAAGATTGTTTGGGTTGCATGACGAATATTACGCATCACCGCAGGTGCTATAACAAACTCATCAGGGGTGATTGGCGCAACTGTGAGTGCTAAATTACTTGGCATCTCGCTCCCTTGCCATCAACAATCGTGATACAATACATGCATACGTTATACGTTATACGTTATTATAATTATTTATATGTCCACATTTGTGGTTTTTAGAAAGATTTTCAAAAATGGCAGTATTTTATCATCCAGATACCATCAAAACGGCACACGCATTCGACACAACCCGCAAAGGGGCAGACATTGCCGCGTACCTAGTTAACCGTGGGTGGCAGATAACACAACCAGCTCCCATAACGCCAGACATCGCTGCACGTTACCACGATGGCACCTATGTAGATGCAATCATCACTGGTGATCCTATTGATATTGCGGAATCACAGGGATTTATGTGGGACGAGATGATGTGGCGTTCGGTGGCCGCCCAAAACGGCGCAATGCGTGATGCTGCGCAGTACGCCTGCCTACACGGGCGCGCGTATGCGCTAAGTGCCGGGTTCCATCATGCACGCGCAACACAAGGAGCAGGTTTTTGTACGTTGAATGGGTTGGTCATTGCCGCAGGTGAGATCCTGGCAGATTATCCTAATCGCAACGTTATCATCGTGGATGCTGATGCACACTGTGGCGGTGGCACAATGAGCATGTGTGCCGATTGGGACAGACTGTTCCACCTTGACATTCATACGAGTGGTTATGACAGTTATGTCGCCCGTGCTCCACATGTACGCCGCAGTGTGACAAGCGCAGATCAGTACATGGCAACCCTACACAACCTGCTCGCACATGTCGAATCACACATCAAACCAAGCGATTTGTTGATTTACAATGCAGGGATGGATGTCCACGAAGATTGTCGAATCGGTGGATTACACGGCATTACCACTGAGATTGTTCACGCCCGCGAACAATACGTCAGCGAATGGGCAGAATCCCATTCGCTGGCTGTTGTGGCGTGTCTTGCTGGTGGGTATGAGGGCGGTAAACTCGACCACGAAACGCTTGTTGCGCTCCATGCCATGAGCGTTGAAACGCTACTCCGTACGAATTAACTGTTACTAATCATGACACCATCAAACCGTTTTTGAAACGGGGTCCAAGTGCGTTGATTGTAACTTTGATCGGCTACGACGATGTTGATTGCAGCTAAAGCGTGCAATTTGACCCGCATAAATGCTTCATATAGCAGCCGCACAACTAACGGCGCATCTACATCGTTTCCAACCGAGAAGACCAACACATTTGCACCAACACGTTGCACCGCTTGCACGACCGTGTGCAACCAATCAAGCACAAAATCATGATGCATCGGCGATGTCACGGCATCAATCGCATCACTGGCCAACGTAATCACATCACAACCCCATGGTTGATCGAGCAAATCGCCGTCATAGGTACGAAAAAGCGGTAGTTGTGGGCTGACAATTGGCTCACTGGTACTCCCTAATTCGTAATAACCACTGTCGATGATACACTCAGCCAAACCGCCTGATCGCAACAACATGTTTTGTGATGCAATACTGCTCATTAAACTTGGATGGCATAAGCGCAATGGCGTTGGATTCACAACAGCTACACGATAGCCGCGCTGGAACCACGCACGCCCCACCGTTAATGGTGTATGATTATGCACCATCAGACTCGTCGCATCATACCGTCGACGATTCGTCGGCTTGGCTAACTGCGATACTCGCGTCGTCAGGCGTCGTGCCGCATCTTGTGCCGGCTTGAACACGACTGTCTGTTGCGTCGGCGCCACATACCAGCCACGATCAACTATTGCTCGTGTTGAACTGACCAGATTATGGATGACCTTGGCTGGTAAATCAAACGCATCACCACTCAATGGTGCAACATGTAATGGGGGAACAAACATTGCTTGGCCTCTCTCACTTTGAAATACTGCCAAATCCGCGAAGCTCATTTCACGCAATCTTTGATATATTTGTTATACCACTCATCTGATGATTGCTTTTCGTCATTTTTGACGAAAACACTTATTATGCCTATCTCGCAATCTGATTCCCGGTATATGTGCCGTAATTACGTTAGCATGTATTGAATTATATCATTAATTTCATATAAATACACCCACATATATGCATTTTTATGATATTATTGCAATATTACGTATTAAATAGCAAGGTATACCGCCAATGATTGAAACATGTTGCTACGATTCGCCACAAGCACTATTTCATCCCGACTTTATCAGCCTCGTGGTCGCCAAGTCTCAAGGACGCCGCACCGTAATTATCAGCGCAAATGCAACGCATGCGCAGGCGCTCAAGACGATGCTAACCGATCGACAGCACGCCAACATCAGCGTCATGACGCTCCAGTCATTTTTGATTCGTCAACTACAATATCAACGCCCACGCAAAGTATTAAATGCCACGAGTCGCGCCATGCTAGTCCAACAAGCGTGGCAACGCGCCAATGGCGCATTATGGCATACCTATGGCAGTAATCGTGGTGCAGTGCGTGAGGTTGGCCAACTCCTGAGTTGGATTTCGAGTCATCGGCGACAGTGGCACAACGTCGATGTGGAGCTGGATACAACGCACGAAATAGGCGCAATTTACAATCATTACGTCAACCTTCTTAATCAACACGATGTCATCGGGTACGACGATGTAGCCTTGCATGTACTTGCGCACGAACTACCACCGCTCGAGTATGAATACCTCGCGGTGTGTGAGCTCCAACACGCCCAACCTGCCCAACTCGCCGTGCTATCACGTTATGCACAACGCTACGCCATGTGGCTCGGTGCATGGGTAAGTGGTACTGCACACCTACCTGAGCAACAGATCCTCCATACATGGCTGACACAGCACGCGACACCGACCACATGGGCAGCGCCTACGAGTACTGGCAGCCAACTCGTGATGCGCATGACGGATTCGGCAATGAATGCGCCAATCACCATTGGGTTGATTGGCACACGGCTCACAAATCAAGAGGTCTGGCACGCTGGCGCTGCCACCATTGTCGATGAGTGTCACGCCGTCGCGAATCATTGTCACCAACTCCTACAAAAAGGGCGGAGCGTGCAGATTGTCTGTGCCGACGAATCGTTGGTGCCGCATGTTCGTGCCGCGTTAGTACAACAGGGCATTGACTTACCGCCCCTTGCACCACCTGATTACATCAACCCGATTATCAATCTCGCACGGATTGCATTGCGCTGGCTCGAGAGTCCAGACCCGGTTGACCAGCAACGCCTCATCCAGACAACCATGATGCTGCCATTTGTGGGAGTACCGGCCAACGTCGCCCGCAAGTATAGTGCGGATCCGCATCACCCGCACACACAACACATTCATGGTTGGTTTGGTGCGATACAGCCAGATGCAGCACTTGCACCGCAAATTCGTCAACTACTCAATCAAAGTGGGGCAATTATGTGGGCCTGGGAGTCCACAAATCACCCGGTCGATGTACGTGATAGCTGGCTCCGCGAGACTCGCACCTGGCTGGAGCGCATCGACGAGATCGATCAATTAGCGCAGGAGCATCAACTCACCGTTCACCAACGAGATCAACTACTGCTCAGCGTTGATACATTACCAGCGCCCATGCGTGAACTCTATCGCACCACGATTCCACTCACGATCTCAACGACCGGTGCACACAGTGCTCACGATTGTGTGATTGTGATGGGATTAAGCGAGCATGTCGCCCCACGGGCAACGCAAGGCTTCCAGTTGATTGCAGAATCAGCACTATGCGCCGTATTCCACCCCGATTATCGGCCTGCACAGCCGGCACTGACAGAGCCAAATGCATGGCAACACCGCGAGCAACGCCGCTTTATGAATCTAATTGCTAGTCATGCCCAACACGTCGTGCTCAGTTTTGCCCAGTATGGGGCAAACGGTCAATCCCAGCTGGCGACGCCATACCTGGCGCAGCTCCTCGATGGGCTCGCGACATTTGATCGTGACGGTCACGTGCAAGTGCATCACCCGTCGATTGCATGTGTACCGACGTTACCATTGCCACAGGCGCACCAACATATGCGTGAGGTTGTCCAACCGATTCAGCTGTTGACAAATAACTCGTTCTCGGCAAGTCAAATCAGCACATACCTCGCCTGTCCACGGCGCTACTACTACGAGAAAGTGATTCAGCTTGGGCATGATGATGAGAGTGAGGTCGATGAGCGTAGTCTCGATATGGGCGCACTGGCTCACGAGGTGTTGTGTGCCGTTTTAGGCACAGGTGCAACTGAGAACGTCGACTTGCGCAGTGAATCGCTTGAGGCGTTCCGCGCTCGATTGGCCGTCATGCCGCAGCGGCTCCACAGCGCGTTGCACGCCGCTTGGCACGGCCATGAAGTTGCACTCCCTGGCGGTGGCACCTACCGCGCAACACAAGCCTGGCAACAACGCTTTGACACCGGTCTACGTCTGCGGAGCAACTGGTTGCGCATCCACGGCATGTTACAGCGCTGGTGGCAGTACGAGCAAGAGCTCTACACCAAAATACCCAATCGGCGCCCGATCCTGCTCGAACACCAACTTGATTTTCGCATCGAGGGCATGCGCATTGTCGGGCGAATCGACCGCATCGACATGGTGCATATGGGGTCATATGTACGCTACGAGATTATTGACTACAAGAGTGGCAAGCCCAAAGCATACTCTGATTTGCTCAATGGCTTTATGAAAAAAGAGGGCAAGGAGCTCTCGAACTTCCAAATTCCGATTTATTTACTCGGTCTCAACCAACCAGGGTGGCAACTCACGCCTGCAGCTGACACGCTCACGCTATTTTACTTGGGGCAAGGTGAAAAAAATAGTCAGCTCCGTAGTGTATACGTTGTTGACAAAGCCACGGAATTCGTCAAATCGGGGAACTCACACATCGGCCTAAACGTATCCATCAATGACTTGCACGGCGTTATTCAGCAGGATCTGCTCAGGATTATGCACCAAATGCGTCATGCACCGTATCCCGCGAAACCATCACGACAATGTATGTATTGCCCATTTACCCATATCTGTGATGATGCACAATAACAAGGAAACGATAATGACGCAGCAATTTATTCCAAATATAGGGCAACAACAAGCACTAAACGCCGCGCCGGACGCCACACTCGCCATCATCGCTGGGGCTGGCACTGGCAAAACCGAAACCTTAGCACGACGCTATGTCAAGTTGCTTACACACAACCCAGCGCTCCATCCACGCAACATTGTGGTGTTGACCTTTACCGAAAAAGCCGCCACCGAGATGCGGGCGCGCATCATGTACACCGTCATCAACGAACAGTTGCCGTTTAGTCGGATTGACATGGCCGAAGCGCATATTTCGACGTTTCATGCGTTTGCCGCACGCCTTGCCCTGCAACGGAGCATTGCCCTTAACCTGAACCCGGATGAACCGTTTTGTGAGGAACGCGAACGCGATACCATTGGCGAAGCCTGTTGGGAGCGCTTCCTTGATCATGGTTGGCAAGAGGCGATTGCCCATCTGCATACGTTAATCGACCAAATCGACTGGAATGACGAGAAAATATTTGCCACACTCAATCAGATGATTGCTGACGCCAAAGGCCTGGGGCTCACATCCGAAAAGCTTATCAATGCCATCAAAAAGACACAGTCAGTCAGTGACAAACATACACTGTTTGGCCAGTTATTGGCGTGGAACTTCGCAGCCCGCGCCCACGATTTGAGTCTCCGTGGTCAACTCGATCTCGATGATTTGATTCAAATCGTACCTGTGATTAAGGAGCGCTTCCCCGAACTCTTCGAGCAAGTGCGCTACATCATGGTTGATGAGTACCAAGACACGAGTAGCGCGCAGGCCAACCTCCTCGAAAGCATCACTCCACGTCCACACGGCCCCGCTGCCCGCACAGTCGTTGGCGACCCACGACAGGCCATTTACGTCTGGCGGCAAGCAAACGTGCAAAATATCGTGCACATGAAAGAACAGAGCCAGGTCACAGTAAATTTGACCGAAAATCGGCGTTCACTGGCACCAATTCTCGCCGTGGCGAATCGCAGTCTGGCCACATACCGGTTCAATACCCCAGTAGAGTTCGATGCAACTGCACAACTCCATCCACCACCTGGAACGCCCTCAGCGCCTGATGACTGCGTGCGATTCTGGTTGATGGGCGATCGTAACAACGAGGCTGACGCCGTTGCATCTCGCATGCGTGAGCTCCACACGACGCACGGTATTGACTATGGCGACATGGCCATGTTACTTCGCCAGCGCACGCACCTTGATATCTACGCCAACGCCATGGAACGTGCAGGAATTCCGTTTGATCGCGGCAAAAGCGATCCATTCTATCATCGACCGCTGATTCTCGATGCGATTCACCTGTTGATCGCCTGTTACGACCCGGCCAACGAACAATCACTTACACGGGCGCTGCTTTCGGCGACGCGCACCTGTGACGAAATAGGCTTGCGCGCAATTCGCCAACAAGAACGCGATACCAGCCTATGGCGTTTGCTCCAGAAGAGCGGCGAATTACACCCACACATCCAACAGTTTGTAACAACGCTTATCAACGCACAACACCTACAATGGCAACTCCCCCCAGCTGAATGGTTTGCCACGACAATCGAACAATTTGGCTTATGGCAACGCGACGGTGCCTACGGCCAGCGCATGCTCACCAAACTCATCAACGACTGCCGTGCCATGCAGACTGGATCAAGTCACGAATTGATTCGTGAGTTACTCGAACGCATTCGGCATGAGCCTGATAGCGCATCGCCCGAACTAAAAACCAACGCAAATGCGGTACAAATCATGACCGTGCATGCGGCCAAAGGACTGGAGTTTATGGCGGTATTTGTGCCGGATGCCCATGCATTTGATGTGCGATCCGACGAACAAATGACATTCCAAAGCGGCGTTTTGGTTGATCCGAGCAGCGAAGACAGTACACAACGCACTGCATCCCTCGAGCTTGAACGACAAAAATACAACGAAGTTGTTGCATTATGGTATGTGGCACTCACCCGTGCCAAACGCTTTTTGATGGTCAGTGCGACTGAGAACAGCAAAAAACGAGACAGCCTGTTCCGCAAGATGTACGATTCCCTCAACGACACACCCATTCATGGTGTTACAACGACACCAGTTGATGTGACGGTAATCAATGAACCGTTCCCTGATGAACCGACAATCGCTAACCAGCGGCCACACATACAGCGCATCGCCAGCAAGCAAATCATCTCGCTCTCACCGTCCGGATTGCACGAACTCATGCAATGCCCCAAACGCTATCGGTTCCAGCGTCGGAGCGGGCTTGATGATTTGCTCGAAGTTGAGGAACAAGTGAGCACACCACATTGGACAGACGCGCCAGCCGGGCATTACACACTGCCTTCGCATCTTGATGCATGGCAAAGTCTGGCCCAAGAGCCAATCGAACTACCAATCGCGGATGACCCACAGGCGGTCGGCAAGTCAGCCCGGGCGATTGGATCGCTCTTCCACTTTGCCACAGAGATACATGCCCATCACCCACATGCCGATGCGCAGCACCTGTGCCAGTTGGCGGTACAACGCTACGGCAAACCCGTCAATCCAGATACGATGCATCTACTGATATCGATGCTGACGACCTACCTTGCCTCACCGCTCGGCCAACACCCACCGCGACTGCACGAGGTCGAGCAACGAATACGCTGGCGCATCGAGACACCACGGGCGCTCGTCGAAATGACGGGCGTGATTGATCGGCAATGGAACGGCATGATTGTCGACTACAAAACGGACGAGAGCATGGACGGCATCGTTGAGCGACACGGCGACCAGTTACGCCTCTATGCCCAAGCATGGATGCGCCAACAACAACACGCATCTATCCCAGCAATTGCGGTCTATCATGCACGTACAGGCACCATGATTCCAATCCCCAATGATGAACTGTTGATGCGTCAAACGCAACAACGTGTGGCAACGGCAGCCACCCATTTGGTTGAGGGGGATTACCCAGCTCGTCCAGAGCACCACTACTGTCGCCACTGCCCTGCCCGGGCGATATGCGCCGAAGGGCGCACGCTCGTGCCGCCACAAGAAATCCCCGCCTTCGAACCGTTTGGTTGGTAAATCATTACCCCCTGTAGAGCCGTAGCATGCTACGGCTCTACAGGGGGGCATTGACGATTTATTTTTTTAACTTCAACGGGCGCATCGGCCAAATTTCACCCTTGAATGACTGCACCACCTTGAGGAGTTGCGGATCATCGGCTACATAGCGTGCGAGGTGCGTCAGCAGTCCCTTGCTAGCTCCGTGTTCTAGTAACGATTCGGTCAGCGCATCAGCGTCGTCGGTGGCACTCTGCAGAATCTGCTCGGTCGGCTCGAGTTTCATCTCTTTGACAAAGCGCGATGGCGTGGCGGTAGGTAAAGCATCGCGACCCAGGCCAGGCTTCGGTAATGGCACGCCAATCGTCAGCAACTCTTTGGCGCGGGTGATGGCCACATAAAAGAGCCGGCGCTCCTCCTCGATGGCATCCGAACCGGCCGGCACGGCGGTGGGGTCGCTGCGGTCATACACCTCGGGCGAATTGCCGTAGGCCGGCATGTAGCCCTCAAGCGCTGCTGGAATAAGCACATGGTCGTACTCAAGGCCCTTGGCGCGGTAGACGGTGGTCAACAACACTTGCTCAGGCTCTTCTTTGCCGGCGGTATGATCGAACTCGCGGAGCCACGTGACAAACTGTGCTGCCGGCACTGACAAATACTCGACGACGGCAATCAAATGCCTCACAGCAATTGAACGCTCGGCGGCCGCCTCGCCGCGGCCGTAGGCCCGCACAAAATGCTCGTCAAGACGTAACTGTTGCGTCAACCAGGTCAACACTTCGTAGGCACTTGCCTCGTCACGAAGCATGCGTGTCAACTGCTCGAACATGGCGAGCATGTCGTCAAGGCGGGCACGTACCTGGGCTGACGACGATTCGCTGGTGCTCAACTCAACCAGCACCTGCCGGAGCGTCTGCTCCTGGTGCACCGCTTGGCGCAATTGTTGCTTTAGGAAATCGCGTTGCAAACCACGCATCGGCGTATTGGCAATCCGTATAAACACCTGCCCGAGTGCTTCATCGAGCGGCGCATCAATGTGGTTCACCAGATGCATATAATCGGCCAAAATCATATGCTCGCGACGTTGATAAAACGGACCGCGACCCAACACGCGATAGGGAATCTCGTTGAGCAAACAGGCCATCTCAAACGCCTGAAGTTGCCCTAATGTGCGCCCGAGTACCACTACCGACGAGGCCGGATGATCGCTCAGCCAGGTCTGCAACTGCTCACTGACCTCTTGGTCGATGATGCCAGCTTGGCTAGTGCGATCCTCAATGATTTGCACAGCCGTAGCCCGTTGCAAACTCGCTGAGACCAAGTCTTTGGCAAAGCGCACGCTATTGCGCACAATCACGTTGTGGGCGACTTGGGCCAGCAGCGGGCCAAAGCGAAAGCTGACGGTCAACGGGTAATCGACCATATTACGCTGTGTTAATCCTTGGCCGAAGCGCTGAATGAGATAATCGGGGCGGGCACCACGCCACTCATAAATGGTCTGATCGTCGTCACCGACTACCATCACATCGACATTCGTGGCGGCGATTTTTTGCACGAGTAACTGCTGGCCAAAATTCACATCTTGGTACTCATCGACAATCAAGACGCGCAAGCCACCAACGACTTTGCGCCAGAATTGCGGATGATTGTCGGCCAAATCGAGCATCATGCCGACAAAATCATCAAACCCGACGGCCTGCAACGACTGCCGCATCTCCTCGTAGCGGGCATAGACGAGTGGGATGTCGCTGCTACTCGCATGAGCGGCGCGTTCGCTGCCTGCTGGAATGAGGGCAGCCTTCCACAGGGTGATGGCAGCCGATACCGCATCGACATCGACCGCACCATCCTCGATGATGCCTTCTTGCACGAGTGATTGAATCGAACGGTGCATCAACAGGCGCGATTTATCGCTTTCGTCGTCGAGCCACCATTCAAGCGGTTCGGGGATCACTTGCTCACTGATGGCTTGCTTTATCCAGCGAAAGGCAAATGAATGGAACGTGTCGACGCGCGGTTGGTCGGCTTTGTCGGGCAACAGCAGGCTAATCCGCTCTTTGAGTTCGTTACGGGCGAGGGCATTATAGGCAAAGACGCGAATGCCGCGTGGATCAACGCCCAGCTCTTTGATGAGGTAGGCGACGCGCAACACGATGGTGGTAGTTTTGCCGGAGCCAGCCACTGCCAAGACGCGGGCATGCTGGCGGAGCGGGTGGGCGATAACGGCAAGTTGTTCGACGGTCGGATCTGGTATATGCATGGCTAAATTATACCGCCATACGCACAACAGCGGGGCGAGTGATTATCACCCGTCCCGCCGTTCATTGGTAGTTATGTAGGGAATTTAGTCGGTCAGTGAGCGCAAGTAGCGCACTGACTTGACAAAGCCCTCTTGGGCACCAAAGGCATCGTCCTCATGCTCGACAGAGATAACGCCGTCGTAGCCGACGCGGCGCAAGGTGGTGATGAACTCACCCCAGCGAATGCGGCCGTAGCCTGGCAACACGTAGCGCCACCAGCCCGAGGCATTGCTACCAATGCGAGCGCGGATGGTTGGGTTGACCCAGACGTCCTTAGCATGCACGTGGAAGATACGATCCTTGAACTCACGCACACCGTCGATGTAGTCGATCTCTTGCCAATCGAGGTGTGATGGGTCGTAGTTGAGACCCATGTGGGCATCGGGGAAAACTTCGAACAAGGTGGCGAAGTTCTCGAGGTTCTGCAGATTGGTGGCATACCAATTCTCGAACATGATCTTGACGCCGTGTTGCTTGGCCAAATCGGCCATTGGACGCATATGCTCCGGCAAGTCCTCACGGATGGTTTTATTGCGGTCTTTGCCCGGAGTTGGGAATCCGGCCAAGGCACCGACCATCTTGCAGTCGAGCTTGGCGGCCAACTTGATAGCGGCAGCGAATACTTCTTTGGACTTGGCGCGATGCTCGTCGCTGACGCCGGTCATCATGCTAAACCAATAGCAGACCACGGCTGACAAGCTGATATTGTGCTTGGCCAACAACGCTTTGAGGTTAGCGACGTCTGCATCGGTAACCTTGGTTGCATCGAAGTTACCACCTGGCTCAACGTTCAACTCAATTTGTTGCACACCAATTGATGCTGCCCATGCAATCATCTCTTCGATGGGCATGTCGCGCACTGGGACCGACAAAATACCGACTTTCATGACAGACCTTTCTGTGAATCATTCACATGGCTACCACATCCTAGACGGAGCGCCACACCACTAGGCTCACACTAATCTGCGACAACTGCAACAGGCTTACCACTTGCAGCCGAGGCATATATTGCATCCATGAGGCGCGCTTGACGCAAGCCCAACAGCGCTGGACTTGGTGTCTGGGCAATCCCCAAAATACAATCACGGAAGTTGGCTTGGAGCGAGTCAGTCACTGGCACATTGGGGTACTTGACCATTTTGCCGTTGTGCCAATGCTCCATCGTGCCCCCATAAATACTGGTCTTGACACTGCCACCAGTGCCTTGGATATAAATCCCCTGCTCAAAGATGGTCGAGTCACCACTGACTGCAGCTGACCCGAGCGTACCATTCGCAAAGCGCATAATCACCGTGCCAGCCACATCTACTGCCTCGCCCTTGTTATTCACAAACGCCTGCACCTCGGTCACGGCCTGTCCAGTCAAATACAACATGGCATTGAACATGTGCGCGCCGCTGTCGTACAAATTGCCACCGCCAGACTGCACCGGATCGGCGCGCCAGGTGCCTTTTTGGTGCTGGATCCATGGTTGGGCGCAGACACCGGTGACCAGCGAAAGCTGACCTAAGTCACCATGGGCCACGCTTTCACGGATATACTGAAACTCGCAAGTAAATGGCCCGGGAAATGCCACGGAGACCACTTTGTTGAGTTGTTCGGCTTTTTCAATCAAGGCCAATGCATCTTCGGTATCGATGACCATCGGCTTTTCGACAAGTACATGCGCACCAGCTTGCATCGCCTCAACGGCTTGGGTGAAGTGTTGGTTATGAGGTGTTACAATCACCACGCCATCGAGTTGCTCTTTTTTGAGCATTTCGCGGTAGTCGGCGTACGTGTTGGGAAGTTGTGTTTTGTCGGAGACAGTCTCCAAAATAAAACGATCAAGATTTGATTGCGACGGCTCAGCCAGCGCAACGACACGTGCACCTGGCAGTGCATCAAACATACGCCCATGGTGACGCGCCATGCCACCACAACCAATAATACCAATTCGCACACCATCTGCCATCACGACCTCCTCGTGTGAGTGGCACTTCGCCTACATCATCCTACCATAGAACGACGCTGACTTGGTGGCCAAAATAGTCTCGTGGTCATCGTCAAACAGGTATTGTTGAAGATGATGTTGTGACAGCAAAATCATCCGCTGCCGTTGATTCGCTCGCCCCCAAAAGCTCCCAGCTGGCGTAATCGACAACGCACCATCATAGCCACCCTCGTATAGCAATCCCACGAGTGTGCCCCAGCGCAAATCCCCCATACCGACCGGCGGTGACGCGATACACTGACCGTGTTGCCACACCGTGTCGCTTGCCCGCACATGGGCGATACGGCCGGCGTGATGGCGTACAAATGCCAGCATATCATCACCACTACGATGCAGCGCCACCGGATCAAAAACCCCATAGACGTTGCCAATAAGCGACCAAATACGCTCATACGCCGTAGTACTGTCAACAAATCCAGCACTATCAGGTTGTACCGCAAAAAGAATACCGCTCGCATGAAGCGTGGTAATCGTGGGGCGGAGCTCTTGGGCAAACATGTAGGCGTTCTCATCGAGCACGTGTGAGCGTTTGCCACTCGTTGTCACAAACGCTGACGCACCAAGCACCGCAGTGTATTCACACGCCAAGGCACGATATATTTGATGCTGTTGGCGCTGGACCATATCAACTGTCAGGTGGTTGACACCCAGCATGTGCACTGTGGCGCAGCGCAGGCCATAGGCATTCAGCAGGTGACGAATCGATTTGATATGGGCGAGTGTCAATTGGGCAACATCCGTAAGCACGATATCTAGCGCTGGAATCTGGTGGTCTGCAGCAAATTGACAATTCTGTTCGCAGCTAGCGAGGTCTATTTTTGTGGCAAAAGAAATATACATGACGTGTTCCTCATTGAACGAACGACGCCCTATTATAATCGATATTGGCGTGTGTCAACGCATTACGCACTGCCTGCATATCTCGACGCCCACCAAACTGCAGTGGCTCGATGAGTACTACAAACACATCAACACCTTGAATTTTGAGCATGGCTACCGCGTTAACCCAAGCCGGATCGGTATCACTCGTAATCACACACACGGTATGTCCCGCCGAAAATCGATGCAAGCCGAACACATCGCTCAGCGGCGTATTGCCTCCACACCGCAACGCCGCCAATCCATCAAAAAGCGCAAGGCGTTGCGCTAGCCCACGTTGTGGCGAGATATTAAGTACTGCCAGCCCGTGGGCGACGAGCCCAACCGAATGTCCTTGACCAATCCACTGTTGTGTCACCGAAGCAGCCGCTGATACTGCGTACTCCTCGGTTGAATCGGGGATTGGCATACTCCCCGGCATAAAACTCAACCCACGCCACTCTTGTACAGCAACATTGGCATCAACGATAACCCAAGCTGACACACCAGGCTCATTGACGCCTTCTTTGATCATCAGTTGCCCGCGTTTGGCAGTAGAGCGCCAGTGCACCCGTTGAAAGCTATCGCCCGGGCGATATTCCCGCACGGAGACGACAAGCGGTGCGTCATCGCTGGTACGACGCCCGCTGGTGCGCTGCCCGGTCATGAGCGAACGGCCAATTGCGGCTAAACGCACCTGCCGCGGGCGTGGATGCACCAGCACGCGATCGTGGGCCACAAAACGACGCTCGATGCGGAACAAGCCGAATGGATCACTCCCAACCACAATCGTCGGGCCCAGTGTATACACGCCACGAATGACGGCACGGCTACGCCACACGCGTTGGCGCTCTTGTCGCGCACCAAGATCAAGCACAACGCCTGCCATACGTTCGGGCAGCGCTGAGTCATCAATGACCTCGACCATCGTGCGCGGGATAGGCCACACATTCGTGATGGTGATACGCTCACGGATACTATCGCCAACGACCACGCGTGGAGTCAGCACATGGCGTTCAATGCGAATACCGCTGACTGCATAGAGCGCCCATATGACGGTCATGCCAAGCAACACGATGAGCAGGTAGCCAAATCGAGCAAAAATCATCTGCCCCGTGCCTTGGGCCGCAATAATGCCAAGCACTGCAAGGGCAAGAATCCAGAGTGGGCGTTGCAGAGGAGATGCAATGCGCATGAGCTACTTTCCAATACAAAAGCGCGCAAAAACAATATCAAGAACCGATTCGCTGACATCTTCGCCAGTTATTTCACCAAGAGCGGCCACGGCTGCTTGCAAATCGACGGCTACCAAATCTGCCGTGCGTGCCTGCGCAAGACCATCGAGTGCATCTCGAACCGCGAGAGCGGTGCGCCGCAATGCATCAACATGCCGGGCATTACTGACCCGTTGATCGCTGGGCGGCGCATAATCAAGCAACAACGCCGTCAACGATTGTTGTAACTCGAGCAATCCCGATTGAGTATGGGTTGAGACATGCATCACTGCCACAAACGGCAATTGGCGCAAATTGACTGATTGTGCAATTGTCTCGGCATTGGCAGGCAAATCAGCCTTGGTCAGCACCAAAATCGCCGGCAAATCACCACGAGCCTGTACCACCGCATAATCTTGTGCAGTTAGCGCTGCTGATGCATCAATCAAGACTAACGCGACATCGGCCTCGGCAGCCACCGCACGACTGCGCTCGATGCCCAGTTGCTCAATGGTATCGGTGCTATCGGCACGAATCCCGGCAGTATCCACAAAGCGCACCGGCACGCCACCCACATCTGCGTACTCTTCGAGTGTATCACGGGTTGTACCGGCGATGGGGGACACAATCGCCCGATCATGGCGTAACAATGCGTTGAGCAGGCTTGATTTACCGACATTTGGCCGGCCGATCAACACGACTTTGGCGCCATCACGAAGCATCATGCCACTCCGCGACTCGGATACCATGCTCTCGATATCGTCAATCACACGCCGCAGTGCGTCGCGATCGATGGCAGTCTCATCAACTTCATCAGGGAAATCAATGCGTGCCACCACCGCTGCTAACTCGTACATCACGGCATGGCGCAACTGGCCGACGCGCTGGCCGAGCCAGCCGTCAAGTTGTGCATGCGCTTGACGCAGGGCGTGCGGTGTCTGGGCTTGAATGACATCCATCACCGCTTCGGCCTGACTCAAATCGATGCGCCCCGACACGAACGCCCGCATGGTGAACTCTCCCGGATCAGCACTGCGCGCACCACAGGCAATAACCCGCTGAAGTACCTGTGACATGGCCACTCGCCCGCCGTGACACGATATTTCGACGACATCCTCACCGGTATAGCTCGCCGGTCCTGGCATATAAAAGGCCAATACCTCATCAATTACACGGCCGTCCGCATCATATACATGCCCATAGCGCACCACTCGTGGTCGCCATACTCCCGAGCGACGTGGTCGCATGACGTGTTGCAAAATCGTCAACGCATCATTGCCACTGATGCGAATCGTGCCTATTGCTGCATGTCCCATGGCAGTGGCTATAGCCACAATCGTATCGTTATATTTCATATAGGTATTCTACCCGGACTCTGGATATTGCTTATGCAATATTCGCTAACTCACACATTTCATATACATCAATTACACAAAATATATACCGCAGCAAATTAATAGTATTTCAAAAAAGTGATGTGCTATGATTGCCCCAAAGCGAAGGATATCGACACGAGACATCGAGGAGTCAACATGGCGAGTGAACGCACCTTTCTGCCACGTAGTATCCAGGCCCGCTGGTTGGAATTACGTGCATGGATTATGCGCCATCCTGATGCACCATGGTGGCTCCGTGTGTTGCGACTCGGGTTGTTTCAGTTCGGCATGGGTGTATCACTTGCACCGATTACGGGCACACTGAATCGCGTCCTGATCCACGAGCTTGCTATCTCGGCAGGATTTGTGGCAGCGCTGATGTCGATTCACTACTTTGTCTCACCCATCCGCACAGTAGTTGGACATATATCAGACCAAAAGCGGATGGAAGGTCGTTGGCGCACGCCGTATTTAGTACTCGGCGCCATGTTGACGTATGGCGGGTTAGCAACTGCGCCGTTTTCGCTCATTCTATTCAGTCCAGAGAGCAATCTCCAAGGTTGGATGGTCTACGTATTTAGCATTGCAATCTTTCTCGTATACGGCATTGGAGTCAATATTGTCGAGACGAGTTATTTGGCATTGGTCAGCGATATTACCAGCGATGGAGAGCGGGGCAAAACATTAGCCATCCTATGGTTAATGCTGGTGATTGGCACGGTTGTCGGCTCGTTAGTGGTCGGTCTTTTACTGACCAACTACACGCATTCCAACCTGATTCGGGTGATGCAAGGTAGTGCGGTCGTCTTTTTGATCTGCACGTTTTTGGCGTTATTCAATCAAGAGAAAATGCGCCCTGACGGGACTTTAGTTGCCGAGGTGAGTCGCCAGGCGCGCCAGTCGTTGGGTACATCAATCCGCACCCTCTGGCAAAGCTCAGCCCTCCGCGGCATGTTTCTCATCTTTTTCGTGGCGACCTTAGGATTCGGCACACACGACATTCTGCTTGAGCCATACGGTGGCGAGGTACTCGGCATGAGCGTCACTGCCACAACATTTTTGACGGCCATCTGGGGTGTCTCGATGATTATCGCAATTATCATCGCTGGGTGGTGGTTATGGCGCGGTCACGCGAGTGGCAAACTCCTGATTGCGGGTGGCATGGCCGGGATTGTCGGTTTTGGCGTGGTGTCGTTAAGTGGGTTCTGGGGTGGGGCTTGGTTGTTCCAGCTTGGCGTCTCAATCATTGGTATGGGGCGCGGATTATTTATTGTCGGGAGTATTGCAACTGTCATGCAGCTTGCCGACAACGCCCATACTGGTTTGTTTTTGGGGATGTGGGGCGTTGTACAGGCGCTTGCACAAGGATTCGGCACGATTGGAGGCGGTATCGCCCGTGATTATATTCAGGCTACCACACAAAGCGTCGTACTGGGGTATGTCGGTGTCTATATCGTAGCCGGGTTGTTTTTAGTATTCATGGTTGGCTACATGGTTATCCGACGCATTGATCGCCGCCTCGCAAACGGTGAAATTCGCTCACCGTGGAGTGGATTGCAGGACATTCCTGCAGATCAACTCCTCTACTAAGGGGTTTGCATGCACTACCTGATTGCCATCAGTTATGCAATTGTATTATGGTGGGTCAGTACTGGCATCATCATCATCTTATATCGACAGGCACGCTGGACGTACGATGCCACTTTTGGTGGTATGAGTATCGTCGCTGCCGCATGTGCGGTCGCATTGTATTTGCTCCGTGAGAACAGCGAGACCTGGGCCGTGTATGCGTCTTTTAGCGCCGGGACCGTCGTATGGGGCTGGAATTTGGCGAGTTACTACACAGGCTTCATCACGGGGCAACGGGTCGAGCTACCAGCCTTACCACTCACCAATCGCCAACGCTTTGTCTTTGCGGTCAAGAGCACCATCCATCATGAACTGGTCTCACTCCTATTACTTGGTGGCGCGTTATGGAGTATTCCCGGCGCAACCAATCCAACAGGATTTGTGACAATAGTACTATTTTATGTTTTACACTTATTAGCAAAATTAAACATTTATTTCGGCGTGCATAACTTTAGTGGCGAGTGGTTGCCCGCACACCTGAGTTACATCACGGCGTTTTTTGGCCCCGCACGCACGCATTGGTTCTTTGTATTTACGGTCAGTATCGCAACTGCATGCACGATTTGGGCAACTGGTATTGCCATTCAATCATCACAATCCCACCTCCAAATTGCCGGTGCGTTTTGGGCACTCTTGAGCGGAGCTGGGTTGCTTGAGTTACTTGTGTTAATGATCCCCTCTGCATATCTCCACCGAGTGTTAGCGTTTCTCACACACTTATCTGTTGCAGCTAGTACCAAACCACGCTAATTTCGGCTATACTAATGCTTAGAGTGTAATCGGAGCATTGCTATGGCAATTATTCTGGCAATCGACGAAGATGTCGTGCTGACAATGAGTTTGGATCTCCAACTCGGCCACATAGGACATACCGTACGACGTGCAGGGAACATGGCGCAAGTCAATCAGCTACTTGGCGAACTAAGTCCTGATGTAATTGTCATTGACCCCACCATTGATAATCAGGCCGGGTGGCAAGTCGTCTCCGAAAAAGCTAAGCTTATCCCCGTATTTATCACGATTCATGAGCCCAGCGATGAGCTCACCACGCGCGCCAAACAGATGGGATGTGCAGGTATTTTATCGAAGCCGTTCATGGTGCGCGAGCTTGTCGATGTACTCATGCCACACATTACGCCCCCTGTTGACACGACGCCAGTAGCCCCACCCGCTGATACGAGCTCCGGCAAAAAAATCTCAACCAAAGCGAGTCGCCTACGCAACAAAGTCGTCAAATCCGATGACCCACCACCTGTACCACAACCACCGGTAATCAAAGGTGATGCCTCAGGTCTGTCATTAAGTGACGAGGATGAGTTACTCCTCGCCGGACTCCCAAGTACCACACTCCATATTCGCGAGTCATCAGACACCGAGACACTCGGCGCACGGCTACGGGCATCACGCAACCGGCGTAGCATCCCATTGACACAAGCAGAGCTCAACACCGGCGTCCGATTGACGTATCTCCAAGCCATGGAGGAAGATCGTTTTAGTCATTTACCACGCGGAGCCATGGCCGAGGAGATGATTTCAAAGTATGCACGCTATTTGGGTGTGAGTGTCGATGAGGCGCTTACCGAGTACCGTAGCTTCCAATACGGCGATCGTCACGACCCAATTACCGATTATGGTCGAGCAAATTTGCGTAATACTTCGTATGCAAACTTCCTCAAAGTGTTTTTCGCTGTCCTCATCTTGGTCGGGATCGGGTATGGCATCTGGTACGTCGATCAGCCACGCATCAATGCGCTGTTTAACAACGTACGCCAAATCGTGATGCCACTATTTGCCACAATGACGCCTGTTCCCACATCCGCACCAGTAGATGCAACACCTACCCCGGATCCCACAATACCAACGGCCACACCTAATCCATAGGTTAGGCAGATTGACGCGGCCAGTACTGCCACACCTCGGCAACGGTCGGCATCACCCAACTAGCCCATGGTGTAAGTTCGGGTGCAGTTGATACACCCGACGTAACGCCGATTTGTGCCATCACACCCGCATTACGACCCATTTGCATATCCGCAGGCGTGTCACCGATCATAATGGCATCCTGCGGGTGCACACCAACGGAGCGACACACCGCCCAGATTTTATCAGGTGCTGGCTTCGGTGGCATATGTGGATCATCGGCACAGGCAAACGCCGCAACATGTTGCACAACGCCTAAATGTGTCAAAGTGGCGATTGTTGGTTGACGATTATCTGCAGTAGCAACTGCAATCAGCACACCGAGCTGACGCAATTGGCGAAATAGTTGTGGCAAATCTGCTAACGGATACACATTAACAGTGGGATCAGGTGGTTGCCAGGCCTGCTCTACAATCTGATACGCCTGTGCCATATCACTACAGTAGGGCATGATGTGCTGCACAACCAGTTGTTGCATAGTCGCCATCGGCGAAATCGACAGTGCACCTTGGGGGTCAATCCGTAACGACTGCGGGTCAACTCCATATAATCGCAAAATATCCTGACGCACATCAACCACAATATGCTGGCTAATCCGCTCGGCAAACGCACTAGCCCAATGCCCCCACATGCGTTGAAAATCGATTAACGTACCATCTTTATCAAAAATCACCAATCGGGGTGGGCGTGGCAACATGGTGGGACTCCTCTATTCAATCTCAAACACGCTCTGCCATTGTTCCTGAATAACGTCCTTGGCCTCGAGCATGTCTTTCTCGCTTGGAACAATCACCGCGCTCAGCTGCGTCGGGTTAGGGAAGCGTTCTGCGAGATCGGTTCCAATCACGTTGGCACGTTGCATTTCATCAAAACGAGCAGGAATTGCGTTGGCACGGGCCAAAATCAACTGTACCTCGTCACTGAACATATGCTCTTGCCAAAGGCGGGCGGCAAATGGATGCTGAGCATATGCGTTGATAGCATGCACATTTAGCCCTGCAACTGATGCATCAGGTAACACCATATCCACCACAGGAGCACCCGATGTCTCGTCCATAATTTGCATAGCGAGATACGACCACATCGGCACAATTGCGGCTTCACCGAGTAAGAACAATGACTTGGTGCCAATCCGATCAACCATAACGCCGCTATTGCGCAACTGCGCAAAGTAACGAATCCCCTCACGAATGTCAATCAAACTACCAGTGCGCTCGATTGTAGCCGAGTACACCACGTGCAGTGCTTGATGTGATGTGCGCGGATCGCCAGGCATGGCAAACAACCCCATGTATTCGGGGTTACTCAACATTATCCAATTTGTTGGGGCTATACGCACAAAATCACGATTCACCAAAATTACCACCACGCCATAGTAGCCACAATACCAATAACCGCCAGACTCCTTGATTCGGTCGGGTATCTCGTTCCATGTTTGTACTTGATATGGCTGAAAAAGTCGTCGCGAATGGGCATATGCCGCTTGGAGGTGTGTCAAATCGACTACATCAGGCAATTGATCCGATGGCTGAACAGCTGTTTGTTGCATAATCTCAACAACTTCGCTTGATGATGCACTCGGCAATATCTCACGGACATTAATGGCATATTTTGCTTTGAATAGATCAATGATTTCGGCATATCCAAATAACTCGCGTGGCATACCAATAATAGCAAGTTCACCTTCAGCCTCAGCTTGGGCGACAAGATCATTCATGCCACCAACCGACTCAAGAGTGAGCGGACCAGGTGTCGGCGCAATTGGTAAATTCAGAATTGCACTCGTTGGTTGAAGTGTGGGAGTAACCACGACGGTAGCGGTCGGAGCCATACTAGCAATAACCTCCGCCGAAATCTCTATGGTTGGTTGGACAGCCGGTGCTTCGGGTGCGCGTTGACTACACGCTGATACAACGAATCCGGCCCCAAATAGCACACATCGCCGCAAAAACTGACGACGTTGTTGTTGGATTGATTGATTCACCGTCACACCATTCTGATTAGACGCTATCATACTCATATTATAGGGTGATTTGGTGACACAACAGTACAGCAGGTGTCAAATAAATGATGTGGTATACTTGTGCATCATTCGAGCTTACGGCGAATCAAAGGAGTGTGAATGGCACCGCGTTTCAATAAAGCTTGGCACTACCATACCCGCATGGTGATTGCAGGCGAGCGTCAACCACCGCAACCTGGTGCCCCTACCAGCACACCGTTATACAGCTCAACTACCTATTTCCACCAAAGTCTTGCCGATTTTGATGTAGCCCTGGCAGGAACAGGATATGCGTATGGGCGCAACGGCAATCCAACCAATACAGCGCTCGAAATCGCCACAGCCACCGCCGAAGCGGGCACAGGTGCATTAACAACTGCCTCTGGGATGTCGGCCATATACACCGCAATTCTGGCCGTATCACACCTCAATCAACGACCATTACGCACGATTGTCGTACCACGCGACATGTACGGCGCTACCACTATTTTGCTGCGCGATTTTGTGGCAAACCATGGCACAACCGTCATTACCTGTGACATGACCAACAGTGCCGAGGTGACGGCTGCAATTCACACACATCAGCCCGACATTGTCTATATTGAACAATTATCGAACCCACTACTCCGCGTGGTTGATATGGCCCAGATTTGTGCCGCTGCCCGATCAGTAGGCGCACGCACTGTTGTAGACAACACCATCGCAACGCCAATCGTACAACAACCACTCACCTTGGGGGCTGATTTCGTCTGTCACAGTGCTACCAAATACTTTAGTGGGCACGGCGACAGCACCGGTGGAGTTGTCGTTGTCAGCGACGAAGCATTGATGGGGCCATTACGGCATATCAATGCGACACTCGGCATGGTGCTTGGTCCATTCGAAGCGCTACAAATTCTGCGTGGACTCAAAACAATGCCGCTACGAGTCATGCGACAATGTGATAATGCCTTCGCGATCGCCACATGGTTGGCATCGCACTCGGCAGTATCGACAGTGCACTATCCAGGCTTGGCACAACACCCCGACGCCGACACTGCTCAACGCACACTTGGAGGGCGGTATGGTGCCATGGTGTCGTTTGAATTGGCCAATCCACAGGGCCTACGTGCATTTGTGGATGCCCTCGAACTCGTACTACCAGCTAGCACGCTCGGCGATATTTATACCATGATTAGCATTCCGGCCATGGCATCACACCGCGGGTTGTCGCCAAGTGAGCGCCAGGCACGTGGCATCAGCGACAGCCTGATTCGGCTATCGGTGGGCATCGAAAGCGTCGATGATATTATCGCCGATCTCGATGGTGGTCTCCACCACTGCAGGCACTAGTCATGCAGGTGGTATCACTAGCATCGGGGAGTTCGGGTAACGCCACACTGGTACAAACAACCTATGACGGCGGTTTGCTCGTTGATGCAGGCATCAGTCAACGCAGTATTACCCAACGCATTAGTCAATTGGGCACGACTCCCACTCAACTCCATGGCATTATCGTAACGCATGAGCACAGCGATCATATTACCAGCGTCGTTGCACTGGCCAAACGCTACAATCTCCCCATCCTTGCTAGTCGTGGCACACTTCATGCATTGAGTGTGCCACCATCGGTTGTGACAGTGCCTCTCAGCGCCAATCAGTCGTATAACATCGCCGGCATGCAGGTAACACCAATCCCCGTATCACATGATGCAGCTGAACCGATGGCGATTAAAATTCATCACGATAGCATCACCACTGTAATTGCAACTGATTTGGGTATGTGGGATGAAACACTTGTCAGCGCATGTAGTGATGCTGATTTGGTCGTAATCGAGGCCAACCACGAACGTGAACGGCTGCATATGAGCAGCTACGCACCACATCTCAAACTACGCATCGCTAGTCCACGTGGGCATCTTGATAACATACAGGCAGGCTTGTTTTTGGCACAAATCGCACAGAACAAACGCCGACGTACTGCCTGGTTAGCCCATTTATCGCATGAGGCAAATACCAGCGATTTGGCAGTCCGCAGCGTCAGAAGTGTTCTAAACATGCATCAGAGTGCACAGTACTACCACACCATCACACCACTCCCACGCAATCAACACGTCGTATGGGGACCAGCACAGCGTGGCCATCAACCATCGTTGTGGGACGACGAATCACCATCTACCCCTTGACAAATTAGCACATTTGTTCTATAATCACCTTATGTACACCGTAGTACACGCTCCTCGTGTAATGCTCAATCGCAGCGCGATTGCTTGGCACATTCATGACAGGAATCATGGTTGTCAAGGAGTCAGCATATGCGATTTGGCAGTAGCACGCTCGAGGTTGCACCCCATGCAACAGCAGGATTACGACTATTAGCACGTTGTCTAACTGCAAATCAGTTAGGGCATGGTGTCGTACGTATCCCTCACACATCGATTGCGCCAATTGATAGTGCAACAACGATTGCAATCCGACATACACTTATTCAGCACCAGTTGCGATGTGTGATTCATGCACCGCTGGTTGCACCACACACCATCATCTCACAACTCACGGACTACGCCGATTTTCTGCGTCATATCGAGGCAGATGACGGTGTTATCATTTGCCACATGCCATCAGCATCGCCACACACATGGCAGGCGTTGCAAGCCATACCGGCCCACATACGCACATATCTTGCGATCGAGATCACGAATCAGTCGATTGATAATCTATGCGCATCAGGCATTCCTATCATCTTTGATTGGTTGCACTATCATATTCAATCGCCCTGGCCATATCAACCGATCATTGCCGCCACACAGTGCTATCACACATGGGGGTCACGACGACCATTGCTCCACATCAGCTCGCCGGACACCGCAGATTATGGCGACCGCCACAAACACATCCATGGTCGCCATAGTGCCTATCTTGACTGGGCAACACTGATGCACTTTGTTGGTCAACTCAGTGCGCGCGTCGGTGATACATTTGACATCGAGGTCGAAGCAAGTGCAGGGGCCAGGGCCGTGGCACACTTCCTCCAACAATGCCACCACCACACCCCACCACATTGGCAACACCTCTGGCAATCACAACTATCGGAGGGAGTACGGCAGTGCATCAGCTGACCACCACCTCTGGCATCACCATTGCTATCGTCGAACGCCAACACGATTGGCAACACCTTTGGCGATCACAACTATCGGAGGGAGTACGGCAGTGCATCAGCTGACCACCACCTCTGGCATCACCATTGCCATCGTCAAACGCCAACCCGATTGGCAACACCTCATCCAGACTCGGCAATACCATATTCCAGTGCGTTATGTCACACGCATCATACACTCGCCTTGGGTGGCCTTCTACATTCCAGGCTGGCATACGACGCACCCACACTGTATTCGCCATGTGGCGAGCATGTCCGCCATGACCATCGCACCGCGCTGTGCATACCTCCCCGAGGAACACACGCATCCGCGGGCACATCAGCTCTATGCAATCCTAACGTTTGATGTCATTTACACGTTACGCATGCCAATTAGTAGTGCACACTGGCGCCGCATCAGCGTACACAACACCACGTGGGGTGCACTGACCCGCACCTATGACCTTGGATCTCTTAACCGTATTACACAACAAACAAAGAAGCACACCACTACTGATGTCGATAACACTGAGCTCTTCGATGTTTTTGAACCGTATGAAAAGGAAGAACAAGATGTGCGTACCATCACACAATGATGATCCGCATCCAGAGCGGCTGCCATACCTTAGTGACACCGCGATCAGCAGTCGCGTGTTAACGCAATTACATCCTCAATCAACTGTCCTGGAGACTGCGTTAATGTATAGAACAATAGTTCAGAATGGCCTCGACCTGGGTATATTTGCAGTGATACAGTCGCGCCTGCATCGGTCAGTGCACGCGCAAAGTCTTGTGACATCTGTAACGGTACAGTCTCATCTTGGTCACCATGTATCAACAGTGTATGCGGAATATCGGCATGGACAAACGAGATTGGCGATGTGGCGGCAAAGGCTGACTCTCCCCCCATAACTGCTGTCATAACCGGAGCTGTCCGACCATTATCCACTTCAAATTGATACTGTGCATTTATATCATAAACGCCACTAATGCCATAGTAAGCACAAATAGCCGATGGAGTCAGTTGATGTGTCGCCAGCACACTCTTATCAAAAACGGTCATCGCACTTAGTTGCGCCCCAGCAGATTGACCACCAAAGACGATGCGTGCGGGGTCACCATTGTAGTTAGCAATATTGTTTACCGTCCACGACAATGCAGTCGCCACATCATCGCGCATCTGCGGATAGGTAGCATCCGGATACAGTTGATAGCGAGGCACCACCACCACTACATCATACGGAACGAGCTTCTGAGCGACAAGTGCGTATAATTCTTTGTTGCCACTGTTCCACCCACCACCATGAATATAGACAATCACCGGGTAACTCCCCGGTGCATCTGGTTGATATATATCTAACAGCTGATGTGACTGACTGCCATATGCGACGTTTTTGGCAATCGCCGGGTGTGTCTCATAGTACTGTTGACCCAACCGATACGCATTCAGCAGACGCACATTATAGACAATCTCATCCCAGGCCCAAATGCCTGCCACAAGCCCAACTATCGCAACACTCGACACAATAATTCGTAGCGATTTACGCAACATATCACACTCACCATTCAATACATCTGACTATATAATCAAACGCTTATGTCGCCGTAGTTGGATGTCAGGAGTATCTGAATAACACCAGGAAGCCACTGACGAATCAGTGACTCCCTCAGTTAATGCACGCGCACAACATCATTCCACCTTACAGTAGCCGCACTCACAGATTATTGAGTATCCATGTATGGTGCATAACCCGTCGTATTATTCAATGGTGACCGGCGCAACCTTGATTGCACCATCTGAGGATCCAGCAAATACCATGCCAGTGCCGTACTGTGATGCAATATCCTGCACAATTGCGCGCGCATCAGGGCGTCCAAGCACTGCCACGGTACCACCACTGCCACCGCCCGTAATTTTGGCGCCATAGAGACCATATGCAGGGCCGAGTGCGCGTACCTGCGCCACGATTGCATCGGTGGCATCGGCACCAAGACCACAGGCATTGTAGCTTTCATGAGCCTGATACATCAACTCACCAAGCAGCTGGGCACGTTCATGGTTCATCGTTGGATGTTGTAGGAGTGCGGCAAACAAGCGGACGCGCTGATGTTCATAAATAGGATGCGCAGTGGCTTGTCGCACTGGATAGTTTTGATGTGGATTGACATGAGTGACGGTGTCATGCGTTGCCTGATAATGACGAATAAAACTGCCACCATCAAGATGATTGGGTAATTGTGCATAGTACTGCATAAATTCCGATGGTGTAATATTTGCCAGATACCCATGCCAACGTGAATCATCGATTTTGGCAACTCCATCCACAATTGTTGTAGGCATGCCAAGCAGACTTGTCAACATACGATACCCCATGAATGCAGCCACGCGAACCGTCGTGTAATCTGCCCCGGTCACCGCATGGCGCACGCCGGAGTCAATCCCCCATACCTGGATTGAATCAGGCAATGCCACCGGTTCGAGCAACTCAGCAGGTTGACAACGAAGCGCTAACAACTGGTTGGCCACACCACATGCCGAGGTCATTTGATCCATAATGCCACACGGCGCACCAACGATATGGTTCTCAACCATTTGGCTCCACATGGCCAAAGTCCGCCCATCAATTTCATGTCCGACTAGCGCTAACAACGCCCGCATTGTGGCAACTTCAATCGCCGCCGATGAGCTTACCCCTTTACCGAGCGGCACCTGAGAATCAATCACAATTGTGATGCCGTCATACAAAAAGACGTTGGCTTGGCGGGCGACAATCGCCACCACACCCAACAAGTAGCTCGCCCACGCGGTATCAGGATTGACAGTCAACATTTGATGTAATGCGGTGGTATCAGCAAGATACCGATAAATTTCGGCAATTGGCATTTCGACAATATTTGGACCCGACAAATCAGTGACCGCACCACTGACAACTACGACCTGCCCATCACATCGCGGTTGCACCAGTGCATATGTCGCCTCGGTCAGAGGGAGTTGTAGTACTAACGAGCCTGAGTAGTCTGCAATGCCACCCATCACATCGAGCCGGCCAGGAGCGCGCCCAATTAGTCGAGGGCGACGCATATCAAGATACGACTGCCCGAGCGCATGCAGTATGTTCATTTGAGCTGTCGAGATCGCAGTCATTTCTGTACCTCCTCAAGCGCCATACCATGTTCAATCAGCGCCTGTTGTAATGCGGGGATGAGCTGTTGGGCCAGCGTCGCATTGGCCACTGCAACCCACGACACTGGTGAATGCACGTCAAGTGGTGCGTCGAGCGGCAACCCATTTGCCTGACACACAATGATACCCGCCTCACGGGCAACTAACTCGGTACATACGTCGTATGGATGGCAACACAACATGGGCTGACTCCCCAACCGATCAGCCGGCGCTAACAACAGCGGCCGTACATCGGCCAACCAGCGATCATGGCCCATCAGCAATTCATAAAACTGTCCACCAGTCGAAATGTATTGATCTTCAAATGACAATGCACGTCCTTGTGGTGCCTCGCCCAACATACTGGTTACTACTTTGTCATCAACGGCCGCTAAGCGCGCGCGATCGCCCGGGAAGAAGCGGGCAATATTGCCGAACCCCTGACGAATCGTCGTCGCTTGTGATGGCCGAATCGGCAATGCAACCGTTGTGCCTCGCACTCGATCAAATCGCGCCGCTTGCGCCCCTTGCCCCTTGATAGCCCACAATGTATCGCTGAGATGTTGCTTGACGAGCGGAATCTCGGTCATGACAGCCAACATTATGTCACTCAAACAGGTATAGTCACCACGATATGGCGCAATACCAGTCAAAATCCAGGCCGAGCGCTTTTGGTACATCAAACCCCGCGTCCCGTCAATGGGATCAACAATCACCACATATTGCAGTGCGTCGGGTGATACGCCCAGCGGAAAATCATGCACGCCGCTTTCACCTAATCCCTCAGCCACTAGGCGGAACGGCACTTTTGCGCCGAGTTCAGCAAACTGTTCAAGTAACACCACCTCCGAAACACGATCAATCGCAAAGATAGTATCGCCACCCTCATGCCCCGTCACTGCAGCAAGTTGCTCAAGCGCCGTCGCTTCACAGGCGGCAACTACACGATCACGAATATGTTCGTGCACGCGTTTGACAAACGCTAAAAGCTCATGTGGTTGCATCATTCCCACCTTTTCGATAGTGCAAAAGCGTTGTGGCTTGGAGTTGTGCTGCCGTTTGCTCGGGCGCCGTATCACTCAAAAAGTTCCCGCCGCCAATCTCAGGACCAGCCAAGTATTTGAGCAAATCGGGACGGCGTAACGGCGGTTGAAAGAGGATGAATGCATGATAGAAGTCATAGTTGCCACCATCGGTCGGTGCCTGATGGAGCGCCATTACATACGGGAATGGCATTTGCCAAAGATTATCAAAACGAATCGTAATCGCTTGGACGGCAGCGGCCAACGACAGTGACTCGGCGTCGTTTAACGCATGAAAGTGCGCAACACGTCGCTTTGGCACCACATAGACCTCGTAGGCATACCGCGCAAAATACGGCACGTAGGCAACGGTGTGTTCGTCCTCATAGAGCACACGCCGGCCATCGGCGATTTCGGCCTGATTAATATCGGCCATCAGACCACGACCATGGTCACGCCAATGGGTCTGGCTCGCGGTCAACTCCACCTCAACACTTTTAAAGACAAAGTTTGTGGCATAAATCTGCCCATGCGGATGCGGATTTGAGACACCGACGACCTGGCCTTTGTTCTCAAAACAGAGCACATGATTGACCTCAGGACGTTGCCCTAGATCATAAGTTTGTTGTTGCCAGACACCGACAACGTCGGTGATGTGGGGCAAACTCATCTCCGCCAGCGTTAAATTGTGCAATGGACTAAAACATACCACGCGTGCAATACCATCGGCTCGTCGACTGACAAACGGGAATCCAGGTGACACCGGATCAGGCGCATTCGGCCCCACACACGGATGGTCGTTATCGAACACATAGACACCATGATATGTGGGGTTGTTTGCACCACTGACACGGGTGTTACCTGGGCATAAATAACAGGTGGGGTCGTAGACAGGATCGGGGGGCGGTATATTTTTGACTGTTTGGCCAATCCACGGTCGGTTCTGTCGATGTGCGGCCACAATTACCCACTCCTGGCGTAATGGATGCCAACGTTCTTCCCACATGCCTGCAGTATGCGTCATACATGCCTCGTGTAAACTACGTGTCTCGCTATCATCATAAATGATTATTGGAAGGGTCATACAAGTGCAGCATATGGCAGTGGTACAATGCAACTATTCTTTATCACACTGGAGTTCCCGTCGATGCGTATTTTGATAGTGGCCAATGCACCAGTTGTACCCGATCGACGCATGCAACAACTTGCCACCCAAGCCAACTCAATCATCGCTGCCGATGGTGGAGCCCTTGCATTACAACGGGCAGGGATTCAACCACATATTTTGATAGGTGATCTTGATTCAGTAAGCGATATTCATGTAGCCACATTAGCAGGGGTTGGCACCGAAATTCGCCGTTTTCGCCGTGACAAAGACGAAACCGACCTCGAGCTGGCATTGATGGCTGCCGTTGAACTTGGCGCTTCTCACATTGATTTATGCTGTGTCCTCGGCGGACGTTGGGATCATACATTTGCTACCATTGCGCTCTTAACAATGCCTATCCTGCGGGATATTCATGTGTGTATTTATGCAGATAGCCAGGTATTACAAATTGTACGTGACAGTGTATATATTGAGGGGCACACCGAACATTTAGTATCGCTTTTACCGTTAACCCCCGAAGTCACCGGGATTACCACCGATGGACTGCAATACCCGCTGGAGAATGCGACGTTGTACTTCGAACACTCACGTGGTGTCAGCAACGTCATTATTCAAGTACCAGCGCGTGTGAGCATTTCGTCAGGAATTCTGTTGATTGTACGCCACGATAGTAAAATAGTTGATTAGGCATTGATACGGCATAGTGTTGTTGTGGTAGGTGTAATCATTTTACAGTAGTGGGTGCATGTAAATGATTTTGTGACAAATTTCATAATCATTGTGCAGTAAATCTTGGCATACTCAATACAAAAGTATTGCATTACGTAGACAACATGTGATACAATGATTTTACGATATTGGGTGATGTTCAATACGTTCTAGGCATGTTTTGTTAAAACCCCCTTACGCACGTGTGATTGCACTCAAATCCCCTGGTCCGCGCATACCAGATTCCCCCTACGGCATTTACCCACCTTGGAGACTAGAGGAGAGCTAGCGATGAGCTACGCTGACAAGACACTGAACTGCAAAGACTGCGACGCACCATTTGTGTTTACCGCAGGCGAGCAAGAGTTTTACGCCCAAAAGGGCTTCACCAACGAGCCAACCCGCTGCGGTCCATGCCGCCAAGCACGCAAGTCACAAATGAACTCACGTGATGGCATGGGTGGTGGCTACCGCGATCGCGGTAACAGCGGACCCCGTGAGCAATTCACGACAACTTGTGCTGGTTGTGGCAAAGAGGCAACTGTGCCATTTGTGCCGCGCAACAACAAGCCTGTATACTGCGAAGACTGCTTCCAAAGCCAGAAGCGCAGCTACTAATTCTCCGGTTTTTCTTTTCCTAAGCGGACCAGGTTTTTCCCACCCAAATGGCGCGATTTGGGTGGGTTTTGTTTTGGGCGCCCTGTTGGACGCCCTTACGACATACACAACGCACAATGACGGGGTGCCGCATGCAACACCCCTACTAGATACTGAATGCCTCGCCACCGCGCGTACCATAAGGGCACAATGATGGGGCGCCGCACGCGACGCCCCTCCCCCAGGACAGGGCGCCCTTTCGGACGCCCATACGACACCCACAGCTACCAATTACATGCTGACGCCGGTGGGCTTTTTGGAGCGCCAGATGGCCCAAACAAAACCAGCAATGCTCAAGGCCATCACAATCATTACACCAACACCCATTGGCTCACCCTCAGGGCGGGCTGTCACAATGATTGGCGCAATAATCAACGACACCAAGTTCATTACTTTGATCATTGGGTTAAGGGCTGGACCAGCGGTATCCTTGAGTGGATCGCCAACTGTATCACCGACGACAGCAGCTTTGTGGGGCTCGGAGTGCTTGCCGCCAAAGTTGCCCTCTTCGATGTATTTCTTGGCATTGTCCCAAGCACCGCCTGCATTTGACTGATAGACGGCCAAGAGTTGCCCGGAAAGAATCACACCAGCCAAGAATCCGCCAAGGGCCTCGACGCCGAGCATGAAGCCGACAATCATCGGCACAACCACAGCCAAAATGCCAAGACCGAGCAGTTCGTTCTGTGCAGCGGTCGTTGAGATGCTGACCGCACGAGCGTAATCTGGCAACACGGTGCCCTCCATGACGCCCGGGATTTTGAACTGGCGCCGCACTTCATTGACAATCTCAGCAGCAGCACGCGATACCGCACGAATCATGATTGACGAGAAGAGGAACGGTATTGCGCCACCAATGAGCAAGCCAATGAATACATCGGGAGCTGCGACGTTGATTTGCATCAACTTCTCGACACCGATTTGTTCTTGGACCTTACCGACATCAGTCAAGAACGAGCCGAACAGGGCCACAGCAGCAATGACCGCTGAACCGATAGCAATACCTTTGGTAACCGCTTTGGTGGTATTACCAACGGCGTCGAGGTCGTCCATGACGTTACGGGCATTCTTCTCAAGATTTGCCATCTCACCAATACCATTGGCGTTGTCCGAAATGGGTCCGAACGAGTCCATCGAAATGGTATTACCCGTCAGCGTCAACATGCCGATACCGGTCAACGAGACGCCATACAAAATCGCAGTGAACTGGGTGGCTGCTGGCTCGCCAGCATAAATGAAGACTGAAGCCATGACCGAGACACCAATGACGATGGCTGACCACATGCTCGACTCCATACCCAAAGCAGTACCCGACAGGATGTTCGTGGCGGCACCCGTTTGCGAGGCAGCACTGACCTCTTTGACGGGCTTATGCGCTGTCGAGGTGTAATACTCGGTCAACTTGTCGAGGGCAATGGCCAACAATATACCAGCAACCGTTGCCAAGAACGGCTTCCAGTCAACTGCACCGGTAGCAGGGTCAATCATGTAGAACTGCGTCACGGCCGCAAATCCAACAACAGACACCGCAGCAGCCAAATAAAAGCCTCGGTTCATGGCGCCCATGGCATCGCGCTTGATCTCGTCGGTTTTGACGACGGTATTACCAATCAGCGAGGCAATGACACCAATACCGCGCAAAATCAAGGGGAAGATGACAAAGCGCATGTCGTATTGACCATCACCCATCACGCCCATGACGGCATCACCAAGCACAATACCGAGAATCAAGGCTGAGACGATCGTCACCTCAAAGCTCTCAAAGACGTCCGCAGCCATACCAGCACAATCACCGACATTGTCACCGACCAAGTCTGCAATGACGGCCGCATTGCGTGGATCATCCTCGGGAATGCCGGCCTCGACTTTGCCAACCAAGTCAGCACCGACGTCAGCGGCTTTGGTGTAGATACCACCACCGACACGCATGAAGAGGGCAATCAGCGACCCACCAAACCCGAAGCCGAGCAATGCGTCAGGTGCACTAATGTCGTACACCATGAAGATGAGTGTACCGCCCAGCAATCCAAGACCGACTGTCAGCATACCAGTGACCGTACCAGAACGGTAGGCGACTTGTAGCGCTGGATTATAGCCCTGCCGTGCAGCTTGGGCGACACGCACATTTCCTTCAACTGCGACATTCATGCCCACATACCCGACAGCATAGGAGAAGAACGATCCCATCAAAAAAGCGACAGCACGCCCAATGGCGACCCACCAGAGTGCGGCCTCTTCGGTGCCGAAACGCTCAACAGCCTCACGCGTGGGAGGAATGATAAGCACACTTGCACCAAGCACAAAGGTCAAGATGGCAATTAAAATTGCAATGGTGCGGAATTGCCGACTCAAATAGGCGTTGGCACCAGCCTTGATGAATCCCCAGACCTCTTGCATGCGCTCTGTGCCTTTGTCCTGGGCCAGAATCTGGGCCCGCAGGATAAAAGCATAGGCGATACCGAGCAATGACATGCCCAGCACCGCCCAGACGGCTGACTGTTCGAACAGCGTTAAGTGTTGCATTTGTCTCCTCATTTGATCTAATGCGCGGATCCGGCCTCGTTGCCGCTTTGCGCCGCCGAGATAACTCTAGCCCGACGGATCCTATCCATATTGGGCGCTATATACGTGTATGGATAGTTTGAAGCAACCCGATTGTAGCATATTTTCTGCTGGTTGTCTGCACTTTATTGTCTGTTTTTGATATATGCTACTGATGCACATCCCTCTACCCTATAAACATACTCGCGAATGATTGTCAAACGTTATCACACTTCTGATGGCACCGTTAATGTGAGTATCGCCACTGTCGCACCAGTCGAGGCACGCGTGTATTGCAATCCCGATCCCTCACCAAAAAGCATACGAAGACGGTTATGCACATTGCGTACACCATGTTTCTGCGGTTCGACACTGTCTTGCAATAATGCGTTGATACGTTCGATATCTGCGTGACCTGGGTTTTCAATAGCGTACTGAATGCAGTCTTCGTGCCGGTTACAACTTATCCGTATCACTCCCGTCTTTTGTTGTTGTTCCAAAAATCCATGAAGTACTGCATTTTCGATGATTGGTTGGAGTGTTAATTTGGGGAGACGATAATTCATATACTCATCACTCACAGATACCTGTAACTGAATATCAAGCTGATAACAGAAGTTCTGAATATCAAGATAATCACGGACAATCGCAATTTCATCAGCGAAAGTGACCATCCGATCAGAATCATTGATACTGTAACGCAAAATATTCGAGAGAGATGAGACTACTCGTGGTACATCAGAATCACCGTGGTCAAGTGCCACCCAACTTATTGAGTCTAATGTGTTATACAAAAAGTGTGGATTGATCTGTGCTTGTAACGCACGCAACTCTGCCTGTTTTACACTGACTCCAGTCAGATACACATCGTGAAGCAGCTGTTTAATACGTACGATAAACTCACGATATGCGTCATATAATCGAGCAATTTCAATAGTTTGTGGACGTTCAAGCATCTCCATATCAAAATCTGACTGTTGACGCGACTGTTGCATGACTTGTGATAATCGGACAATTGGACGAGAGACTGAACGCGCGATCACATAGGATACAATCACCACCGCTCCCAATGATACAATCACGAGCGGTATCAAAAATTCACTTAATCGGTGTGTTTGACGTGTAATCTCAGTAAACGGTGTGACACCAAGTAGCATCCACCCAGTATCTAACCACAACACACTAAACAACTGATTATTTGATTGTACTGTTTGATTCGTGCGTGGTTGAACAAATTGATATGATTGCACAAATTGTTGTACATCTGCTGTGTGTGCTGAACCATTCACTCCGTACACAACACGATTAGGGTCAATCAGATAATATGTTGATGCACCATTCATGTCGGTTTGTTGTGTACCCACAATATCAACGACATCAAACTCAAGTAGCAAAATGCCAATATCAGGAATACTTACTGTACCCGATGTACCACGTAACCATACCGCAGCATATATTTTGCTTGGCTTGTTGTTATCCATAAACCAATAGACTTGCCCTTGTGCTCGTTGTGTCTTATCAAAAAACAGCATTTGCCGCGCATCACGCATCGTCAGTACGCGATTCGCCGGAAAAGAGTATGCCGCATATAATTCACTGCGCGGATATTGATCATCAATAAAGAACCAGTAGTTCACCTGATCAAAATAACGACGCAACGGTACATAGACAGACCGTACTAAATAGCGATTGATTTCTTGACGAGAAATTGCGTGATCTACGTAGCTTTCGCTTAGCGGTAACGCAACTTGTTGATACAAAAACTTATCCGTAGTGAGACCAACAACCACTTCATCCACGCGCTGTAATGAGGTATTTACCGTACGTTGATGTTGCTGCATTATGAGGTGCAGATAATCTTGTGCATTACGCACTAATAAATTTGAAAAAAAGAGATAAATGATGGTAATCGTCGTGGTCAACAATACAAAAAAGAGGACACTGACGAGCAAAAATATACGTCGTAATAATGTCGTATTTGTCATAGTGGAAACGATAAATCACGATATTCACTCGGAGTGGATCCGCAAATCCGTCGAAACACCTTTGCAAAATATTGTGCATCCATGTAACCAACTTCACGGCCAACTTCAGCAATAGAACGAAACTTCTCTTGTTTGAGAATGGCGCATGCACGTGCCATACGCATACGCGTAATCGTGGCGTGCACACTTGCGTGCAAATGGGTACGATATATCTGGCACAGATAACTCTGACTCAGGTGAAACTTCTCGGCAATTGTGTAGGTTGAGATCTCTGCATCACAGTAATGTGCATCAATATACTGTTGTATACGCTGTACTAAATGCTCAGTACTTGGATTGCGTTGATGATTGATATGCCGACACACACCGAGATATATTTGCAGAACGTATTCATACACACTCTCAGCCGTATGCAATGTTTGGATGTCAGCGACTCTATCATTCAGCTGTTGACAACCAACCGATGTTGGCAATCCCAACTGATTTGTATGCTGGTAGACAACGGCCACAAGATGAGTGGCGATTTCTTTGGCAACACGCAATTCAAGTGTACTGTTCTTTAAAATACGTCCCAACACATCAAATAGCGTTGCTTCGTTCGTATGCATCAAAGCTTGGCGTAACGCATCAACATCATTCGATGTAAAAAACGCAGAAATTGATGCCGTATATTTATGGGCACGTTGCGCCATCTCAGTCAGAATCTGTGTAAGTTCATTGATTTTCAGGTGATTCATTGGTTTCAGCACGTAATGTTTCACACCAACAGCCATAGCTTTCTGAGCAAAGCTAAAATCATCATACGCAGAAATCACAATAAGCTGCATATCAGGATATGACTGATGGAGTTGATGGCACAATTCGATGCCATCCATTTGTGGCATTTTCACATCAGTGATGACGACATCAGGGTGTAAGGTGCGACACAACTCCAACGCCTCCACCCCATTTTGGGCAGTACCCACACACACACAACCGGTAGACTGCCATGGAATATGACGACGCAAGCCGTCAAGTGCTTTGATATTATCATCGACTAAAATTACCTGCGGCATAGAGGAGCCCTCCGCGGGAGTTATCTGTGCAATGTGTTTATGTGGTGCCTCATTATACTGCAAGTTATGGGATATTTATCCACATACCATCGTGCCGAGCAGAGTCTTTCGCTGCAATCACGGCATGTGTCGGATGTAAATCCCACACAATATCTCGAGTACGCAGAGATTTTTGATTAATGACATCAATTACATGCTGAAATGGATGCGGTTGTACTGGACACTGGAGTGTCGTACGCGATTCATGTGTGATCACATGAACTTCATTGTGTTGCCCTGTCACAATCATCCCATCACGTCCATAAATGCGTAATTCATCATCTGCCCAACGTCCATGTGCACGGGGATTGTAGTAATTTGCGGCAACGCTAGCCACCGCGCCATTACTAAGTCGCGCTGAAATACTGACAGCCATTATTAACTCACCGGATAAATCAGGGTTACCAATTTTGGTTTCAACAGCTGAAATTGCCACAACTCGAAGACCTGTGATATGAGCAATCATTCGCAACGCGTGAATTCCACACTGCATCACCAATCCACCATCAACACCTTCGTCTTGAGGGCGCCAATCAGCATATGGGTACGATTTACGCACACATACTTGACCAATCTCACCAATGAGTCCTTGTGTAATCAGCGGTGCAATGAGCGCATAGGGTGCTTCATCAACACTCCCTGACATTTCAAAAAAGTGTCGACCGACTCGCTGTGCTAATGCAACCACCTCGTAAATATCATCATGAAGCATGAGACATGGTTTCTCTGCGATTACATGCTTTCCGGCCAACAGTGCACGGCGAATGTAATGCACTTGTTGATCACGTCGCGGTGCACAAATCGCGACGAGATGGATGTGTGAATCCTCTAGTAATTCATCAAACGTTCCATATTGTTTTGGTGAAACCTGGCTTGGAACATCACATACCGCAACGATTGTTGCGCCATCCCACAGACTATCAATCGATAACTGATGCCCGTTGTGACCAAACAAGCCAATACCAATCATTGACATACTCCTGACTCTGGCGAAATCGCACGTTGCATGGCGTTAATAACCTGCAATCCGGTAAGAATACGCTCCGCATAGGCCTCAGTCATGCCTTCGGATTGCCACACAGCACGTTGAAATGCGCGCCATTGATACCCAGCACCTTGTGGTGGTGTTTGTGCATTGATGATACGTTGGTCTCCTCCTTGGACAGTCACAAGACTAAGTTGTACTTCACTGCCCAACGTAAACGGTCCTACATTTCGATAGAGCGTACCATTCGCAAAGTTCATCTCGAGGGCACATCGATAATACTGCTGATCGGCAATACAAAACGACGCAAATACACTCCCAATCGCACCATTGGTGTATTGCACTGACAACTGTGCATTATCGGCAGTCGGGCGCTGTGTAAAAACACGCGATTGCATGACTGATACGTCTTGCACATGCGTAAAAAACCACGATAAATCATTGATGAGATAGATGCCTAGCCGAAAAATCGGCGCCACAGGGCAACGTTGTGGGTCATCGTACCAACTCCCATCAGGGACTTCACGATATGAGCACCACGTCGTTGCACGATACGCGATTGGACGGCCAAGATCGTACTTTGTCATCCACGTATGCAATTGTGCAATATCTGGAGTCATTTGTGGTGGTGGCGAATTGAGGTGAACCACACGTCGTGCAGCAATTGCGGCGTGTAACACCGTTTGTGCGGCATTCAATTCACCATCAAATGGCTTCGTTGTAATCACATCTCGACCACTATCAATGATTTGCTGGATAAGGAGTGACCGGCCCACAGGTCCTGTAAAAAGCGCAATGGCTTGTATATTCGACTGTTGTAGGATGTCATGCAGATTGGTGTAGCCAGGGACTGCTAAGCGTGCACTCCAGAATGCGACTTTATCGGTCTGCAGATCACAGACGGCAACAATTTCTATGCACGCTGCACCTTCACCAACCAATAATTCGTGCTCAATCATCCAACTACCGAAGTTCAGTCCCACCACTCCAACCCGTATGCGGTTCATGATGACCTTCAATCTCGTTGTTGATCAAAATCAATGTGTGCGAACGCAAAGCGCGACTGTTGGCGATCGAGATTTGGAATTCCAGGGATAACCACGTGCACATCGCCATACATATCGATGATTGACCCTTGTCCACCGTGATAAAACTGATGCCCATCAAACCCACATAAATTGACCGCAGCAAGCGCTCTACGATAGGTTATACACTGACTGATTCCATCCCCAGGAAAGCAGGCAGCGCGCATTTCTTGCATGTAGCGCGTAATACCGTGTTCTGCAAGAATCTCTGTTGTTGTCATACGTTCGTCGCGTGTGCCGCCTGCGCCTGTTGGCAAAAGCATTAATTCAATACCTTGTGCCAAAAAATACGAATTAAGCTGTTTGACACCTAAATCAGCGCAAATCACAATACCGCAACGCACACCTTTGACATCAAAAAACTGCCAGTACGCGTCTTCTGCGTGTACATGACCAATTTCTTCAGTGTCATCAAAAAAGAGTGGAACTGCGGCATCGAGTGGGTATTCACGCGGAGTAACACGGTTTTTGCGCTGCACCACAAACGTACCATTAGGATAGACGACATAGTGTGCCAAAAAGCGTCTACCGTGAGCGTGTTCCACGAATCCTGCCGTAATAACCATATTGGTTTGGTGCGCCACATGTGCAAGATGTGCATAAATTGGACCTTGACCGGCCACCTCTGCGCACGCCAAAATCTCCGGATATCCACCGTATCCAGTTGCACTCATTTCGGGCGTTACTAACAGGTCACATCCGACGCGTGCAGCTTGTTGCGCTGTCAATGTGATTTGTGCGAGATTATGCGCAAGTTCGCCCGGAATAACAGCCAGCGATGCAATCCCAATAGTCAACATTCGCGTCATGATACTATCCTTGCTAATGCTTTGGCAGCCTCGCGGTTTGTGCACCACTCATCAAATGCAAGCGCCATATGCAAAAAAGGAACACTCGCTGGATCGCCAATAGCTCCGAGGGCACGAGCCGTAGCGGCTTTGACTGCAAAATCCTCGTGAGGGTCTGCAAGAAATGCATGCATCATCTCAAGTAACTCGGGTGAGGCGTGTCCTATCACTGCCACTGCAAAAAGTACGGCTTGACGTACACGACCACGACATCGCCATGCATCTTTGGTAGACTCATCGTATGGGTGATCAAACATCACGGTCAGAGGTCCAATCTGTTCGGCCATACGGGTATCACCGGTCCCGTGTGAAAAGTTCACCACAGGTTGCGTATACAGTGGTCGCTGCGATTCAATAATGAGCATTTGATGCAGTACCGTCAGCCATCGCGCGTCAGGGTAGCGGGCAATAGCGATGGCTGCAGCATATCGAATACGCCAATCTTCGTGGGAGGCAGCCTCGCTAATACGCTCTGGCTGTGACAACACCTCCTCCATCAACGCAAAACGACTCATCGACTTTCCTCATTCCATTGAAGCGAATACGGCTCGACATACACAGCATGAGAGCTCTGCACAATCAAGGCACCGTCACGCAGATGACACGAGATAACCTCTTCTTCTTCAATAGGATGAATCCACCACACACCACCACTCAAGCCAATCGTGCCATCACCTCCACCCTCATAATGACTAATTGGGACATCAACGCACATGACGATATCAAGCGTGCGTTGACCAAAAAAATGCGAAGGCAGGGTAACGTGCGGCGCAATTAACTCTGCGGATTGTCGATACGGCGTGAGATCAATCTCCTCGTCATTAAGCCACAACCGCGGATGTAACATCCCAAGTGGTAACTGAATCCAGTTGGCATTTTCTGGTTTGGCGACAATCACACGATACCACCAGCGTTTGATGATGGCCACATCTGCCTCCATATATGGCGGTAGTTGCATATCAAGGGTGATTGTGCTGGCCTGCAGCTGCAGGCGTGCATCTGCATATGTTAGTGAGTCAGTCTCATCAGCAATAGCTGAAAAGTGGCGAATTTGGGCACCACGCTGACGTGTTGACGCCATCCATGCGAGCGTTAGTTGATGCATATGTGTGCCGTGATACACAAAATCAGCAATACCACAACAACCATCTGGTTTGGCAGGATGACCAGTGACTGATTCTGTCACAACGTGTGCATCAACTAAAACCGGAATGAGGTGTAACACCACACCTTCGGGTGACTGTATCTTGACGCCATGTGTTGTCGGCACAAACGAAGGGCGCAACACAAAACGCTGCGTCCACTGATGCTGTTCAGTAGCGCGACACATATCTTCTACGACGAAAAATCGTTGCGCACACAACGTGGTCCTTCGACAGACTGAGGCGATATCCGGCCATCGCTCTTGATATGTTGGTGCAACATCACACATTAGTGATAATGCGTGCGTATCTGCTATGGATGATGCGCGAATCTGCGCCCCATCCGCAAAGTTGCGCATCCCCTCCCATCCATCAACGAGCATAACCGAGTGCGCACCACCACAACCATCACCGTAGTTGTACTCATCGATTTGTCCCATCGTCAGAAAATTCACTTGCCGCACCGTATCAGCAAATTTAAACCGTGCAGCACCAGTTGATGTGGGCGATCCATCAGCCGAAAGTGGCACACCATGTGCATTAAACAGGAGCGCGTTGGGATTCACATGCGCACGCGTCGGCACTACGGGCGTTGAGGCATCCCACATCTGCATGGCGTAATACTGACGGTCAGTGCTGACCAATGCACCACCCACGTGCGCTTGAAACCAGCTACGATTAGTTTTGGGCGTGTGTGCATTGGTGCTATCTGGCCACCAAATCAACGTCCACGGCAAATCATCATATGCCCAACCAGTGCCGATATCGTAACTCCAGAGCGCTTCATGTTCGAGAATATCAGAAAAAAGCGCTTCACCGGTTTTCTTTGCTGCATATGCCAGGGGGGCGCGCACGCCAAATTGATATCCATAGTTATCCCACGGTAACAAAAGTGAACCAGGCATCCACTCGTATGCGACCATTTTGAGCACCGCATAGGGGGTCGCACCATTCAACGTAAACGGTCTGTGGAGCAGATTTGATTCATCGGTGATACGTTCGAGAAGCTCAACGGCAAGCGCCACCGCTGGACCATTTACACAGTCCATGTACGAGCTTCCCTCGCCACTATAGCCAGATGGCGGCATATCACCAAGAATAACTGGTAAGCGTCGCAGTCCCTCATCGCGGATCAATGTAGCCATTTGCGATGAATGTGGTGGCTGTGTAAAGACATATCCGAGCAGGGTAGCACTCAGAGCCAATGACAGTGCTTGGTTATCGACACACTCAGGTTCTGGTTTGGTACGCATCCCATACAAAAAATTAACAAAGTGGTATTCGATGAATTGTTCGGCAATATGCTTAGCCTCGGCATCATCAAACGCATCAAGCGTACACAACCACTGAAAATAAAGACTCCATTTTGCATGAGGAAACGCAAAACACCAGAAATGAAATTGCAGTCCTGTCGAAAAATACATGCTATCGAGCTTGCTCACATAGCGTCGGATTACTTCGGCGGCATGTGCGATATCGCGCGGATCACGAGTTATCACAGCCACAAACGGCGTAAACCACGGAAACGAGAAGGGTGCGCTCCGTGCACATCGTACTATGAGTCGCCAGAGATCAGCACTGCGCCCATGCGTCGTTTCGCTGTTCAAGAGTCGATATCTGAGTTGGTCGATATCATCGATGAGAAGTGGTTGCATGAATGTTTGCCCTATAACTTAATTGCGCCGGCTGTCAACCCTTCGATAAATTGTTTCATGGAGATAAAGAAAAGAATGAGAAGGGGCAATGCCGCAATCACATACCCAGCGGTGAGCATGCCGTAGTCGCCCGGATATGCGGATGTCAGATACGCCAACCCAACCGTCAACGGGCGCTTCTCGAATGATTGAATGGTCACCAATGGCCAAATGTAGTCGTTCCACACAAACACAAACACATTAATCGACATTAAAGCAATCATTGGGCGTAACAAGGGAATGGCAAGATAACGAAATATTTGAAACTCATTGGCACCATCTATTCGCATTGACTCAAACAATTCTTGTGGTTGTTGCGCCACGAACGTACGCATCACAAAGACCCAGAACGGCTGGGATGTTCCTGCACAAAATAGAATAACTGGCCACGAGGTATCCAAAATACCGAGACGCCACGCCAAGGTGAATGATGGGATCAGATTCATGATGCCAGGCAACATCATTTTGGCAAACAAAATCCAAAACAATACATTCCGCCCAGGAAACTCAAGTTTGCCAAATGCGTATCCTGCTAATGCGGTCACAGAAACAGTCAACATCGTTGATGCGAGTGCCATCCATACACTATTCATCATGAATGGCGAGATAAATTCAAACGCAACGGCATAGTTTTCAAAATGGAACGGTGGACGAATAGCAAAAAACTCAAAAACAATTTGCTCTTTGTTTTTGACTGACATGACCAGCATCAAAAACATAGGAAAGAGAAGTGCAATCGACACACATACGAGCACTACATGTTTGAACCACTCTGCTACAACAATATGTCTATGTTGACTCTGAGTAATTGAAACTCTCATGATGTATGCTCTTCTTTTTGTAAAAACTTGATGCTTATGAGTGTCACGACAAGTGACATGACGAACATTACTAACCCGAGCGCTGATGCGTATCCGTACTTTTGGCTTTTGAATGCAGACAAGTACATGTATAGACCAGGCACCATAGATGCAAATCCCGGACCACCTTTTGTGAGAATCAGTTGTGTCGTATATCCAGTTATGGCAGCGGTGATAGTACCGATTAAATTCAAATTAAACTGTCCGAGAATCAATGGAAATTCCAGATAGAAAAACTTTTGAATTGGCCCTACGCCATCAAGTGCACCTGCCTCCCATACAGATTCAGAGACACTCTTCAATCCCCCGAGATAAATCAATGCGGCATTCGTGGTGACGAATGGAAAGCCCATAAAAATCAGGCACCATTTCACTAACTCAGGATTACCAAGCCACGTTTGTCGCCATTCGGTTAATCCCAATGATGTGAGAAGATGATTGAACAAACCATATTGGGGGTTATACATGAACTGCCACATTAACACAATCACCATCCACGGGACGACCATGGGAATACAAAAGAGAATGCGATAGATATATTGTCCACGCATATTACGGATGCGAAACAATATGACACTCGTGATGATGGTTGGAATCATCAACACAATACTCATAACCAAAAAAAATAACATGTTGGCAACAGAACCCCAAAAAATCGAATCATTGAATATTTTCTGGAAATTCTCTAAACCAACAAATACTGCAGTACTATAGCCATCCCACCGATAGAATGATCGGTAGATACCCTCAAACATGGGATACCAATCGAATAGCAGATTCAACGACAATGCCGGTGCTACAAATAACCACCCAATCCACATCTGTTTGCGACCTTGACTGACACGCTTTTGACGTTGCGTCGGTTTCGGCAAATGTTCTACCATAATGAACCTCGTCGGCAACTAGTGGCAAGGTGGGGATGACTCCCACCTTGCCAAAAAGATTGATGGGGCAAGCTATTACGGCTTATAGTATGTCTGCATCATCTCAAGTCGGAGCTTCAGGTTCTCAATGGTTGCTTGCTGGGATTGAATCATCAATTCATTACTCCCATCAGCTTGCATTTCGGCAAGTTTCGCTTCAGCAGCTGTGATTTGCGCGGCATATCCATCCGCCCCAATCATCCCCTCAACATACCCCTTCGAGCCATCGCGTGACAATTCGGCAACTTTGGCTTTGTAATCATCAAGACTAATATTACCCATCAAAAAATCTTGTGAAAGTCCTGGCCAAATCGCCCCATCGCCCCATTCAATGAACGAGGATCCAACCACTTCAACAGCGGTAGCACGATCGCTAGGGTTCACAAAACCTTTGATTTCGGCTGGAACGGGGACACCATCCACAGGAGAGAATGACTTCGCAATCTCTACATATTTGGTTTGCGCTTCAACACTTGAAAAATACTGTAAGAAATCGACAATCACTACCTCTAGCTCTTTGTCCTGCTCAACAGTAGCATTCACCGTAAAACCATAATCCTGCGTGTTCGGTGGTGCACCATACTTACCGATGGCGTACTGCGAAGTCTCTTTGGTAATGACTGGAACAGGGAAAATTCCCCATTCGAACTTATCACCGATCAACTCCGAATACCCTTGAAAATCCCAGAACCCGGCTTGTAACATAGCAGCTTGGCCAGTCATGAAGAGATTAGGGGCATCAGCCTCGGCAGTGCCTGTCCACCCTTCTTGCCAATACTGTGCGTAATCCTGCCATATTGTCAACATGTCATCGTAGTAGTCTGCGTTTTCAAGTTGACCGTTGGCCAATGACAAATACACCTTGTCCCAGTAGTACTCGACGCCACGGTTTTTATCCGTGTACTTGGCATCATAAAACTGGTCAACATATTTCTCGCCGAATTGATAGCCAACCTGACCGAGCGACCACCCAACCCAACGTCCATTGTCAGCAGCTACTGGAATAACACCACTCGCTTTGAGTGCCTTCATGACCGTCCGGTATTCCTCCCAATTCTGGGGAGGTTTTTCGGGGTCAAGTCCTGCCTTCTTAAACAAGTCTTTGTTATAGAAAATAGGTTGACCGATTGACATGGTTGCATTACTGTCGCTTGGCACAAAGAAAATGCCACCGAACTTATTTGATGAGCGGATTCCAGCAAACGAGGCTTCACCACCGGAAAACGTATCTATCCAGCGTGGTGCATCAGCATACGCACTTTTTGAGTTGTACGCATTATTGAGGTTATACAGCACTCCCTTGTTGGCATATTCACCAAACATCCATGGTTGCATCTGAATAATGTGTGGAGCGCTACCTGACACGAATTGCGTGTCGAGTAATTCCTTGTAGCCGTCGAGCGGTTGATAGACAAACTCGAACGTCACATTCGGATGCATTGCCGTGTAGTCATCGGCGATTTGCTTGTAACCATCATAATACCCAGTGTTGCTGTCAGGCCCGTGCCACGTCATAATTTTGATAACGTGTTCTTTTGCAGCGGGGGCAGGCTCAGGAGCTACCGTAGGCTCCACGGCCGGGGCTGGCTCTTCAGCGGCTGGTTCGGGCGCGGTGGTCGGCTCAGCAGCAGGAGCACTCCCACACGCCGCCAACAAAAGCATTGCGACACACACCAGCGTGAGCCAAAACGGGTTGGTTTTCTTGGCCAACATAGTCACACTCCTTACAAGATGGATTCTGTTCAAACAACGATGTCTGATATCCCATGCTTATCCTAGAGTATTACACTACGCATCTCAACGGGAATTTTTTATGAAACGTGTATTTTCACGCACTGTTTGAATGCAATAATCGAATCATCTACGGTGTTTTTGGACTTGAGGTGCGAGTAAATCGTAAACACAGCATCTATGGCGCACCGATCATAGAATTTGATGGAACCAACGAAAACACCTCACACCTTGGAGGGAGCATCTTTCAATTTGTAGTTGGTCCCACACTACATACAATCACCGGTTAGATGTAATGCCGATTCGAGCACACGAGGACGCGCTCTACAATTCCAGAATGTTTATTCACCCAACACACCTGATTGATGGAATGCAGCGATTTGCGCCGCATCAAAACCAACCTCGGCCAAAATCTCATCGGTATGCTCACCGAGCATCGGTGGATGGCGACGAACTGTGGCCGGCGTCTCCGTCAGGCGATAGGGCGCCCCAACAACCCGGATATCGCCGGCTTTAGGGTGGGCAATTGTCACCACCTCGTCAAGCGCTTTGACTTGCGGATCGGCGAACACACTCGCCATATCGTGGATCTCACCTATTGGCACACCCGCTGGAATCAACATGTCTTGGAGCTCACGCATGGTGTACTGTTGAAATACCTTGTCAAGCTCGGCATTCATGGTCGCATAGTTGACCGAGCGATCGTGGTTCGTGGCAAAACGCGGGTCATCACGGAGTTCTGTGATATGCAACGCATCACAAAAGCGCTGCCACAACACATTCGTCCCTACTGCCAGATTAAACCAGCCGTCCTTGGCCTGATAGACACCATATGGAGCAATCTCGGGGTTATGATTGCCCGTCCGCTTGGGCGCAGTACCAGTAGCCAAGTACGCCGCCGCATGATACGACATCATTGCGAGCTGCCCCGACAAAAGCGATGTATCGATGTACTGGCCGATACCGGTCTGCATGCGGTGAATGGTCGCTGCCATAATTGCAAACGCGGCGTTCATCCCACTAATAATGTCTGACAACGCTATCCCGACGCGCATCGGACCGCCATCAGCATACCCGGTGACACTCATGACGCCACCGAGCCCTTGAATCACCTGATCGTAGGCCGCGCGGCCGTGATCGGGCCCCTCTTGGCCGAAGCCGGAAATTGAGCAGTAGATGATGTCAGGACGAATGGCCTTGCAGGATTCATAATCGAAGCCGTATTTGTGCATGTGCCCCGGCACGAAGTTTTCGATAATAATATCGCTCTGTGCAACTAACTCACGCATGATGACCGCACTATCTGGATGGCGCAAATCAATGGTAATACTGCGCTTATTGCGGTTGATACTCATAAAGTACGTGCTTTCGCCGTTGACAAACGGTGGCCCCCAGGCGCGCGAGTTGTCGCCAATCTTGGGTTGCTCAACTTTGATGATGTCGGCGCCCATATCACCGAGCATTTGGGTGCAATATGGTCCAGTCAAAGCACGGGTCATGTCGAGCACACGGATGTTCGTCAGCGGTTGCATATATTCATCCCTTCGCAGACACATCAATGACACACGGGGTTGTGCGTTTTTTACATGTCAAATCTACCACGAATGGAACCAATCAAACCATCCACCACATCACAATTCAACGGTGGCGATGCGTTTTTCGATATCGGCGTCAACGCCACGCTTGAGCCACGCCAAGAACTCGACGTTGCCGGCTGGTCCTTGAATGGGCGATCGCGCCAGCCCAGCGCACCCATACCCCAAATCCGCGGCCGAGCGCAATACCTCACGAATCGTCTGAGCCCGCACGGCAGTATCGCGCACGACGCCACCTTTGCCGACTTGGTCAACCCCAGCCTCAAATTGCGGCTTAATCAGGCCGATAATCCAGCCATCGGGAGCGAGCAACGCTTTGACGGCAGGCAGGACCAACTTAAGCGAAATAAACGCCACATCAATCACGGCCGCAGTTGGTGGCAACGTCGCATGATCAGCAGCAGGCAACTCAGTCAAATAGCGGATATTGGTGCGCTCAAGCACAATCACTTTGGGGTTACTGCGAATCGCATAATCGAGGATGCCGTAGCCCACATCAACCGCATACACGGCGGCGGCACCGCGTTGCAACAGCACATCGGTGAATCCGCCAGTTGAGGCACCCACGTCAATAGCAGTAATACCGGTGACATCAATGCCGAATTCGTCGAGGGCATGCGCTAACTTGTAGCCACCACGGCTTACGTACGGCAGGCTCTCCTCGACGGCAAGTTCAGCCGTGAGGAGCAAATTCTCACCGGCCTTGCGGCAGACCTGGCCATTGACGCGCACCACACCGGCCATGATCAAGGCCTGCGCTTTGGCGCGTGACTCAGCGAGACCACGCGCCACCAGCAAGAGATCTAACCGCATCCGTTCTGCTTTACTCACTGACCAATTGCTCCTGCAGTGCGGAAGGTGTCAATGTCGTGCTCAGCAAAGCCTAACTCGCGCAAAATCTCATCCGTGTGTTCACCAAGCCGTGGCGGATAGCGTCGAATCGTCCCCGGCGTCTCAGAGAAGTTGTACGGCGGACCGACCACACGTACATCGCCGGCCGTAGGGTGGGCAATCGTCTGCACTAGCCCGAGCGCCTGCACTTGGGGATCCTCGAATGCCGCTTTGATGTCACGCACGGCACCAATCGGGATACCGGCTGGCTCAAGGATACGCTCGAGCTCCGCCACGGTGTAGTTGGCAAATACCGCATCAAGCAGTTGATTGAGGGCAGGGCGTTGCTCAGCTCGGCTACGGTTGGTGGCAAAGCGTACATCTGCTTTGAGGTCAGCGAGATTGAGTGCATCACAAAACCGGCGCCACAAATCATCGGTGCCGACTGCCAAATTAAACCAGGTATCTTTGGCACGATAAACGCCGTATGGTGAAATGGTCGGGTGGTGATTACCGCTACTCGCTGGAGCCTCGCCGGTGGCGAAATAGCGTGCCGCTTGGTAGGTCATAATCGCCAGTTGGCCCGATAGGAGCGATGTGTCAATATACTGGCCGATGCCCGTCGCTTGACGATGGTAGGCGGCGACCATCACCGCATAGGCGGCGTGCATGCCGGCCACGAGATCGGCAATAGCAATACCGACACGCATCGGTGTCCCAGCAATCTCGCCGGTGACGCTCATCAGCCCGCCGAGCCCTTGGGCGATTTGGTCATAGGCGGCCCGTTCACGATCTGGGCCAACTTGACCAAAACCCGAGATTGAGCAGTAGATGATGTCAGGGCGAATGGCTTTGCACTGTTCATAGCCGAAGCCAGAGCGATCCATGGTGCCCGGCACGAAGTTTTCGATGATAATATCGCTCTGCGCCACCAACTTTTGCATGATGGTCGCACTATGCTGGTTACGCAAATTCAGCGCCATACTACGCTTGTTACGGTTGACGCTGAGGTAGTAGCTGCTCTCGCCCCCTTCAAATGGTGGGCCCCAGGCGCGCGAGTTATCGCCGACGCCTGGTTGTTCGATTTTGATGACATCGGCGCCCATATCACCCAGCATTTGGGTGCAGTAGGGGCCTGTGAGGGCGCGCGTCAGGTCAAGGACGCGCAAATTGGCGAGTGGCAACGTCATAGTTCACCTTTTATGTCAATTCAATACAACCACAGTGTTGCATTGTTGGCCTGATTATCCGGTATTTTTGAGGCCGGCGGCAAGTCCACTAATCGAGAGCAGAATGGCATCCTCGACCTCTTCGTGGCCCTCCATGTCGGGATTGGCGCGCAGGCGTTTGAGGAGCTCGACCTGCACATACGAAATCGGGTCGACGTATGGGTTACGTTGGGCAATTGAGCGTTGTAACACCGGACTGCGTGAGAGCAGTTTGTCACTATCACTAATCATGCACACGGCCGACACACTACGATGGTACTCCTGCTCAATAATCGTCATCATCTCGGTTGCGAGCGCCTGATCCGTCACTAACTCGGCATAGCGCTGAGCGATATACATATCAGCCTTGGCTAGGATCATCTGGGCGTTATCAATCATCGAGCGAAAGAAGGGCCACTCGCGGTACATCTGTTGCAACAGGTGCTGTGCCTGCGCTGGACCATCGGCATGCCCCGCCACAAATTGACTGACGGCACTACCAAGACCATACCAGCCCGGCAACGTGAATCGCGCCTGCATCCAGCTAAAGACCCATGGGATGGCACGCAAATCCTCAATGCGCTGGCTGTTGCGCCGAGCAGCCGGACGGCTACCGATTTTGAGCCGGCTAATCTCGGCAATCGGCGTCACCTCGCGGAAGAACTGGACAAATTGTGGGTGCCCGTACACCAATCCGCGATAACTCTGGCGCGATGTCGTCGCCAACTGCTCGAGTGCATGAGTCCAGGCAGCGGGAGGATCAGTAGGTTGGGCAAACGCTGCTTTGATGACAGCGTGCAACACTTGCTCGAGGTGGCGTTTGGCAATCGCTGCCAGACCGTATCGATCCGAGATAACCTCACCTTGTTCAGTGATTTTGATTTGGCCAGCCACACTCCCCGGCGGTTGGGCCAAAATTGCCTCGTTGGTAGGGCCACCACCACGACCAATTGAGCCACCACGACCATGGAATAGTCGCATGCTAATGCCGTATTCGCGACCGATATCGCGTAATTTGCGTTGGGCCTCGTAGAGCGCCCAGTTAGCCGCCACAAAGCCGACGTCTTTGTTGCTATCGGAGTAACCGATCATCACCTCTTGCAAATTGCCACGTTTGGCCAAATGCGCTCGGTAGCTTGGCACATCCCAACAGGCACGGATGATATGCTCGCCATTGGCGAGGTCATCGCCCGTCTCGAACAACGGCACGATATCGATGCCACCATTCGGCAATTCGAGTACTCCAGCCTCGCGTGCCAACAACAGGACCGTGAGCACATCGGAAACACCCTTGGTCATGCTCACAATCACTGTTTGGATGACACCAGGTGCTAACTGCTCGTTGATGGCTGAGATGATGCGGAACGTCTCGACGATTTCGTTCGTCGCCTCACTGTAGGGCAGACGCGCAGGAATAAGCGGACGGTGGGTGTCAAGTTCATGTTGTAACAGTCGCGCACGCGTTGCCTCGTCACAGGCTAAGTAATCGACATGGACACCCGCATGCGCAAAAATCTCGGCGAGGGCTGTCGAATGGCGCTCGCTGTGCTGACGCACATCGAGGGTGGCAAAGCTCAAGCCAAAGACCTCAACCTGACGAATTAAATCGGCAAGCGATCGGCTTGCCGCATCGGCACCACCATAGGCGACAAGTGAATCCTGCATCAGGTTCAAATCGGCAAGCAACTCATCAGCCGTGTCATAACTGTCGGGGTGATGCGCATCGTGGGCAAGTGACCACACCGGTTTGAGGCTCTCTGTCGCGTCAATCGTGTGTTGCAAGCGATGTGCAATAAACAGACACTTGCGTCGGTATGGTTCATGCGGGTAGCGACGGTTGATCTCGGCATCAAACTCAGAAAAACGTTGCGCGTACTGATTTAATGACTCACGCAATTCAGCGCTAATCGACACTTGGCGATCGGAATAACTGAGGCGTCGACTAATTAGGTCGCACTGGTCGCGATAAAATTCGAGGGCGGCCAATCGCATCAAGCGCACGGCGGTGACCGTTGTCTCGGGGCGGACAAACGGATTGCCGTCGCGGTCGCCACCCATCCAAGAGCCAAAGCGTAAAATCGCCGGCACGCGCCATGTCACCCCTGGATACTCGCGGGCGAGCGAACGCTCAAGTTCGCGATAGAGATGCGGGATGAGATTGACGATGCTCTGCTCAAAGTAGTAAAGGCCATTGTTGACCTCGTCGATGACGGTTGGGCGCACCACGCGAATCTCGTCGCTTTGCCACATGCCGAGCATCTCCTCGCGCACAAGGCTGACGACCTCGGGGTCATCGAGATGCGACATATCGGTGGCAGCAGCGCTCAAAGCGCTGGCCAGCCGGCGCAATTTGTCGAGGATGGTGCGACGTCGGGCCTCGGTAGGGTGCGCCGTAAAGACAGGGCGAATGCAGGCTTGTGTCATCCAAGCGGTTAGCTCGGCCGGCGTCACACCGGCTTGCGCGATATCGCGGATAGCCTCGCCGAGCGATTCACTACGTGATGAGCCATTGAGTCGGGCGGTACGATCACGCTCATCGAGCACCCAGATGCGTTGGAGTTGCTCAGAGAGGTTGACAAGGGCAAAGTAGGTACTAAAGGCTTTGAGGATATTCTTGAGTCCGGCGACATCCAAGTTGGCAATATGACGTTGGAGATCACGGATACGCTCAGGCGAAGGTTGATGGCGTAACTCTTTGCTGAGCGAACGAACGAATTCTTCGCTTTCGTAAGCGGATAAGCCGGCCTGTGAACGAATCACGTCGCCGAGCAAATCCCCCAAAAAATGAATTACCGCCGACAGGCGATCGCGCCCGCCGCGGTCTTGTGGCTGGGGCATAGACATGCTCCGTTGCGTCTTCGGTTGATTCACGATGATTATACCCCAAATTACCATTGTTCTTTTGGAAAAAAACGCTGACAGGCATACATGATTGGTGCGCAATACGAACACATAATACGAAATGGCCGCGCACAACATGACAGAATGCAGTGTTGATAATCGACATACAATCTCATGGTAGAATGGCGCTGTTCCGCTCTGACACCTGAATACGATCCAAGGAGGATCACAGATGGATTACACACCACGTCCCGAGCACAAGTTTACTTTCGGGTTATGGACGGTCGGCAACGTTGGCCGCGACCCATTTGGTGAGCCGGTACGCGCGGCAAAGTCGCCGGTTGAATTGGTGCATCTCCTCGCCGATGTAGGCGCATATGGCGTGAACTTTCATGACAATGATTTGGTGCCAATTGATGCGACATCAGATGAGCGCAACCAGATTGTGCGCGATTTTAAGAAGGCCTTGAACGACACTGGGTTAGTTGTGCCGATGGCCACCACCAACCTGTTCACCGACCCTGCATTCCGCGATGGTGCATTCACCTCAAACGACGCATCAGTGCGCGCCTATGCCGTCCAAAAGACGATGCGTGCGATTGATTTGGGCGTGGAGTGTGGCGCCAAAGTGTACGTGTTCTGGGGTGGGCGCGAGGGGACTGAGACCGACGCCACCAAGAACCCAGCCGAGGCGGTCAAACGCTTCCGCGAATCAATTAACTTCCTCACACATTACGTCAAATCGCAAGGGTATGACTTGCAGTTTGCGCTTGAGCCCAAGCCAAACGAGCCACGTGGCGACATCTTCTTGTCGACGGTCGGTCATGCACTAGCATTCATCAGTACGCTTGATCATGCCGAGATGGTGGGTGTCAACCCTGAGGTCGCCCACGAGACGATGGCTGGGCTCAACTTCTTGCATGGTGTGGCACAGGCCTGGGAGATGGGCAAGTTATTCCATATTGACCTGAACGACCAGGTGATTGGCCGTTACGACCAAGACTTCCGCTTTGGTGCGGCCAACCTCAAGGGTGCGTTTATGCTAGTCAAGTTCCTCGAAGATGTCGGTTATGCGGGCAACAAGCACTTTGATGCCCACGCATTCCGCACCGATGATTACGAGGGCGTCAAGGCCTTTGCTCGTGGCTGTATGCGCACGTACCTCATCCTCAAAGAGAAGGCCAAGCGCTGGAACGAGGATAGTGAGATTCAGGCATTGGTACGCCAAGTCAACAGTATCGCCCCCGGGTTACCAGCCTGGCAGGGTGGATTCACCAAAGAGAAGGCCGCTGCACTCAGCGCTTACACCTTCGACCGCAAGGCGATTGGCAGCCGTGGGCAGCCATACGAGCAGCTTGATCAGCTGACCAACGAAATCATCATGGGTGTGCGCTAAATCATTGCCCGGCGTTCCGCACGATAACGCACTTGCAGCAGGGGATTTCGCACGAAATCCCCTGCTGTGCACTACATGAGACGAAAGGAACACACGCATGCCACTCTTCCTTGGCATTGATATTGGCACCTCGGGAGCCAAAGCGATTGTCTGTGATGGCGAGGGGCGGATTGTCGCTACTGCGCTCGCAGAATACCCTATTTACAGCCCGCAGCCACTCTGGAGTGAGCAGAACCCTAGTGACTGGTGGCAGGGCGCCCAAACAGCCATCCGCGAGGTGGCCAAGTCAGTTGACGCCAGCCAGATTACCGGTATCGGGCTAACCGGACAAATGCACGGATCGGTCTTTTTGGATGCGCAACAGCAGGTGATTCGCCCAGCATTGTTGTGGAACGACCAGCGTACCGCTGCTGAATGTGCCGAAATCACCGAGCATGTCGGGGCCACCCGCTTGATTGAGATTGCTGGGAATCCGGCCTTGACCGGATTCCAAGCGCCCAAAATCGTCTGGTTGCGCAACCACGAGCCAGCAAACTTTGCGCGTTTGGCGCATGTACTCCTACCCAAAGACTACATCCGCCTGTTGATGAGTGGCGTAGCCGCCGCCGACGTGGCCGATGGCGCAGGGACATTGTTGGTTGACCTGCGTAAACGCGATTACTCGGCTGAAATCCTGCAGAAGCTCGGTATCAACCGCGAGTGGTTGCCCACGCTCTACGAGGGACCAGCAGTCACTGGTCACCTCAAGGCCGATGTGGCCGCGGCACTCGGTCTCAAGGCCGGCTTACCGATCATCGCCGGCGGCGGCGATAACTCGGCGGCCGCGATTGGTACCGGCATTGTCAAGGCCGGCGCAGTCAGTAGCAGTATCGGCACCAGCGGCGTGGTGTTTGCGCATAGCGACACGATTGCACTTGACCCACACGGGCGACTACACACGTTCTGTCATAGCGTACCGGGTGCGTGGCACATGATGGCCGTCACCTTATCGGCCGGTGGCGCATTTGGTTGGTTGCGTAACACCTTGCGTCAAACAGGGGCGACAGCGTTGTCATACGATGACTTGACCAAAGCAGCTGCCGAGGTACCAGCCGGCGCTGAGGGATTGATCTTTTTGCCGTATCTGTCGGGGGAGCGTACGCCGCATCTCGATCCGCTCGCCCGCGGCGCATTTGTCGGATTGACCACCCGCCACGGGATTGGGCATATGGCACGAGCCGTGATGGAGGGTGTCACATTCTCACTTCGCGACGGCATCGAGATTATGCGGCAACTCGGCGTACCGACGAGCGATGTACGTGCCACTGGTGGCGGCGGCAAAAGTGCCTTGTGGCGCCAGATGCAGGCCGACATCTTCAATGCACCGGTCTCGATACTCGCCGCCGAAGAGGGACCAGCCTATGGCGCCGCCTTGTTGGCTGGCGTGGGTACGGGGCACTTTGCCGATGTAAATGACGCAGTGAATCGCTGTGTGCGTGTGGTTGCCACAACCCAGCCACACGCCGACGCAGTTGCCAAATACAATCAGGTGTATGCAATATATCGTCGCATGTACGGCCATTTGCGTGACGACATGCATGCCTGGGCAGGGTTGGTATAACAATCAAACGCCAGGTAGAGACGCCGCATGCTGCGTCTCTACCTGGCGATGGTCCGCAAAAAATTATGCACAGCCTTCATGTATGCCTTGGGCCGGTCATGATACAGATCATGGCCGGTTTCATTTATGTGCACACAGGTCACGTGTGCAGACGCTGACTGGACGAACTGAGCCACTGCAGGTGTCATGTGCGCACCGCGTGCCGCATCGCCATACATGACCATTGTCGGATGGTGAATAGCACTCACCGTTTCCTTGATCGCTGTGGTATATGCATCAAGCCACGCTAGTGCATGGGTATCACACACGGCACGTGCATCTGACCACGCATGCGCCGCAACCGGTGTCCAATCGGGAGCAGTACGCACAATGCGACTGATTCGTTCTTCGTCGCTCAACTGCTGAAGTTCCATTAGGCGATGGAGCCATTGTGTACGTAATTCGGTGATATTTGGCGCTGTTTCATACAAAGGAGGGTCAACTAAAATAAGTGCACGCACAACCTCGGGAGACCGTTGTGCTACAGCACATGCTTGAAGCGCACCGAGGCCATGTCCGATGATAATCATCTTCGTCAACCCGAGTTCTGCCACCACCGCACATGCATCATCAACAAATGCGACCATATCATACGCACCAAAATGAGACGCATTCCCGTGACCGCGTTGATCAATGACGGTGACATGGTACATGTCAAGCGCATGTTCCGTCAGTGTTTGGCCCCAATAACGTGCTGAGCCAGCAACATCGTGGAGCAAGAGTAGATTCGGACCTTGCCCGAGTTGATAGGATTTGATAACACCGGCATTATCACGCTGGTGATCAGTAATATCTACGGCAAAGAACCCTGTCATGGACGCCCCAATATGCGGTCGGGTTTGACAGAGACGCATGGCCATGCGTCTCTGTCAAACCGAGCAATCGCCATTTATTTGATATATGCCAATGTGGCCTGCATGAACGCCTCAGGCTGATCATGGTGGATTTCATGACCAGCGTTGGGGATAACCTCGCCACTCAGCTTCGGCATCTTTGTAATGAGTGCATCAACAAACTCCTTTTGGACTACACCACCCTTGTCGGGTGCGCAATAAAGGATATGAATCGGCACATTAACCGGCTTGAGCCAGGCCCATACCGGTACCAGTAATGCATTCAGCCACTGCAACACGAGTGGGTCGTTGTGGAGTTTGGCGTAGGCCCAACTCTCGAGCGCCTCGTCGCTCCAATGCGGAGCTTCGCTGCGCTTAAACGCCACCAAATCGGTGTGGCTCATGGTCAACCACTGGCGCAAGCCCATCTCCCACGGGTCACGACGCTCTTTGACGTATGCCTCATCACCATTAATCGGCCAAATGGCAGGATCCTCAAGGACCACCTTACCGACCAACTCTGGATGCTGACAGGCAAGCATCAGACTCTGGGCGCCACCCATGGAGTGACCAATCACAATTGGCTTATTAAGACCAAGATGTTGGATGAGGGCAGCAGCGTCAGCAGCAATCGACTCGGTTGAGTAATCGCTGGCACGGTCTGATTCGCCATGACCACGGCCATCAGGCGCGGTCACGCGGTAGCCGGCGGCCACGAGTTGGGCGATTTGGACACTCCAGTAGGTGCCACACCCAGTGATACCGTGGAGCAAGAGCACATCGGGGCCAGCGCCCACTTGATAGACGTTGAGCGTTACACCAGTTGAGAGGGTCACGCGTAGGGACGTGAGTTGCATGTTTGAGATTCCTTACACAAAAACGGCTTCTCTGTAGTGTAATCGAAGTTATACCGTATCTGCTCGCTCTTTATAAAATCCAGCACTACCTGCATACATGCTTCTGGTTGGTCGTGATGAATCTCGTGCACAGCATTGGGAATAATCACGATCGCCATGTCAGGCATATATGCACAAAGCTCGTCAACAAATGCTTTTTGAACTACACCACTGCGATTTGGCTCACACGAAAGCATCAACATCGGCACGTCAACGGGTGTAATCCAATCCCATACGGGTGTCCGTAGTGCATCGAGCTACTGCAAGACCTGTGGATCAATAACTACATACATAACTCCTGCGTATTCATGCAAAATGTGCAGACAGCATAACCATCCTGTAATGATTTTCCTAGCGCATTGTACTTCGTATTTTTATCCGTAAAAAATAAAAAATCATTGACATGATTTGCGAGAGTGCTATACTCGCACTGTAATGTATAAACGCACTAACAATTTGCACACAAGGAGAGTGACATGAGGTACTCGTCTGCACGTCTCTGGAGATTGTTGTTTGTTTTTGTCATCATAATCAGCAGTATGGCACAGAGTGCACTGGCACAAACTACTCGAGTGACTATATCTGCAGGTGCAGCAAACACACCATTTATTGACGGAAACATCAGTAGTAACGAGTGGCCAACTGGTGGTGAATTGGTATTTGCGCAAGGCAAAATCAAAGTCATTCGTGATATGTTCCGCATGTACATGTTAATAAACGTGACGGGTGATACGAATGGTCAAGTAGGTGATGCAGAAGCAGCCAGTATCATCTTTGATGTCGACAAAAACGGCAGCATCACTCCGAACGTTGACCTAAAGTTTACTCTTAAAACAAACGGCCCAATGTGTAAACAAACATTCACCTCCGCTACTGCGTTGAGTGCATGTGATAGAAGTACGGTTATCAAATCAAGTGGAAGTAGTGCGTTCAACTGTTTTGTTGGCGATGCATCACGCACCGTCAACATCAGAGATTACTCAACATCCTGCAAGCCTCATCGAAGTTATGAGTTCGGCTTTGATTTAGTCGAAATCGGTGCAATGACAAGCGCGGGTGCGGTATCAGCACCACGATTTGGCATCGAGGTATCATCAGTCACACCCAAGTTCAAAGTCACTATTCCTACTGCGATGAATAATCCACGTGAATATACCATTGCCAACCTTGCAGACGTACGATTGCCGGGTCTTGGAGCAGGTACGTTGTCATTCCCGACAAATCCAATTGAAGTCACACAAGCAATTCAGACAGTTGATAACCAAATCCCGCTCGTTGCCCTCAAAGATACAGTGGCCCGTGTTACGGTAAAGACGACAGTAACGACTACTCCTTCGGTTGTCTACTTGACTGCCAAGCGTCGTGGCTTAACCCTCGCTGGTTCACCACTTGTGCTGATGCATACAGCTAAAAACGCTCCAAATCGGCATAATCTTGAAGATACTGCCAATTTTTTGTTGCCTGAGGCGTGGACTTCTGCAGGAGCTATCACACTCGAAGCGAGCATTTCAAAAATAGCCGGATCTATCTCTTCGACCACATCAACAAATGTGCGTTTTAATACACGTGACACACCAACTTATTGGGTTACACCACTCAATGAGGGTAGTGCGGCTACGCCCAATGTGGCCACAGATACATTGATTTCGAGTAACGAAAGCTATCTTGAAACCATCTATCCCGTACCAGACGTCAACTTCGTACGACGACCTTGGAGCGATTTGGATGTTGGACCAGCGAATCTTGATACGGCAATCACATTGGGTGTTGACTATTATCACTCAATTGGATTAGCCTGGCTCTTCACGTATTTGTTTACAGGTGCGGAACCATTTAAATTGCCCGAAATGGTATACATATTTACGAATGGTATCGGTGAAACAGAATATGGCGGTCTCTCCAATCCTATCTGGGGTGACGGTGAAGGTCGCGTTGCAGCCGGCTATATCGGCACATCGCGTGAAGGCACGCTAGCTCACGAGTTTAATCACAATCTTGACCGTAATGAATCCGGATCCGAAACATTTGGTCGACACATTCAAGGATGTGGATCAGAAGCTGGCGACTCCGCCTGGCCGTATGCTAATCGCTACATCAACGAAGTTGGATTCGATACACGATTACCATGGACAAATGCCACAGCAGCGCGCCGCACAGTAATTCCCAACAACGGCACATGGCCCGACTACATGACGTACTGTCAATCAGGGGCACTCCCCACCAAATGGGTATCGCCATACCGTTACACCAATCAATATGCGCTCTACGCACCAGGTACCTCGCGGAGCGACGAAATGGCGCGGGCAGCAAGTAAAACTCCTGCGTTTTGGGTGAGTGGGGTAATCAACATAGACGGTAGTGGTGCGTTACGCAACGTTGCATTCGAGCCCGAGACATTTTCGCCAACAATCACTGACGTAATGACCGGAACGCATTCAATCAAGGTGCTTGACAACCTCGGCGTCGAGTTAAAGTCATATGGATTCACCCCTGACTTTACCGCGCACGAAGGGATCACTCCCACCGTTAAGGCCTTCGGATTCACCATTCCCAATACGACTGGTGCCGCCAAAATCGAGCTCTACAACGGAACAACGTTATTAGAGAGTCGCTCAAAGAGTGCAAATAACATCGTCGCTACCTTTAGCAATCTCACCAGAGGTCAAGCTATCACCAGGAAGACGACCGTCACGTGGACTGCCACCGATGTCGACAGTACAGACAGCTCGGGCTGGCGCTATGACCTCTTTTATACTCCTGATGGGAACAAGTGGTACCCCGTAGCAATGAATTTGCGCACCAATTCATATATCTTTGATCCGAATACCGTCCCGATGGGTAAAGCAGCGAAACTGCGTCTGATTGCCAATGACGGATTCAACGTCACACGCATCGATTCAGCGGTCATCACGGTGTCCGGTGGTGCACCACTTGTTGCAATCGCACAACCGGTCAATGCCACCACATACTCATCCAAACAGTTCATCCCGCTAAGCGGTGACGCACGTTCCATCTCAACCGATGGATTATCCGAGAACAACGTCTTTTGGTTTGCCAAAAAAGTAGGTACAACCACCTCGCTTTTCATTGGCAATAGTACACAATCCCAAACGATGTTGCCAGCTGGGACATACGATATTTCACTTGTTGCCAAGGATGCTAACGGCAAGATCAATAGCAAAATCGTCCGTATTATCGTCAAGTAATCAAAACAGTCACCCCCGAGAGACGAATCTCTCGGGGGTTAGAGTGGGGTGCTCGACGGGTTTCGAACCCGCAACCTCTGGTGCCACAAACCAGCGCTCTGCCGTTGAGCTACGAGCACCACAACGCTGTGGATTATAGCACAATCACTATGCCTTGTGCAAATCGAATTTGGTGCATCTCAGCCGGTTGTGACTGTGCCGAGATGCACCGTATCCGCATTATGGAGTGACCCATGCCTGATTTGCGTTGCTGGCTACAATCGCATCAATCACGCGCATATTGGCCACCGCATCGCTCATCGGCGTCGGCACTGGCGCATCGTTGATGACGGCCAAGCTGAACAAATCGCCTTGAATGGTGTATTGGTCACACACCGGGAAGACGATCTCCTCCGTCTTCCCAGCAACCGTGTGCCACATCTTGCATGCTCGGTCGGGTGGTGCATTAAACGGAATCTCAATCTCAATCCGGCCCTCAGTCCCAAAGATATGCACGCGCTGATATGGTGCTAATTGGGTCGAGCAAGTAAATGTCGCAGTACCACCGGCAAACTGCATCATCCCCGAGGCCAACCGATCTGTCTTGAGGGTGGGGTCATACTCCATCAAACCGCAGACTTTGGTTGGCTCGCTGCCAAAAATAAAGCGCGAGAGTGAGATGTTGTAACAACCGATATCCATCAACCCGCCGCCACCGATGTCAGCTTGATTGCGCACATTGTTCGGATCGGTCAGGTAATACGAAAAGACACTGTTAATCGTGCGCAACTGGCCAATCCCACCCGCAGCCACAATTGCCTTGGCGCGTTGCCATTGGGGGTGGTGGCGATACATGAACGCCTCCATCAGTTTGAGTGTGGGGAATCGCTGTGCGGCGTCGACGAGCTGTTGGGCTTCTTTGGCATCAAGCGCAATCGGCTTTTCACATAGCACATGCTTGCCCGCCTCGAGCGCTTGAATAGTCACCGGTACATGCAAGTGATTGGGCAACGGATTATAAATTGCATCAATCTCGGGATCTGCAAGCAACTCCTCATAGCTACCGTACACCTTCGGAATGCCTAACTTGCTGGCAGCTCCTTGGGCTTTGGCCAAATCACGCGATGCAATCGCCACAATCTCGCCATGGACGCCCTTTTGCATCGCCGGAATCACTTTGGCCACACCAATGTTGGCCGTACTGATAATACCCCAGCGTATCTTGGTCATCGTATACCTCTTTGGTAATAAGTTGGTCGACATCCTCATTATAACGGTGGTATGATGCAGGAAAATCAAGATATGACGGGAGAACACATCAATGCGCTGGATTGGCTTGATTGGCGGCATGAGTTGGGAGTCATCGGCCGAGTATTATCGTCTCATCAACGAAGAGGTCAAACAACGCCTTGGTGGGTTGCACTCAGCCCAGATTATCTTGGCCAGCGTTGATTTTGCCCAAATCGAGGCCTATCAACATGCCGGTGAGTGGGACAAAGCCGGTACGCTGTTGGCCGAGATTGCCCAACGTCTGGTACGTGCCGGGGCCGAGTGTATCGTGCTCTGTACCAATACCATGCACAAAGTTGCCCCCATGATTACGCACAATCTCCCTGTGCCGTTCATCCATATTGCTGATGCCACTGCCCAAAAAATCGTAGCGCATAGCATCAAACGCATCGGATTGCTCGGCACCAAATACACCATGGAGCAGGATTTTTATAAGGGGCGCTTGATTGAGCAGTTTGGGCTAGAAGTGATTGTCCCCTCAACACCCGATCGCGCCGATGTCAATCGCATCATCTATGACGAGTTATGTTTGGGTGTCATCAGCGATGCTTCACGCCAACGCTACCAAGCAATCATGGCCGATTTGGTGGCCCAAGGAGCAGAGGGAATTATTTTGGGATGTACCGAGATTACCTTGTTGGTGGGAGCTGCTGACACCAATGTGCCAGTGTTTGATACGACACGCATTCATGCCCAACGTGCGGTTGAATTTAGCGTAGTATAATATTATGGAAACTGTAAAAGGAGAGATTGTCATGTTCCACAAATTGTTGATGGTACTGGTATTTGCCTTATTTTTGGCCTCATGCGCGAGCGGTGCAAGTGAAGAGACGCCTGTAGCCACGGCCGAAATCAGCGTCAATGGCGAGACTCCTTCCGACGAGATCGTCGTCGATGGCGAAGTCACGGCCGAAGGCGACGCGACCACTGAAGGTGAACCAGCTGTTGAAGCCACCGCAGTGACTCCTGATCCAGCTGCAGTAGCAATTAGCGATGCAAGCGCAGTAACCACCTCGTTCTTGGCCGCCTATCAAGGCGAGAACGACGGCGCAGCCGCAGCGCAGTACTTCGACGCAAGTTTGACCGAATTGTTGAACAACGGCAATACGGTACGTGCCGTAGCCGGTATCGATCCAACCTACACCAATGCCACGATTACCAATGCGGCACCGTACAACGACGACAAGACAATGCAGGTCAACGTACAGCTTGACTATGCCGGCGGCGCACAAAAAATCATCGTCACCCTCAAGTCGACTGAGGCTGGCTGGCGCATTGCCACCTTTGCGGCTGACGCCCAAAAGTAACCCCAAAATAGCCCATACACACCGTGCCCGCAGTCGTGCAGACTGCGGGCAATACATCCAATTGACACATTCACACGATATATCATTAGCATCTCATTGAGAGGATTTGCAATGAACCGTCGTGTGTTTTTGTTGAGTGTGATAAGCGCTGTGGCGCTGGTTGCGTGTGGTGGCGGTGCGAGCAATCTCAGCGACATCCCACTCTTTCCTGGGACAAGCCCTGCTCAACCAACCGACGCCGCCTTGGCATCGGAGATTTTTGATGGTACCAAGCGTTATGTCAGCGAGCAAGCGCAGTCAAGTGCAACGCTCTACCGCATCCCCGACAATACCACCTACCTGACCGTCAAACAGCATTACACCGATATGTTAATCGGCAGTGGCTGGCGTGAGGATCCGGAGGTCGTCATCGAGGGTGACACATTAAGCTATTTTGGTTGGCAAAAAGACAATGAGCGATTTGTGATTGGCGTCGTCGAGAATGTTGCAGGCGATGGTGCGTTTTTGGTCGTCGCCCAGTTCACCAAATAACGCATACCCACAACCAAATCCCCCTCGGACGCATCGCGCTCGGGGGGATTATTGTGTGCGCCAGCGCCGCAACCACCGGCGCACTTGATACAACCGAACCGTACGTACCTCGTGAAGACGCCGTTGCCGGCGATCGCCCATACGCTGTGCCCCATAGATACCGAGCGGCCCCGAACTGACGTAGGCCACCACTGTCACAATCGTGAGCGGCACAATCAAGGCACCACCAAACACCTCAACCCCCATCATGATGCAGGCAATGGGTGTATTGGTGGCGGCTGCAAACACCGCTACAAAACCGAGCGCCGCCATAAATGTCGGCTCGATGCCCATCAATGGCCCCACACTCGCTCCAAGGGTGGCCCCTATCACAAAGAGTGGCGTTACCTCGCCCCCTTTGAAGCCAAAGCCAAGCGTCAACACCGTCAACACCAGTTTGGCGGCAAATGCCCAAGTTGGCACGCCACCGGCAAAGGCGTCAGCCAGCAGTGGCAAGCTCAATCCATTGTAGGCACGTGTGTCGAAGAGTAAGGTCACGCCTACGACGATTACACCACCCGTGAACACCCGAATGAGTGGCTGCGCGATGTATTTTTTGCCGAACGTATCAAACATATGCAACAGCATCACAAAGACCATACTCACGGCTGCAAAGATGAGCCCAGCGACAACGAGTTGCCCAATCAACCACGGAGTTAATGACGGAATGCTCGCTACCTGATAGTGGACATGTGGTACCCCGAGCAGTTGCACTGTTTGGTCGCCGACCAAGGCAGCAAGTAACACCATGACCAGCGATCCATAACGGATTTGGCCCCGTACCAGTACCTCAAGCGCAAAAATAGCCCCTGCCACCGGCGTGCCAAACACGCTCCCAAATCCTGCGCTGATGCCCATCAGCAACAATACGCTCGTATCGCGCGGATCAAGACAGAGCCAGCGTGCAAGCGTGCCGGCAATGCTCCCTCCCATTTGGACAGCAGTGCCCTCACGGCCGGCCGAACCGCCAAACAGGTGCGTCAGCAGGGTCGTGCTGAGAATCAACGGGAGCATACGGAGGGGCACAGAAGTGGTGTGTGGTTGATGAATGGCGTCGAAGATGAGGTTGTTGCCAGTTGCAACCGATTGACCAACACGCTGGTAGAGCCAGACAATCGCCATGCCGGCCACGGGCAACACATAGAGGAGCCAGCTGTAGATGGCAGAAAGAGAGCTTACCGCCGAGAGGGACACCAAAAAAATTGCACTCGCACTACCGGCGAGGATACCGATGATGAGTGCAGCGATAAGTTGTCGGATAAATCTACGCATAATCAAAAAAAGAGCGGAACGCGTACGTACACGTTCCGCTCCTCTAGTGTGTCCCGATTGACGTTACTTGGTCTCGCGGTACAACACATGCTTGCGCAGGGTTGGGTCGTAGCGGCGCAATTCAAGACGACCAGTATCGTTCTTGCGATTCTTCATCGTGGTGTAGGTATGTGCGCTCTCAGTGCTACGGAGCTTGATGATAATGCGGTTGCCTTTTTTGCTGGCCATGATGCATCCTCTACTGCATTCAGTAAAACTTTGTGTATTGTACCAAGAAAACAGTCTGACTGCAAACACGGGATTTTATCATCCTTAAAGGCATAGTGTCAGTCTACCTTTTGTCACACGCTCCCCGCAGTCCCCCTCGAGCCACACTCTCTTGCGGCTTTACCAGTGTGATAGCGTGACGCATGTACGATGTGGACAATGCCGTTCTCGCAGTTGCACACCACGTCGGTGCTATCTGCTATACTGTGACAAATCATTTCGTACCAGTAGAGGTCGGATTATGACCACTATCAAGCTTGTGCCATTTACGGGTAGTGATACACCCGATGATGCAGTTATTAATACGTGTGTCCATTGTGGGTTGTGTTTATCGTCGTGTCCGACCTATCGCGAGACGGGGCTTGAGCAATTTTCGCCGCGAGGGCGCATTTATTTGATGAAAGCCGTGGCCGACGGACGGTTGGGCATGGAGAGCGACACATTCCAAGAGCAGATGAGTGCCTGTCTTAATTGCCGCGCCTGCGAAGCAGTCTGCCCGAGCGGTGTGCAGTACGGTCAAATTCTCGAGTCCTCGCGCACGCAGATCCATGTTGCCAAAGAGCAAGGTACCTTGCCACCATATCCGGTCAGTGTCAAGGTGGTGCGGTCGTTGGTGTTCGGCAAGTTGTTCAACGACATGCGCCTGTTTCGCGGATTCTCGCGCGCACTCTGGCTCTACCAAAAGAGTGGATTACAGTGGCTTGCGCGCAAGTTGGGCATTATCAAGGCGCTCGGATTGGCCGATGCCGAGGCGATTTTGCCATCAATCAACAATCAATTCACCACGCCACACGGCCAGGTCTACCCCGCCATCGGCACCGAGAAGGCCCGCGTGGCCTTGTTGAGTGGTTGTATTATGTCGACCGCTTTTAGTCACGTACATGACGCCACCATTCGCGTGTTACAACAAAATGGTGTTACGGTCACAGTCCCTAGCGCCCAAGGATGTTGTGGCGCACTCCATGCTCACGGTGGAGAGCTTGACGGGGCACGTGCGCTCGCCAAACAAAACATCGTCGCCTTTGGTACCGGGTACGACGCCGTGATTGTCAATGCTGCCGGGTGTGGCTCAACCCTCAAAGAATATGGGCACCTGTTGCACGACGATGCTGCCTGGGTCAATCAAGCTAAAGCATTTAGCGCCAACGTCAAAGATATCAGTGAATATTTGGCCGGGCTGACGCTCAACACAACGAACCTCAAACCAGTCAACATGACAGTTACCTACCAAGAGCCGTGTCACTTGGCACATGCACAGCGAATTACCGCACAGCCACGGGCGTTACTCAAGCAAATCCCCGGCTTGAAGCTCATCGAGATGGCAGAGTCGTCGTTGTGCTGTGGATCGGCAGGCATCTACAACGTGACACAGCCCGAGATGGCAGCACAACTCGGCAATCGCAAACTAGACAATGCCGAGCGGACCCAAGCCCAAGTCGTCGTTACCGCCAATCCAGGATGTCACTTGCAACTCGCTGGTGGGCTCCAACAACGTGGATCGCAGATGCGCGTGTTGCATATCGCCGAGGTGCTCGACATGGCCTATAGTGGGACGGTGAAATGACGGATCGTCGCTATCGGGTATTAATGATTGCCCCAACCAGCTTCTTTTCGGATTACGGTTGCCACATTCGCATTGCCCAAGAGGCCCACGAGCTCCAAGTGCGTGGGCACGAGGTGTTGATTGCAACCTATCACAATGGTGATGAGGTGACAGGCCTCCAGACGGTACGTTCGTGGGATGTGCCGTGGATCAAGCGTACCCTTGTGGGCTCGTCACGCCACAAGTTGTATCTTGATGTGGCGTTATCGTGGCGTAGTTTGCGCACTGCACTGCGTTACAAGCCCGATATCATTCATGCACACTTGCATGAGGGGGGGCTGATTGGGGCTGTACTGAAGCGGATTATTAACAAACCGCTGGTGTTTGATTTTCAGGGGAGTATGACGGCCGAGATGATCGACCATAAGTTCTTGGCCAGCACAAGTTCTCCGATCTACAAACCGCTGTACGCGCTCGAATCATGGATTAACCAGCAAGCCGAAATGGTGCTGACATCAAGTGACAATGCGACCAGTCTGCTCCTCAATGATTTTGCGCATGACCCGCAACAGGTGGCGACGATTGCCGACGGCATTGATACTGAGTTCTTCACACCGCAACAACGTAATCTTGAGCTACTTGCCACTCTAGGCATCCCTGTAGATCGCAAAGTTGTAATTTACTTGGGATTACTCGCGCCATATCAAGGGACAAACATGCTGATTGAGGCTATTCCCGATGTACTCAAGGCTGTCCCCGACGCCCACTTTTTGATTATGGGCTACCCAGATCCAGAGAGCTATCTGCGCTATGCCCAGAGTTTCGGCGTGGCCGCACACGTGACATTGCCGGGGCGCATCCGCTATCGCGACTCGCACCATTACCTGGGCTTAGGCCACGTAGCAGTTGCTCCCAAAATGAGTCGGAGCGAGGGCAGCGGCAAAATACCACAGTACATGTCACTCGGGTTGCCAGTTATTACATTTGATACATCGGTGAGTCGACAGTACTTGGGTGACAATGGGATTTATGCAGAGTACGGCAGCCGCGAGAGTTTGACTGCGCACATCATCGACACGCTCCAGCACCCCGACCGCGCGGCGCAGATTGGTCGGCGCAACCGCGAATTAGCAATCGCCAATCACAGTATCGCCCATATTGGTCCACAACTCGAGATGATTTATCAACGTTTGACCAACACCCGGTGAGCGGTATCGCGCTCAAGGCGCTGCACCACAAGCATCACCACCACACACACCACCACGAGTAGGCTACTCAGCGCTGCCGCCATGGCATATTGCAATGCTCCCGGGCGGCCAAGCAGCCGCCCCACCATAATTGGTGCGGTGGCGGTGTCAGGTTGTGTCAGTAGCAATCCAGCCGCAAAATCACCGAGCGACACTGCAAATGCAACCAACCCGGCAGCCACCAGACTCCGACGCAACAACGGCACCGTGATGCTCCACCACTGACGCCACGGCGCAGCCCCGAGTGTAGCGGCGGCGTGTTGATAGATATCGGGCAAACGATCCCGCGCCGTCATCAGCTGCCGACTTACCAACGGCAACGCTAACACGACATGGGCGGCAAGCAAGACCCATGGCGTTTGGAGTAGGCGCATCGGCCCAAACCAGAGCAGATATCCGAGTCCAAGGGTCACCGCACTCACCCCAATCGGCAACGTCGCAACCACACGCCACCATCCCGGGGCACTCAGCGTCCAGGCACATACGAGCGTCAGCCCGGCCACGATCGTTGCAATCCAGAGCGAACGCCACAAGGCCTCAAGTGGTGAGACAAACAAGCCACTGCCACGTACCGGTTGAGTAAGCGACACAAACGCCTGCCACCAGGCCTCCTGGGGCATCAGGCTGCGCGCAAAAACGACAACAAACGGCATCACAAATAACACGACACACACCACTTGCACGCCGAGTGCAATCAGTAATCCAACTCCCGGGCGAATTGATAGGGGGCGTACTAGACTCTCGCGTGGAATCCGGCGTTGCCAGCGTTCACTGAGAATCAACAATACCACGCTGATGCCAAGTTGCACCAATGCCATCACGGTGGCGAGGTCAAGGCGCAAAAATTGGGCAGTTTGGCGCCAAATCTCGACCTCGATTGAGGCTACACGCCCACCGCCCAGCAACAGAATCACACCAAAACTGCCGATACAGTAGAGGAGTACGAGCGTCATACCAGCCCAGACTGCGGGAGTCATCAGTGGCCAGGTCACGGTGACAAATTGGCGCCACGGTGAAGCACCAAGCGTGGCCGCAGCCTGCAGAATCCGCCCTTGCACGGCAAACCACGCCTCACGCAACAGTCGCACCAATACGCCAGTATTGAACCAGACATGCACTGCCACGATCAACGCCAACCCTTGTGGCACCTCCAACCCAAACAGCGTGGCACACCAACTCCCCGTGCCACATAAACCAGTGGCCATTGTGGCAGCCACCGGCGTCGGCACAATGAAGGGTACAATCACGGCCAGCCATGAAATATCCGCAAGGCGTCCGGGTCGTCGTACCATGGCCCACGTCAAACCGATGGCAATCACCAGAGCGACGACAGTCGACAATGTGGCCTGCCAGAGTGTGGCCTGCACGATGCGCCAAATGAACGCATACGAATCAGCAGTCAGTGGCGATAACCCGCGGAGCATGACGACGGCCAGTGGTGCCACAAACGCACCGACGAGGAGCGCCATGACAATCCCCAACATGCTCCAACGCCAGATACGCATTATGCCTGCCCTTGAGCGATAGCCCGCCAGACGGGGCCATCTGGGTAGGCATACTCGGCGCGCGACTCAGGCTTCATTTCGATGCTGTAGCCCGGTAACATCGGTGGCATGTAGTGTCCATTGCGAATCACACATGGGTCCACAAAATGCTCATGCAAGTGGTCAACATACTCGATAACACGCCCATCGGTGGTGCCCGTAACCGCAATATAGTCGAAGATGGAAAGGTGCTGTACGTACTCACACAAGCCGACGCCACCCGCATGTGGACAGACCGGCACACCAAACTTTGCGGCCATCAGGATGATGGCGAGCACCTCATTGACGCCACCGACACGACAGGCATCGATTTGGCAGAACGAGATAGCATTCGCTTGGAGCAGCTGCTTAAAAATAATCCGGTTTTGCACGTGCTCACCCGTTGCCACGCCAATCGGCGCCACCCCACGGGCAATTGCCGCATGCCCCAAGACATCGTCGGGGTTGGTTGGCTCTTCGATCCACCACGGGTTGAAAGGACGGAGGTGCGCCATCCAATCAATTGCCTCGGCCACGTCCCAGACCTGATTAGCGTCGACCATCAGGTAGCGATCTGGGCCTATCACCGAGCGAATAAGGGCGGCACGGCGCACATCGGCCTCGATGCTAATGCCGACTTTCATTTTAATATGGGTAAACCCGGCATCAATCGCTTCGTGGCACAACTGTCGTACTTTATCGTCGCTGTAGCCAATCCAGCCGGCCGATGTGGTGTAGGCAGGGTAGCCTTTGGCCTGCATGGTGGCAATGCGCGCAGCTTTGTGCGGTTCAGCGGCCTGCAAAATGGCCAATGCCTCGGCCGGCGTAATCGCATCGGTGATATAGCGGAACGGGATACAGCGCACCAACTCGCTCGGCGTCATATCGGCCAAGAGGAGCCACAAGGGCTTACCCTCGGCTTTGGCATACAAATCCCATACGGCATTGACGACGGCCGCAACAGCCAGATGCACTACACCCTTCTCGGGGCCAACCCAGCGCAGCTGGCTATCGGCGACCATCTCGTACCAGAACGCGCCGAGATCGGCAGTAATGGCAGCCAAGTCACGCCCAATCAAGCGACTCGCCAACGTCTGTGCGGCCGCCACACACAGTTCATTGCCGCGCCCAATCGTAAAGGTAAGACCATGACCATTCACCCCAGCGTCGGTCGTCAAAATCACGTATGCCGCTGAATAATCAGGATCGCGATTCATCGCATCAGAACCATCAAGGTGGAGCGATGTCGGAAAGCGGATATCGTGCGCAATTGCACCAGTAATCAACATAGGAACAACTCCTGAACTCGTCGATAACTCCATTGTAGCCAACTTAGACGCCGTCTCGGCGATGACATGACTCATGCGTCTCATCAAATACGCACGCATCGCCCTCAAACGCCTGGATGCGGTTTTTGAGATAAAAGAACGCACCATCACACCACAACTCACTATACGTCTGCACACGCGTCTGCCACGCACCGCGCCCAATCGCAATCTGGTGCTCACAGACGCTCCGCGCACTGAGTGGATCTCCCTCACGGATGAAATAACGGTCGGCTGACACATGATCGTAGGTCAACCCATCAGGGAGCTGAAACGCACCGTGGTCGTTCTCGTCGTGTAACTCCCACTGCTGTGTCACCTGGTCAAAACGCTCATAGCGGGCACGTTTGTCGGGGCGAATGTCGATGATGTGCGATGGATCTGACCCAGCTGGAGGCGCAAATGCACCGGCATGTACATCAATCGCCTGTGGCACACGCATGGGCAGCATGACTGATGATGCACTCGGATCGAGCGTCAAGGTGACGAGCTCAGGCGATGGCCAGGCATGTGGCCAATAGGCAGGTGCGATTGTTACCCGCCAGCGATGCCCAGGTGCAAGTTGATGGCCGACGGCATTCAGCGTCACTGTTACATCCTCAAACTGACCCGGCGTCATGGGCGTTACCTGATGATGCCCATTGCGATGTGTCAAATTAAGCAAGCCACGGCTAATTAAAAGTGATGCACCATCAGGCGCCACATCGCACAAACGCACGACTACCATTGCCAACGGTCGATTACTGGCAAGGCGTAACTGCACATGGGGGAATCCGAGCAAATCGACTGTCTCGTGCACAATCGGGCCATCAACATACCACCCACGGCCATCCTCGGCCCGTTGATCGGGTGCATAGTCGCCAGGGATGGCGTACGAACACCACATACCGCTGTCAGCACCGCTACGTAACGTCGTACCAATCTGCAC
>JBKCLM010000069.1:0-4938 GCA_046300655.1 Chloroflexota bacterium | reverse complement strand
TCGACAGCCGATATGTTCCATCATGGAATCGGGTATGGCACGCCACCCGAGCAGTCGTTTGCGCCGCACCAAGGTGGACTTGAACTCGCCCACAGGGTGATTAGCGAAGGTGCCGCGATGCTGGCGCGTGGCGATTACGCCGGCTATAACCAGCATTGTGTTGATGCAAAGAGCGATCATCGCGATGCGGGGCAGGTGATGCGGTCGGTGCTAGGGCCGATTAACCCTGAGATTGTGGAGATTATTCCGAGTGATGCGGCTGCGCTCTATCATGCACCGGATCCGACATGGGTGGCAGGGGCGTTGGTGGCCTGGCACAAGCAGTAAAAGGTGACGACCATGGCAAAAACGAAACGTATGGCACAGGTTGAATGGCTGGCCATCGGTGATATTGTGGGGACATTGGTGACCCGCCCGGTCAACGAAATAGCGCTTGATTGGCAGGGTGTTGTCGGCGATAGTCATGCGGGGGCGACGCGTAAGGCTGATGTGCGTGTGCCACATTATCGACGCGGTAGTGTGGTACGCAATGAGCGCCAAGTCACGGTGGTGGCCTCTGATCAACTCGCCGAGGTGGCCACACGCCTGAATTTGCCCGAGATTCGCCCGGAGTGGTTGGGGGCCAACATGATGCTAGCTGGGATTCCGTATTTGACGTTGTTGCCACCGGCGACGCGCTTGATTTTTGCCAGTGGGGCGGCGCTGGTGGTCGATTGGGAGAATCAGCCGTGTACGGGCCCTGGGCGCGTGATTGCCACGCAATATGGCGATGCATCGCTGACGTCGCGCTTTGTCAAAGCGGCCAAGCAACGGCGTGGATTTACGGCCTGGGTAGAGCGCGTCGGGCCGATTGCGGTGGGCGATACGGTCGAGGTGGTGATGCCGCCACAGGCGGTGTATCCGGGTTGGTAGGTCTGATAGCGCGTATGCATGAAAGAATCACTGATGAGTGCAACAGATCCGATATCATTCCACGCAACCATCCAGAAGGAAGGCAAATTTATATTTGTGGCAATTCCGTTTACACCACGTGTTGTATGGGGTGCAAAGCCTCGATACCATGTGCGAGGGAGCATTAATGGGATGGCGGTTCGTGGCACGCTTGGTGTGTTCGGGCAAGCGTACTTTCTCCGATTGTCAGTTAATTGGGTACGAAATAGCGGGATAGCACTAGGTGCAAATGTCATCGTCCAATTATCATCTGCCGGAGATGCGTCTGAAGATGATAAACGAGTGTGATCCATGGGCATCGAGTGCGTAGTGGCATATCGATGCTCATGTGAACGTGCGTGGCCTTTTGGGGTGCTAGGGCGCTAATAGTTTGCTAATAGAATGCATACGGTTCGCTAACAGTGTGCATATGCGATTCTAACAGTCGGCACAGTATAGTAAAGGCATGTTACTTGCCCTATCGGTAAGTGACCGGTTGGATGAAAAAGGAGCGAGATAATGCCTATCTACACTGTTGCCGATATGTTGATGCACAATGCCGTACGCCCAGTGACAACTGGTGCGATTGATGTGAACGAGGATGCGCAGGGCTATACGGTCAAGATGGTGGTACCGGGGATTGCCCCAGAGCAGATCGAGGTGACGCTGACCGGACGCACGTTGACCATCAAGGCCGAGGCCACTGGTGCAGAGCAGAAGCAGGATGAGCGCCGACATGTGCGCGAGTTTGCGATGAGTCGCGTGGCGCGTCGGATTGAGTTCCCACTGCCGGTTGATACAGACGGGGTGAGTGCCCACGGCGAACACGGGATTTTGACGGTGCGTGTGCCGAAGAGCGCCGCCGCCCAGCCTAAGCGCATCGCGGTCAATGGCGTGCATCAGATTGCCGAGTAAGACTAGCGTACATTGGTGCAACCCATAGTGATGTGTTGATCGAGCCCCTTGGTGTCCGTGGTGATGCCAAGGGGCTTTGATGCAACAAATGAGCAGTGTATGGCGTCGTGTTACAGCGGATGGTAATAGTGAAAAAGTGGAGGGCACATGGGACGCATATTGTGGAATCTGCTGTGGAAAGTGTTGCCGTGGGTGTTGGTGGTGTTGTTGTTGATTCAGCCTGCCATGGATGCGACGAGTGGCATTGGGCGTTTGTTGGCGCCGCTGATGCCGGTTCAGCCACAACAGACAATCCCGCTTAACCCGGTGGCATCAAACCCGGCGACACAGATGCTTGATGAGCAGACCATTGTGCGCCAGGTACATGATATTAGTCGACTCGAGACCCAGAGTATGGTCATTGATACGACCTTTACGCTGACCAACGATGAGGCGCGCGGCATGTGGAGTTGGTGGGGTGGCGAGGTGTTGATGATGCGCGCAGTCGGTACGGTGATTGCAGGTGTCGATTTGGCCGATATGTCGGTTAATGATATTCAGGTGTCGGATGATGGTCGGAGTGTGAAGATGACGCTCGCCGATGTCAAGATTTTGGCGGTGACGATGGATCAGGCGCAGACCCAGCCGTTGAGTTACAAAAAAGGGCTCGGCCTGATGTTTGAGGATAGCATTGATATGACTGAACAGGCATATGCGATGGCGCAAGAGAATATTTTGCGCAAGGCGTGTTCGTCCGACATGATGAGTAAGGCTGCCCAGAATACTACAACACAACTGACGCAGTTAATTACGGCCTTGAATCCGACCGTGCAAAAGGTGGAGATTCTCGTGGGGTCGACTGACTGTTTGACGGTTTCACAGTAGGCGAGTGTGAGCAAAGGAGTGCGCATGCAGAAAGTCCTGAATGCAATTTATGTGTTGATTGTAGTGGTAGCACTCTACTTGTGGGTGCAACAGACGCCCGCTGGTGCAAATCTGCCCAAAATCAGCATCGAAATGCCGGGTGCCCAACCTGCGGTGTCAGCGACGCCAGTGATGATTGCGTCGACTGCAACTGCCGAACCGACTGCCACGCTAACGCTGACCTCAACGCTGACGCCGAGTGCCACACCGACGATGACGCCGACGCCGACCCCAGCCACATTTGCGGTATCGGTGGATACGGCTGTGCGCAAAATCAGTAACACGCGCAAGTTGACCACGGTCGAGACGATTTTGGATGTGGTGGTGACGTTCGACGATACGGAGAAAAAGCAGGGCTGGTGGGATGGCGGCGAGTTGCTGGTGCAACGCACTACCGTGACAGTGGCGGTGGGTGTTGATTTGCAAAAGGTCAGCATACAACTGATCAACGACCACTGGATTGTCTCGGTTCCGGAGAGCAAGATTCTGTCATTGGATCAAACTCCAGAGCAACCCTATTACTTTAGTAAGGGAATTCGATATTCGTTTCAAGATGGGCAAAAAGACAAATGGCGCGATATGATGCCTGCCAGGGTTGATACGGAGGCTCGTAAGCGTGTGTGTCAACTAGGACTCCATGATCGTGCAAGCGCTGAGGCGAGCGAATATATTATTGAGCTAGCCTTGGCCTTGAACCCGAACGCAACGCGTGATGATATTACGGTGAATGCGGCACCGTCGCGCGAGTGTCCGGCGCCCTAAAATAAATGATAAGATGAGCAAAGATGGCTGTACGAGAGAGGCGCCCGTCGCCTCTCTTTGATTCTATGATTGAGAAAGCATGCGCACATCGATATGGTTTTTGCGGGTGGGGCAAAGCGCCTACAACCGACGTCGCGTTTTTATGGGACAAGCCGATGGTGGGTTGACGCGCCTTGGGCAGTCACAGGTACAGGCTGCAATCGAGATGATTCGCCGGCAGCGTATCACACAGGTATATGCGGCACCACAATCGATTTGCCAAGAGGCCGCACAGATGGTGGCGACACACTGGTCGGCCCCCGTGACGACCACGCCGGTATGGGCCGATCAAGCGATGGGCGTATGGACGGGGCTGACGTGGCGTGAGGCCGGGCGTCGTGACCCGGATGTGATGCAGGCACGTATGGCTAATCCGGTACAGAGTGCGCCACCCGGTGGTGAGTCATTGGCGCAGGTGGCTGAGCGGGTGATGCAGGGCTGGCGTCAGCTACAACAGCAGGCGTATGGTCACCGAGCAGTAGTAGTGACTGCTGGGTTGCCGATTCAGATTGTGTTGTGTGCATTGTTGCAGGTGCCTCTGCAAAACCACTGGATGTGGCGCATGGACTATGGTGGGTGGACGGCGATTGAGCTGTACAACGGCACGCCGATTGTCCGCTGTATCAATCAGGTGCCCCTCATTGATTTGCATGAATGATGGTGGGATGAACGAATGCAACGTACGATTCGTCAGCAGAGTATGACCATGGCATTGGCACTTGGGGTGAGTGCGGCCGTGTGGTATAGCGGCGAGATCGGGCGGTGGCTATTCGCTGGTGTGGTGCTGCTGATTGTGCCTGGGTGGTGGTGGCAGCGCCTGTGGCCACTTACGCAGGTGCATTGGCTCGGGCGCTGGATGATGCAGGCGTGCGTGGGCCCGGCCGTGGTGGTAATCGTCTATCTGTGGGCGGCCTGGTTTGATGTGCGCTTGCCCGTCACGGTGATGTGGATTGGTCTGTTCGGCTTGGCTGTGCTGATGCTGTGGCGGATGCCGCCAGTGCGGTGGCCACACGGACATGTATCAACGCCGTGGCTGGTCACGACGCTAGTAGTGCTGATACTCGTGGGTATGACGCGTTGGGTGCATATCGACGGGTTGGTGTTGCCGCCGTGGGTGGATGGCGTGCATCATACAGTGTTGGTGCGGGTGGCGATTGAACGAGCACAGGCTGCCTGGGATGTGATGCCGTATTTGCCAGTCAACCCGCTGTTGTATCACACTGGGTGGCATAGTGTGATGGCGTTTGTGTGGTCGGTATCACCATCAGCGTTCGTTGATTTGGGTTGGTTTTTGTTGATTGTTGGTCAATGGATGAACGTGCTCGCCGTGGTGAGTGTGGCTGGGGTGGCCTGGTACTGGTGGCGCAGTTGGTCGGCGACGGTCATTGC
>JBKCLM010000068.1:0-7573 GCA_046300655.1 Chloroflexota bacterium | reverse complement strand
GATGACTGGTCGAATAGTGGCCAGCAAAAAGAGTAATGCACCACTTATCGCCAGCCCACACTTGCAACTTTGCGCCACCTCGCCTCTCCCCACAGTTGTTGTACGGCAAACGCCGCAAAAATCGCAAACCCGGGGTAAATGTTGGGCAAGTAGCGACGCATGATATAGATGTAGGTCTGACTACTCGTGCCGTAGCTCAGCTCAATAAAAATCACGGCCGTTGCTAGTGTCACTGCCACAAACAACCAATCGTGCCGGCTGACGCCGCGCCATAGCCAGAGAGCGATACCGGCAAACGACAAGATGATGCCGAGCGGTGAGACATACCAGCCGACGCGTACGAGATTCGCCATCGAGTTGGCATACAAATCGCGGAGCGGCGTGGCCTCGTAGACTGCGCCGCGCATGGTCGCCCACACGCGCCCCACGCTTTGGCTGACCACATCGGGGTACGTAGGTGGCACAATCGGCGCACCAACATAACTCTGGAGCGCCAAACAACTGCCGCTCGGTGCACGTAGCTGCGCCACATTAAGGCATTGTGGCGCGTCGCTGAGGACGCGCACACTAATCATTTGTGGGCGAATGAAGTAGGCGTACGTGCCGGCGAGTACTACGGCGACGGCAGCGATTTGGCCGGCCCTGCGGTACCACGGGGCACATGCCATCAGCCAATTCATGATGGGCACGCGGTAGCGGCGCAACCAAAAGAGCGCCACAATAATCAGCGCTACTGCACTAAATTCGGCGATGATGCGGCCAATCTGCCACGGCGCATCCGGGATGCTTTGATCGGGGCAGGGTTGGGCAGTCAGTGGCGAACAGGGACGTAACAAAAAGGTGCGTTGTAAGGCTGGCGTGAGGACCGGAAATATCAACAGCGCACTAATGGCGGTATCTTGAAATAACGCAAAAAACGTATCGATGAAATACCCGCGCGAAATCGTCAGCAAATGGATGATGCCGTGGAGCGCTGTCACCGCAAAGCCACCAATCACCCAACGCATCGATTGATCAATGTCGCCACGGAACCAGCGCCAGATGAGCCAGCCCACAAATGGAATCACGACAAACACGAAATCGAGTCGTGCGAGTATCATTTGACCGACCGCTGCCCCCACAATCAAACTTGTGACCAATCGGTCTTCACGATCAGGCTTACTACGCATGGCCAAGCCGTAGATTGCCGCAAAAAACAGCCATTGTGCGGTAGTCTCAGACATGGGATAGCGACTGAACCACACCTGGACGCTGTTGAAGGTAATCAGCGCCATGGCGATGACCCCGACCCACGGCGATTTGAGTGCCCGACCGGCCATGCCCACACTCCAGGCACCGACAACGCCCGCTAATCCGGTGGCCAGAATACCCAACTTGACGCCGAAGATGGCGCTAAACAGCCCAATCCAGGCGGGGAACAGGTGCAAGAATTGTGGCGTATAGGCCCCGTCGCCGGCCGTTTTGTCAAAAATAAATAGCCCGGCGAGGCGCATACGCGATGCCATAAATCGTTCGGCTGATTGTACGCCGAGCAAGTTACTCCAGCCTTGTGCGGCATCGGCATCGGTCGCTTTGCGCTGCGCCAAATCGGCCACGACAGCGTCGTGTTGTACAATGCCGCCCGTGCGCGCAATCATGAATCCGGTGTTGGCATAGACACCCGCGTCGCGCGCACCGATGATGACCTCGCTCGGGGTGCCATTGAGCCAAATACTCGCCAGCAGAATCACTGTCATGATCATGACGACCGGGCGCTCGTGGCTATCGATGCCGGTCGGGAGCCATGCGCGTTGGTGCGTGCGCAATGACCATATCGCCCAAATAAGTGGGATACTGACGATAAGTGAATGTATAGCAATATGAAAGATGCCGAGCGCTGCGAGCGCAACGGCCACGCCACCATGCAACAACATGCCCAAAATTGTTGATTGATACACCAAATCAAGTGGCTGTGATACCCCGCGTAAGCGCACGGCAATCGGGTAGCCACTGAGCATAATAACAAGTAATGCAACGCACAAAACGACAACTGACACGCCAAACCTCAATGTAACATCGTATAGGGTTGTGTGAGTATCATAGCATGCAACCTGCGATACATGCAGATGGAATTACATGTTTTGAAGGCACGAATATGGCATTCTACTGTGATGAAACCGATGAAAATCTCATAACTCGTGCATTTTGCTACTTGACAATCATTATCAATACCTCATATATTGACGAAATGGAGTTGTAATGCCACTCACTATTCCCCCCCCGTTCCCTGAATGTAGCGTTATTTGTGATGAGGAAGTCCCATGCCAGATAAATTGGTGATCGTTGAATCGCCGGCAAAAGCCAAAACAATTGAAAAATATTTGGGAAAGGGCTACCGAGTTTTAGCATCTGTCGGTCATGTGCGTGATTTGCCCGAAAAGAGCGAGGGCATCGACGTCGATAATAACTTTGCGCCGACCTACGAAATCATGGAAGACAAAGAGCATGTGGTGGCGCAACTCCGTAGCAACGCCCGCACTGCTGATGCCGTCTATATGGCGACTGACCCTGATCGTGAGGGCGAGGCGATTGCCTGGCACATCGTGCAGGCCATTAATATACCCAAAAAGACTCCCGTGCATCGTGTGACATTCACCGAGATTACGCCCAACGCCGTCAAACAAGCCATCGCCAACCCGCGCACCATTGATATGGACCTGGTTGATGCCCAACAAGCTCGGCGTGTGCTCGATCGCCTCGTCGGCTATCGCTTGTCGCGCGTGTTGTGGCACAAAGTCCGTCGTGGACTCTCGGCTGGTCGTGTGCAGTCGGTGGCAGTACGGCTCGTCGTTGAACGCGAGCGCGAGATTTTGGCATTCAAAACCCAAGAGTTCTGGACCATTGAGGCTGATTTGCTCCAGCAAAAAGCCAATGCGATGCCGTTCCGTGCCAATCTCATCGAGATCAAGGGACGTAAGCTCGACAAATTTGATATTGGCAATCAAGACGCTGCCGATTCCATCGTTGCTGATCTGAACGGCGCATTGTGGCAGGTCAGCTCCGTCAAACGCGCCGATCGCCGACGCAACGCGGCACCGCCGTTCACGACGAGTACGATGCAACAAGAGGCCTCGCGCAAGCTCGGCTTTTCGGCCAAAAAGACCATGATGTTGGCCCAACAGCTTTACGAAGGTATCGATCTTGGTGGCAGCGAGGGTACTGTCGGTCTGATTACCTACATGCGTACTGATAGCGTGAATGTCGCGCGCGAGGCCCAAGAGGAGGCACGTGCGTTTATTGGCCAAAAGTACGGCGCTGATGCGGTACCAGCTAAACCCAACAATTACACGACCAAATCACGCGGCGCCCAAGAAGCCCACGAGGCGGTGCGACCAACCTCAGCGCGGCGCCAGCCCGCCGATGTCAAAAGCAAATTGTCACACGACCAGTTCCGTCTGTACGACTTGATTTGGAAGCGCTTTATTGCCAGTCAAATGGCCCCAGCCGTATTCGACAGCATGACAGTCGACATTTCGGCGGGGGCGGAGTTGACCACTCCAGCCCCGTATACGTTCCGTGCCACGGGTCAAGTGCTCAAGGTGCCCGGCTTTTTGGCGGTCTATAACGTGAGCCTCGATGATGGCGAGGAGGACGAGGATGGCGAGCGCCGCTTGCCCATGCTCGACGTCAATGAGTCGCTTAATTTGCAAAAACTGACGCCCAATCAGCACTTCACCGAGCCACCACCGCGCTACAGCGATGCCAGTCTGATCAAAGAGCTCGAAAAGCGCGGTATCGGCCGCCCATCGACCTATTCGCCGACGATTGCGACCATCGTGGATCGCAAATACGTTGAGCAAGAGAACCAACGCTTTAAGCCGACGATGTTGGGTATGACGGTCAATGACTTGCTGGTCAAAGACTTCACCAGCATGGTCGAGTACGACTTCACTTCCGACATGGAGAAGCGCCTTGATGCGATTGCCGAGGGCGAACAACCGTGGGTACCGGTCATTGCCGAGTTCTACGACGTGCTCAACCGACTCATCACCCACACGCCGCAGGATCGCCCCGATACGAACATCGGTATGCCCTGTCCCAAGTGTGAAAGTGGCATGTTGCAGGTGCGTTTTGGTCGTGTCGGGGAGTTTATCGGGTGCAATCGCTATCCCGAGTGTAACTTTACGAGCGACTTCAAACGCGGTGCCACCGGCGAGATCGAGTTGCTCACGCGCGATGGCCAGATTGATACGACACCAGTGCCCGATGTGATGTGTGACTTGTGTGGCGGGCCGATGATTATGCGTCGCGGTCGCTTCGGCAACTTCTTGGCGTGTACGCGCTACCCCGAGTGTAAAGGTACGCGCAAAATCGGCCGTGACGGCAAGCCGGTGGCTCCGCCAACTGTGACCGATGTCACCTGTCCACACTGTAAGCAAGGCAAATTGCTTGAGCGCAAGGGGGCATTCGGCCGACCGTTCTATGGCTGTCAGCGCTACCCCGATTGCACCTATTTGGTCAATGATTTGGCCGAGGTCGATGCCTACGATCCTGCCACCTATGTCGCCAAACCGGCCAAGAGTCGTGGTGGTAAGGCTGCGGCGGGCACTGCTGCCAGCAAAAAACGTGGCACGGCGAGTGCCACTACGACGGCGACCAAGGCCAAGTCGACGCGTACAGCGTCAACCGCCGCCAAAAAAACGAAGTCGACGGCTGCCAAGTCAACGACAGCCAAAGCGACCAAATCGACGACCGCCAAGTCATCCACGGCCAAAGCGACTAAGTCGACGACCGCCAAAAAGGCACCGGCCAAGAAGAAGACGACCACCAAGTCCAGTGCCAGTGCCAAATCTAAGAGCACGACCACCCGTGCAAAGAAGACACCTCCGACGCGGTAGTCCACGCCATCCGTTCGCCGCCACTGAAACATCAGTGGCGGCGATTTTTGTGTTGATGCGTATCTTTTCGATGCACCAAAACGGTACTACGCACAACTTGGTGTGGTATGTGGAGGTGCGTATGTCGGAGCAGATTCGCCGAATCGTGACGTTGGCCATCTGGGGGGTGATTGCATGTGGCGGTGGCTTGATTGCCTGGCAACTCGTGGCGCCAACCACGGCTACTGCCGAAGAGGTGGTGTTGATGGTGACGCCTGGGGCGCAGGTGGTTCGGCCAACCCAGAGCCCACCGGCTGACGATGCCCCACCTGCGCAACAAATCATGTATATCAGTGGCGCGGTGGTGACGCCTGGCGTGTATGCGTTTGAGGGTGCCCATGACGTGCGGATTGTCGATTTGGTGATGCGGGCCGGTGGGCTCCGCTCGGACGCCGATGCGGCGGCAATTAATCTGGCGGCATCGGTTGGCGACGCGGCGCATGTGCATGTGCCTGTGCGCGGGAGCGCCGAGGTGTCACAACATGCGCCTGCCCCGGCCACTGGTTCAGCCCAATCGCAGACGGTAAATGTCAATCGGGCGACAGTGGATGAGTTGACGCAATTACCGGGTGTCGGGCCTGCACTCGCTCAGCGGATTATTGACTTTCGTGAGCAACACGGGCCATTTACCACGATTGATGATCTCGATGCGGTCAGTGGCGTTGGTACGTCGTTGTTGAACAAAATCGCCGAGTATGTGGTGTTTGGTGAGTGATGTGATGTGGTCAAATGCGTTATTATTAAGGAAGAGTCATACGTTGGAGAAATTATGCCGTCAGAACAACGTTGCACGCGGATTGTTGCCACAATTGGGCCCGCCTGCGAATCAGATAGTCAACTCGATGCATTAATGGCCGCCGGTGTCAACGTGGCCCGATTAAATTTTTCACACGGGACACATGCCGATCATGCGCGGCGGATTGTCGCCATTCGGGCGGCGGCGCAACGTGCCAAGCGCCCAGTGGCGATTCTGCAGGATCTGCAAGGTCCCAAGATTCGCACTGGCTTGCTCAAAGGCGGTCAGTCCGTCATACTCGAGGCCGGCCAGCCTCTGCAAATCACGATAAACCCGATTGAAGGCGATGCGACTATCGTCTCAACCACGTATACGCATATTGTCCACGACGTCGTGGTCGGTGACCGGATTCTGGTCAGCGATGGCCTGATCGAGTTGCAGGTACAATCTGTCACCGCTGACACCGTCCATACCCGTGTGATTGCCGGCGGTGAATTGCGTCAGAATCAGGGGATTAATCTGCCTGGCGTAGCTGTGAGTATTCCGGCCTTGACCGACAAAGACCGCGAGGATTTGTTCTTTGGGCTTGCGCAAGGTGTCGACTATGTGGCGCTGTCGTTTGTGCGACGGGCTGCTGACATGCAACTCATCCGCGACGTGATTGCCACGACGCCGCATCGGGTTGGTGTCGTCGCCAAAATCGAAAAACCTGAGGCGCTCGAGGATCTTGATGGCATTTTGGCACTGTGTGACGGCGTGATGGTGGCGCGCGGTGATTTGGGTGTCGAGATGCCACCTGAGCAAGTACCACTCGCCCAAAAGCGCATCATCGAGGCGGCTAATTTCCGTGGGATACCGGTGATTACAGCGACGCAAATGCTCGACTCGATGATGCGTAACCCGCGTCCCACGCGCGCCGAGGCCAGCGATGTGGCCAATGCAATCATTGATGGCAGCGATGCCGTGATGCTTAGTGGTGAGACAGCTACTGGTGCCTGGCCCATTGAGTCGGTGCGGATGATGCACCGGATTGCGGTGACGAGTGAACGGAGTGGACGTACAGGCGATGTAGGTGCTCCAACTCCCACTGTGCGCGCTCCTGACGACTTAACGGCGATGGCGATGAGTGATGCGGCGTGCGCGATTGCAGATGCCATTCATGCCGATGCGATTATTGCCTTTACTATGAGTGGTTTGACAGCGCGGCTTGTGGCCCGTCGACGCCCACATGTACGGGTCATCGCCGTATCGCCCGAACAACGAACCGTCAACCAGCTTTCGTTGGTCTGGGGGATTCACGCCTATCATGCGCGGGCGGTGAGTCGACTCGATGATTTGGTAGAGATGCTCCGTACGACCTTAATATCACAAGGCGTGATTCATGCTGGTGCGACCGTGGTTTTAATTGGTGGCCATCCTATTGCAAACGGCGGTGCGACGAATTTTGTGAAAGCGACACAGCTGTGATTCGTTCAGTGTTTATGCCTGTAGCGATAACCGTTGTGATGCTCGTGAATGTGGTGTTTAGTGTCGCACCAGTTGCGGCACAATCCAATGAATCAGTCTCACCCGTGGCGGCACTCGTGTTTGTGGATGACGATACTCGTGTCACCATGCATGTCGATTTGGGCGATGCCGGCGCTATGATGCAACAGTGGGAGGTGTTGTCGGAAGTGACGCTCCGTACGCTACCTGATTCACCGCTACCAACGTTAGTGGATGCATTGCGCTTACCTGTGCGCTCCCAAGATTATTTGTTGTTAAATGGTGAACCCACGCCCCAACCCTTGCCAACATTGACTCCGTATGTGCGTCGCGAGAGTGTGCCGTTTATGCTTACCGAGCGTACTGCAGATACTGCTATCGTGGTGATCCCTGCCGACATCAACAGCAGTGGCCATCGCTTTGTGGAGTTGACCTG
>JBKCLM010000067.1:0-52881 GCA_046300655.1 Chloroflexota bacterium | reverse complement strand
AGTGACGCGTGGCGCGCCTACATGCGTCGCCAAACCAACACAATAAACTGGGGCCGTGAATTGCCTCTCGCTCAAGGAATCCAGTTCGGCGATTAACAACGTTACCAACACCCCCACAACGTCACTAATGCGTTGTGGGGGTGTTTTGTGTCCGGTAATCAAATTGCCTGAATAGCCCATAGCAAAAATGGTCCTACGAGTAGCGCCGGTAGCAATGATGCAATGCGGATTTTGGTGATTTCCAACAAATTGAGCCCTAGTCCCAATAACATAATTCCACCCGTGCTGGTTGAGATAAGCACATACGGGTTGCTAGCTGGATCAGGGATTAACTGGGCAAATGCACCGGCTGCAAGTGAAATACCTCCTTGCAAGACCAAAAGCGGTGCTGCTGACGCAATCACACCGATACCGTAACTGCTTGCGAGAGCCGCTGCAGTGATGGTGTCGAGCACGGTCTTGATTGTCAATAGTTGATTGTCACCACGCAAGCCATTGTCGATACTGCCCAATATTGTGACTGGGCCAACACAAAAAATTAAGAATGCTGTGAGCAGACCCTCACTGAACTTGGCGTTTCCCTGTTGCCCGGTCCGTGACTGGATGCTGGACGCCAGTGCGCTCAAGCGCTCGTCTAGTTTCAACGACTCGCCGATCGCACCGCCGAGCGTCAAGGCAATCAATGCAATGACAATTCCAGGAATCGTGCGAATTTCGATTTCACCCAACTGCCAGGCGATTCGTACTGCTAAAAAGAGCGTTACTAACCCGATGGCTGATTGAATAGTCTGTGTGACACGTGTTGGTAAGGCATTACGGAACACGAGGCCGGCAATGCCGCCCACAATCACCCCCACCGCGTTAAGTACGCTCCCGTCGATTTGCTGCCAAAACGTGAGATCCATGTCGCTGTCCTGCTAACTTATTGTCATATGCTCTGCGACATATTATGACACAGGAACGATGTTCGACGGTGTGGTGTGTGCAACCCAAAAATTGGCTAATATGCGCTCACTTGCGAGACATCCATTGTGCATCATGATGCCATCGTGGCCAAAAAATGCGCCACTCAGCAGGCATGAATCGCGGTGTAATAAAAAATTGACATAATCATCGTTGGCCGGTGATAAAATGCCATTGATGCGTTGGCCGCATGGGGCGTATCGTGTGGCGGCATGACGAATCCACTGTACTGATGTCTGCATCCCCTCATTTGACTCCACACACACGAGATGTGACCATATCCGTGGCGTGATCAACGTACCTGCCGCAATAGTGGCTTCACAAACTGGTTGCCATGTACTTGACGGTACAAGCGTCGATATCTCGTGCAGACAAGCCATAGATTGGTTTTTTTCAATCAAAGTGCGGTATACTTGTTGAAGCCACAATTGGTGATGTGTATAGGTATGTTCTAATCGCCAGAGAACAACATGACTGCGCTGTGCCACAATAAGCACATCTGACGCACGGTAACACATACGGATAAGCGTGGTGTTTTCGTCCATGACGAATTCTTTGCTAGACGATGACCTGTATAGCTGTATTACAGGTGGTCCAATTATACACTAGGGATGTGTATGACGCAACCGGTCAATCAGTTAGCCAAACTTACAAAGACCACGTTAGTCGAACAGGTGGTCGAACAAATTCAAGCATATGTGTTACATCAACAATTGCAGCCCGGTGACGGGTTGCCTTCAGAGTTACGCTTAGCTGAGACACTCGGAGTTAGTCGGCCTGTTGTGCGCGAGGCGTTGCGGACGTTGGCTGGGCGAGGGTTTTTGACAATTGCGAATGGTCGTAATGCGGTGGTAAGCCCAGTGAGTGCATCAGCTCTTGTACACTTTTTTGAGCGTGCCACACAGCTGAATGCGGTTACTATTCTCGAGGTACTTGAGGTTCGCCGTGGCATTGAGAAGCAAAGCGTTGAGTTGGCAGCGCAACGGCGTACCGCCGAAGATGTGGAGAAATTACAGCAAACGCTGACAGAACTTCGTACACATCGTTACGAACTCTCATTGTATAGTCAACTTGATGCGCAACTCCATTTACAAATCGCTGTGGCGAGTCAAAATAGCTTGCTCCGTTACTTTGTAGAGTCGTTCAGCGGTGCGTTTCGACATGTTAGTTTGGCTGGACTGCAAAATCGCCGTACGCAATCAGAGCTTGATCTGGTTCATGTGGACCATGAAGAACTTGTCGAAGCTGTAATTTTGCAACAACACGAACGAGCTGTAGGCATCATGGATCGTCATGTTGAATCGGCAATGCATGCGATTCGACGTACAATAGTTTAATAATAGTAACACACACATCAAATCTTAAGGTGTTTTTGTGAGATGTATATTGACATCGTAAGATGAAACGTTTAACATACCATAAGTTACAGTTTTACTGTTATGATAAAGGATAAAACAATGTCCAAAGATGGCGTTACCATAAATGAACTCTCCAAAATGGCACAGGTGACTGTGCGTACTATTCGCTTCTATACGGATGAGGGCGTGCTTGATGAGCCGGCTGGCCGTGACCGCTTTGCGCGGTATACACTACGTCACTACTTACAGTTGTGTGCCGCCAAAAATCTCAAAGATCGTTATTTGCCTTTGCGTGTGATTCGAGACCAGATGGCATCGTTGACTGATCAGGAGTTGGAGCGCCTTGCTGGTCCAGTTCCTATCGAGATCGCCAAGCGTTTTGCTGAGGTTGATAGCGCCGATGTTGTGTCTGCGCATGTCCTTGCTGCGGTTGAGGTGTCTGAGCACGTACAAAGCGTAAATGCTACGGCATTTACTCGTCCTGCCCCTATGGCAATGATGGCAGAGACATTATTTGATACCGAAGATACTACGCTGTCGTATTCAACACCTGATAGCTTCCTGCGGAAGTCGGATGAAGCGATACGTCGCCCAATTGCATCGGTTGGTGATGTGTGGCATCGTATTGTGATTAACCCCTCAATGGAACTCCATGTCCGTGAGGATGCCATGCATGAAGCTGGCGAGATTCGGCGTATTTTGGCGTCACTGCGCAAATCGAAGTAATCCTCGGAGCAGGTTCTATTATTCAACCACCCAAGCATCTCGCTTGGGTGGTTTTTTTCTTGACGCATTCTTGATGGAATAGCACGCATGTGTGCAGTATGATGGATGCACACAATTATGGTATGAGAGGTGCTATGCACAAGGCGCGGCAAAAGACTCTGATGAATGCGGTGATTGATGGTGGCTTGCTGGTTGTGTTTTTGATAACGACCGCTCCACAGTTTACAGGAATCTCATGGCACGAATGGATTAGTTTGGCGTTGGTCGTCGTGGCTATTGTGCATATCGTGTTGCACTGGCAGTGGGTTGTGGCTGTGGCAACACACCTATTCAACAAGGCGACCTGGTCGAGCCGGTTTTCATTTGGCTTGAATGTACTATTATTCATCGCATTCACACTCGTCACGTATAGTGGGATTGCCATCTCTGAGGAGGCGATGCCGTTTTTGGGTATTGGGATGTTTGATAATCGAGCATGGCGCTTTTTACATCACACCTTTTCAAATATCTCCCTCATGATTATCGCCATACATGTCGCATTACATTGGCAGTGGATCGTTAATCTTTTCCGTAAACGTGCGATTCGATAGTTTTTAAGTGAATCGAGAGCATATGAACTTTTTAAAAGCCGCCTTGATTATTGTGGTATGTGCTGGAGCTATTGCTTGGATTGGTAATGCGGTCGTGTCTCAAGTCGGTGATGCATCGCTGGGGCGGGGTGAGCGTACGATGGCGTCTGCCCACGATGAATCACACCATCATCACCAGCACCATCACGGTAATGGTGCTGATCGAGGGCTAAGTGAATTACTCAAATCGACGCTATTATTTAGCGGTGTAGCCGCTGCCGTGATAATACCGTCAGTCATTGTGCAACGTAAAAAACGCCTGCGCTAAATGCCAAACGGGCGGATGCACCATGTGCATCCGCCCGTTTTTGTGTCAACTATTGACTCTGAAGGTAGCCGTGTTCACGGAGCCAGCTGACAATAAACAGCGCTGACTCCTCAGGTGTATGCTCCATCGTGCGGACGTGAATCTCTGGATTATTGGGTGCCTCATATGGAGAATCAACACCAGTCATCCCGCGAATCTCACCGGCACGCGCACGTTTGTACAAACCTTTCGGGTCGCGGCGTTCGCACTCTTCGAGTGGTGTATCGATGAACACCTCAACGAATTCGTCGCCGACGGTACGTCGTGCGCGTTCGCGCTCACCTTGATATGGCGATATCAGCGACACAATGATAATCATTCCGGCGTCAGTCATGAGGCGTGACACTTCGCTGACGCGACGGATATTTTCGATGCGATCTTCGGCGGTGAATCCGAGATCGTTGCTCAGGCCGTGACGAACGTTGTCACCATCAAGGATGTAAGTGTGCTTGCCCTCTGACCAAAGTGCGCGCTCCACTAAGTTTGCGATGGTAGATTTGCCCGATCCAGACAAGCCGGTCAACCATAGTACCGCCGGCTTTTGTCCCTTGAGGTTGGCACGAGCTCCTTTGTCGATGTCCATGCGATGCCAAGTGATGTTCTGTACTTGTACGACGTCGCGCAGAATCATACCGGCGGCGAGAGTATCGTTGGTGGTGCGATCAATCAGGATGAAGCCACCCATGTCGCGATTGTGTTTGTAGATATCATGGGCAACTTTGGTCTCAAGTTGAACGACGACGACACCAATTTCATTCATCTCAAGTCGATCGGTAGGTACTTGGCCAAATGTATTGACGTCAATTTTACTTGTGATACGAGTAATCACCGCTGGTACGGTTGACGTGCCGAGTTTGCATAAGAACTGTCGCCCGGGTTGCACTGGTTGGTCGGTCATCCACAATAGATGTGCCTCGAAACGGTCAGTCGTTGATGCAGGATTGACCACAGAACTGATGACATCACCACGGCTGACGTCGATTTCACGGTCGAGGACGAGTGTGACAGCGTCGCCTTTGTTGGCAGATTGCAGTGACTTCTCGAATTGGACAATTTGCTGGACAACAGCCGTTGTTCCTCGTGGTTGCACACTGATGTGATCACCGATTTGGATGGTGCCACCCACTACCGTCCCACTAAACCCGCGAAAATCCTGATGGGGACGATTAACCCACTGCACTGGCATACGGAATGCGCCCTGGTCATCTTCATTCTCAACATTGACCTCTTCGAGGAATGTCATAAATGTCAGACCTTGATACCAGGGCATGTTGCTACTGTGTTTGAACACATTGTCGCCGAGCAAGGCTGACATCGGAATAGCCGTGATGCTCGTAAAATTCAACTGTTTGGCGAATTCGCGGTATTGTGCCTCGATGGTGCGGAATACTTTTTCGTCGTATCCAACCAAATCCATCTTGTTAATTGCGAGTACCACGTGCCGAATGCCAAGTAGCGATGCAATACAACTGTGACGATGAGTCTGCACGAGCAAGCCTTTGCGTGCGTCGACAAGCAACACCGCAAGGTCTGCAGTTGAAGCCCCTGTGGCCATGTTGCGTGTATATTGCTCATGCCCTGGGGTATCGGCGACAATAAATCGTCGTTTGGCCGTGGAGAAAAAGCGGTATGCGACGTCGATTGTGATGCCTTGCTCACGTTCTGCCTGCAACCCGTCAACAAGCAATGACAGGTCTAGTGCTGCCTCATCACCGAGCTTACGCTGGCTTTCGATTGCAATGCCACGGAGCTGATCTTCGAAAATTAATTGGGCATCGTATAATAATCGACCGATTAAAGTGGATTTGCCGTCATCGACACTTCCACAGGTCAAAAAGCGCAATAAGCCGCGTTTGGTATCCAGTGTTACTTGTTGCATTAGAAGTATCCTTCGATTTTCTTTTGCTCCATCGAACCAGGTTTGTCGTAGTCGATTAAGCGACCTGCACGCTCCGATGTGCGTGCGCTGAGTGTTTCTTGCACGATGTCATCAATGGTGGCTGCATCTGATTCAACTGCAGCAGTAAGTGGGTAACATCCCAACGTGCGAAATCGAATTTTGCGCATGACTGGTGTTTCGCCTGGCATGAGTGGGAATCGCTGATCATCGACCATGAGGAGCTGACCGTCACGCTCGACTGTGGGGCGTTCCTTGGCATAGTACAGTGACACCACTGGGATTTTTTCACGTCGAATATATTGCCAGATATCGAGCTCTGTCCAGTTACTCATGGGGAATGCGCGGACACTCTCGCCAGGGTTGATGCGTGTATTGTAAAGATGCCACAGCTCAGGACGCTGACGCTTCGGATCCCAGCGGTGATGTTGACTGCGGAACGACATAATGCGCTCTTTGGCACGCGATCGCTCTTCGTCACGCCGTGCACCACCAATTGCACAATCGAAGTTGTATTTGTCGAGGGCTTGACGCAAGGCAACAGTTTTGAGCTGGTCAGTATGCACCGCAGAACCATGCGTAAACACACTTACACCATTGGCTAGTGCCTCTTCGTTCCGATGTATCAACACGCGAATCCCCAACGACTTCTCCACATTATCGCGAAACGCAATCATCTCGCGGAATTTCCATGACGTATCAATATGTAACAGCGGAAAAGGTGGTAATGAGGGGTAGAATGCTTTGCGTGCAAGGTGTAATAGTACCGATGAATCTTTGCCAATCGAATACATCATGACTGGCCGCTCGAATGTTGCCGCCACTTCGCGGAATATCTGAATGCTCTCTGCTTCTAAGTTTGACAGATGATCCATGCTGCTCCTCCAACGAATCCTGTCGATAGTATAGCATAGTCATTTACGCTGTGGCGAATAAAAAAAATAAAATCAGAAAAATATTATAAAAATGTCATTTACTTTTACAATGCCGTATTTCCGATGTACTATGTAAATAGTTTTATGAATAATAGTGGTGTTAAATATGACTACAGTATATAGTAATTTTAAGCAACCTATCATCATTGATGGCGCACTAGCTACCGAGATGGAGGCACGAGGGGCTAATCTACATGACGCGCTTTGGTCTGCACGTTACCTGCTTGAGGAATCTGAACTCATTCGCGATGTACACCTTGATTATCTCAATGCTGGTGCACGTATCATCATCACGGCGAGTTATCAAGCATCGATACCAGGATTCATGGCGCGAGGAATGACATATCAGGCTGCTGCCGAATTGATTGGGAAATCCGTAGATTTGGCCAATGATGCCCGTCAACGTTGGAGTGCACAGAATCCAACGGCAACCTATCAGCCATTGATTGCTGGTTCAATTGGGCCGTATGGTGCATACACGGCCGATGGCGGTGAATATCGGGGTAATTACGGCTTAACCGCCGAGCAGCTCCGCGACTTTCATCAACCTCGGTTGGAGATCTTGCATCAGCGAGGCGTTGATTTGTTGGCCTGTGAGACAATTCCAGATCTTGACGAGGCCATTGTCCTTGCAGAACTTATTGCGGAGTACCCTGGTATGACTGCGTGGATGTCATTTAGTTGCCCGAACGATACATTAACGTGGGCTGGGCAGTCGTTGGTCGATGTGGCACATACAATGAAAAAATACCCGCACATCGTTGCAATAGGCGCAAACTGTACTGCACCGCAGTATATGCCAGGCATCATTACCACGTTCCGTCTGGCAGGGCATACCCACGTAGTTGTCTACCCGAACTCTGGCGAGGTATACAATCCTGTCGATAACCAGTGGTACGGCACTGCGACCTGCGATGACTATGTGACTGCCGCAAAGACATGGGTGTCAGCTGGTGCGACAATCATCGGCGGATGTTGCCGAACGACCCCTGCAACTATTGCTGCATTGGTAGCCACCTTTAGCAAGGAGTAACGTGTGTTGCGAGATCCAGTGTTGTGGAACGATTGGCATCCAGTCATGCGTCGTGACGGATTTGTTGATGGTACTGTCAAAAGTGCCCGCCTGCTGGGTATTGATATAGTGCTGTGGATGTCGCAAGGGGTAATTCGTGCGATGCGCGATTTGTGTGTCCATCGCGGTGCGAAATTGTCCCTCGGCAAAGTCGTCAATGATTGTTTGATGTGCCCATATCACGGCTGGCACTACAACGATGAGGGGCGTTGTGTGCATATTCCCGCACATCCCGAACAAATGCCACCGACAAAGGCACGTACGGAAGTCTACCATGTGCAGGTTCGCTATGACATGGTATGGGTGTGTCTTGGCGAGCCTACCAATGACGTGCCACCGTTCCCTGAATGGGATATGGTGGGGTATGGCCATGCGGTGTGCGGGCCGTTTTTGCATATTCCTGCGTATGGGCCACGTATCATCGAAAACTTCCTCGATGCGGCGCATTTTCCATTTGTGCACGAAGGAGTCCTAGGCGATCCGAATCAGCCTGTTCTCGGTGAATATGAGGCGCGCATCACGCCACATGGTGTCGAAAGCGACCCGATTGCGGTGTATCAACCGGATCCGTATGGTGGTGTGGCTGGGCAGGTGACCTATACCTATCACGCCTATCGTCCGCTTACCGCACATTTCACCAAACACATGCCAGCAGCAACCAACGGCATGGTCCTGACCGTGACGCCACACGATGATCGTGATTGTACGGCCTGGTTTTTGGTGGCAACAACTGCCGTCACGGATAATGCCTATCTTGAGGAGCACTATACACCACGGATTGCGACAATTTTCGAAGAGGATTTGGCGGTGATTGCATCTCAGCGACCCGAGCTTCTGCCGCTCGATTTGCAGGCCGAGTTGCATCTGCGCTCTGATCGCGTGGCCATTGCGTACCGGCGGTGGTTGCGTGAGCTTGGATTAATGCATGGCGTTGAATAAATACAGCACGCCCGCATCACTGACCGTGATGTGGGCGCTGATCAATTTGGCTTAACGGAATGGAGGTGATGCAAGTACACCGCCACCACCGAGATTCCAGGCTTTGTTGGGGCCGCGATCAATGGCAAATGCTGTATCTGGACCGAGGTTTTTGTTGTAGATATCGGCGTAATTACCTACTTGTTTGATGATTTGGTAGCCGAAATCAACAGGTAAGCCGAACTGCTGACCGATTGTACCCTCAACACCTAGTAAACGGCGCACACGTGGATCGGTGCTGTCGATGAGGTATTCATCGACATTGCTGTTGTCGATACGAAGTTCCTCAGCATACATTGACGCGTACACTGCCCAGCTGACAATATCGAACCATTGGTCATCGCCTTCGGCCACTACTGGTCCGAGCGGTTCACGTGAGATACGATCACCCAAGACGACATGATCATCTGGTTCGGGCAGTTCGATGCGCTCGACGGCAAGTTGACTACTGTCACTAGTGACTGCATCACACGCACCATCGCGGTAACTATCATACAGTTCCTCTTCGCCCTTGGTTTCGACCAAATCAAATTGAATGCCGCGGGCAGCGAAATCATCGCGCAAATTGAGCAAACTAGTCGTGCCCTCGCCAGCACAAATACGCTTGCCTTCTAAATCATTCAGTGTTTGGATATTGAGACTTTTGCGCACCATAAAGGTTTGTCCGTCGTGGAATGTGGTTGGCCCGAACGCCAATCCACTCCCATCGCGTGAGGCTGTCCAGGTCGTGTTGCGAATAAGCACATCAACCATGCCGCTGCGGACGGCATTAAAGCGTTCGTTTGGGCCATCGGCAGTCGTCACCGCGATAAACTTCACTTTGGTTGCATCACCCAAGACCGCTGCGGCAATGACTCGACAAAAATCAACATCAAACCCACTCCAGCGGTCACGTACTGCATCATAGAAGCCAAATCCTGGCAAGTCTGCATTGACGCCACAGTGGAGCTCACCACGTGCCTGGACTTGGATGAGCGTTGATGGTGGGGGCATGCCAGCCTCTTTTGTCGGTTCTGCATTGGTTGTCTCATTCAGCGTCTCGCTGGTGAGATTGACTTCGACGTCGCTGGCCGCCTCAGGCGTTGCCGTGACGACAATCACTTGTGGTGTCGGTGCTGTCGTATCAACGAACGTTGATAGTGCACCACATGACATAATAAAAATCGATCCAACAACCCAGTACCATATGAGGTGTAACGAGCGTTTTTTCATTGAGACTCCTTAGTTTGTCTGAACCACGTAGACTCCACCGGTTGGCACAAGTTCGAGCCGAGCGTCGCCACCAAGTGGAGTGTCTGCAAGTATCGCCAGCACTTGAGGTGCATATTGATACTCAACCATTGCGATTTGTGTGTCGTTACGACGTAGTCGTGACACAAACTGTTGCACATCGGTATACGTCTCGATCGTGATGGTGTATTGTGAGTCTGTCACGACATTACTCGTCGGATCGAATGGTTTTGCCATGCGCCACTGCGATGTGGTCGAACTTAACAATGAACTAGTGCTATTGCCGCCACCACGAATGGCGAGTGGTGCGATTGTGTCAGCGAGGTCGCTAGGTACACCTGGGAGATAGGTGATTGTTAATCTCGACCCGCTCCCGGCGATGCTGTTGATGTAGGCACATGCCAGATGAGGATCATTACGGCTATCGCAGCTCTCAAACCATGCGTTGTATTCGCTGGCCATTATTGGTTTACCGTCTTGCCACGTCAGCCCATTCAAATCAACCACGTGCGTGATTTGACTGATTTGGGCAGTGGTTGTATCTGAGACTATATTTTTTGCTGGGCTGTACCACCGTGTATTAGCCGGAATCGATACCTGGGTATTTGTGCTAGTTTTGGATTGCCAAATGACTGTATTATTGCGGATTGTGACGAGCGGTTTTTGTAACAGTGGCATCACAAAATTCGCAAATGTTTGTTGATTGAACCCGGTTTGTCGCAACACCGCTATAGATAATTCGGGTGTATTAGAGCGTCGCTGGACGAGTTGCTCGAGTAACGAAGTACGCCCACTCACATTGATGTTTTGTTGATTACCGCTACGAATCAATACATCATATGCCTGTGTGACAGGGAGGAGGTTGTCGGTGTTGCACGCTTGACTGGTGCATCCAATAAAAGTTGCCGCATCTGTGTCATTGACTGTAATGAGTCGACCGAGACCGCTACCACATGATTCGATGACCTGTATCGCAGACACCGGTTGATTTGCTGGTGGCGTGAGTGCACTGCTAACATCAATCACTGGGCCAAATCGACTTGCCACACTATCGCCAATGGTTGCACGCACAAGTTGAGTACGTGTGGTGGTATTCAGCATCGGCCACATGGTGTCAATCAATACTGAAGGGTCACATGCGTCGCGTCTGCTCATGGTGTTGCCATCGGATGTCGGGGCAACTGTCGGGTTGATGATAGTTGGTGCAGCCGCAGGTACATCTGTCGGCTCTGCTGGTGGTATTGTTGGGGCGAGTGTCGGTTCAGCTACTGCTTCTGTGGTTGAAGCAGCACTATTTTGTATGGCAACTATTGCGTTGTATCCACTGACAATGGCACTGATTAAAACCATACCAACGACAACCACTGCGATAAATTTGATCCAGCGCCGAATAGTGCTGAACATGCGCACACCTGCATTCAGCAGCCAACTCCACCACAATCGACCGCCCATAGGTGCGCTCGGAATGCTAAAAGATGTGTTTGGCGTATTGGTAGGTGAGGTTGTGGTAGCCGTATGTGGCGGTATGTTGAGCGATCCTGTTGGAGTGTTAGGTGTCGAAATGGGCGCCGGGCGTAGTGGCCCGGTCGTGTTGCTCGGTGTCGACACCGGGGCTGGAATTGGGGTGGTGGTCACACTCGGTTGGTTCAGCGGCACTTGTATATTAGTGGTGGGGCTTGGCGTAGGTGTGGTACGCTGACGCCGCCCACTGTTATAGTCGATCTCGCAAATTACACATGCGCCATCGCTTGGATAGTAGTGCGTTGGGTCGTTAGTGCACGGCACTAAGCGCTTTTCGACCAGGTTAATCACCTGAGCCCATTCCTTGGGGGTTGGCCGATTGTTGATCTGCGTAAAGGCTCGGGTGAAGAGTGTCTGGAGCGTTGGCGGCAACGCATGAATGCTCGGGGCCACCTTGGGTGGTTCGTACGGCTGATTGTCGAGGTAAGGGAATATCTGCTGTTGGATGCAGTAGACGTGCGATTGCTCAACATCCGGCACACCTGGTTTAGCCCGCCCAGTAAATGGGTGGAATCCTTGCATCAGCAATTGGAAAATCAACACGGCTAGTCCGAATGCATCATGATTGGCGGTCCGGACTTCTTTGTTGAAATCCTTGCCCTGGAGCTCAGGCGATGTGTACTCGGGCATACCTACGATACAACGGTGAACAGTACCTTTGTCATCGGTTACTTGCATTGAGTCGCAATCGACAATAGTAATCAGGGCGTCATCGTTGAATAACGCGTTTTTGAAGTTGACGTCGCCAATCACGTAGTTTTTTTGGTGAATGGCCTCCATCGCAAGCGCCAAATTGCGCGCTGTACGGTAGAGATGTCGGTGATTGAGGTGCCCGTGTTGCTTTTTGCGTTGCTGTGGTTGGAGCAAGTCGTACAAGTCATCAGACTTGGGTAATTTGGGCATAATATAGCCCGCAAAGTTACGCCCGTTCATGACAATATCGATTGGCCAGGCGATTGATACGTGATTGAGGGGTGGTTTGCGCGTGGCATCTTCGGGTGGGTCGGCCACCATGGCGCGCACCTTATTGGCTAGTGCATGATTGAGTCGATGGGCATGATACATTTTGGCAACGAGCTGTGGCGCGCCTGCGATATCGTAGACGGCGCCCTCACCCCCTGCGCCGAGCTTTTTGCCGAGGGTAACAGATTTGCCTGATGCAGTGGTATATCGTGCCATGGATTGTTCTACCTAGCTAGGTTTGTGGATACCCGTTCACAATCAAATCCAACCGACCGGTCTCGGGATCGATAATTAACCCGTGTACTGGAATGTCAGCAGGGAGCATCGGGTGCCGACGAATAATATCGACCGTGTTACGCACACTCTCTTCGACGTTATCGAAACCGCGCAAAAAACCATCAACGTCGATGCCGCTGTAGCGCAATGTCGCTAATGTTTCCTCGCTGATGCTACGCTCCTTGGCGAGTGACAGGATTTGTTCAGGGTCGACCACCCCCATGCCACAGTCGTAGTGTGCGACCACACAAATCTCTTGCACTTGGAGCGCATAGACTGCTACAAGCAGACTGCGCATCACAGATCCCCATGGACTGGTGACAAGCGCTCCAGCGTTTTTGATGACCTTGGCGTCGCCGTTGCGCAAATCCATGGCCTTGGGGAGCAATTCAACCAGGCGCGCGTCCATACAGGTCAGGATGGCGAGTCCTTTGTTGGGGAACTTGCTGGTTTGCATGGGCTCGTAGGCCCGCGTCTCAACAAACGCCCGATTGTGCGAGAGTACGCTATCTAATACACCCAAAACACCCTCACATCGTGCTACACAAATGTATCGTATATACATCCTCGTGTAGTATACCAACTTCGCTTTGCGCAGTGGTACCAAATAGAAGCGATGTCGAGCGTATCATAATGCCTGGGGCAAAGCTGTGGCATCGTGTTTGATGACAAGTACAAGTGTCATGTCATCGTCGCTTTTTTGGCGCAGCTTATCGCTGTCCAGAAGCTTACTTAAGCCATCACTTGCGTCTGCAAGTGTTGTTGCTGGGAATGCAGCTAGCCAACTAATGAGCGGTGTAAAAAATCCTGGGTAGGCGTCACCGGTTTTATAGTTGATACACATTGGTTGCACACCATCACTCAGTAAGGCAATGCCATAGAGTTGCTCTTTGTGGTGTTGATAGCGCAGGTGATTCTGATAGTCGCTACTCGTGAGTGGCACTGTCACATTGATGAATTCACCATTGTCGGGAGAGCTTAGCGTTTTGGCGCTCGTCGGAGTCAACATGCCAACCACGGCACCATCACCAATATGGAGGACATGCCATTCGTCAGGCGACAGGATTGCTACAAGTAATGTGCATGCGTAATCGCGCAGTTCATTTTGCTCGGTGCCGGCTAATGCCATTAGCGCGGTGCGTGACTCAGTGGCGGCTTGCATCATGACCGATTGCATGTCGATTTGTGGGAGAGCACCAGTCACTAATTGGCTAACCGATGCAAAAAAAGTCGGTGCAGGTGGTGTGATAGCCTGTGCGAGATATTCCACCACGTATTTACAGATAAATTTTGAACCGCGATCAGAGTATGTAGCCGAACCAAGTCCATCAGAGACGGCGATGATGACAGTGTCACCGACTTGCATGACATAATTGCTATCTTGACACGGCATTTTTGCCTGAATATGACCAGTGCCAATCACTGATGCACGTGCGATGCGCCATTCCATACGTCGTTACCCTTAGCTTTCAAAATACCGCCCACATCGTCTGATGCGGGCGGTGTGTGATAGGCGAACTATACCTGCGACCAGCTATCGGGTGACGAAAGCGGTACCTGTTGGCCTGGCTGTGATTGTGACACGGCTTTGAGGCTGGCTGATAACCAAACAAACAGCTCGCGGAAGTGCAAGCCCTTTAGTGACATCGGCGCACGCGATGAGAGTTGCTTGAGCACCTCCATGTCAGCACCCTCAACGCCCACAGCAAAGAACGCAATTCCTTTGTTGGCTTCGTCGGTCTTGATACGAGTCGCTGCAGCCTGCCATGCCGCACCGTCAGTTGGTGCGCCGTCCGTAATCAAGAACACCCACGGGCGATAGTATGGTGTACCGTTGTCCTTATACAGCTGTTTGCGCAAAGCCACTTGATCAAGTGCTTGTTGCAATGCGGCGCCGAGAGGTGTATCACCACTTGCTTGTAGGGCAGGTGGGGTGAAGTTGGCCGCCGAAATGAAGTCTTGGGTCAACTGGGCTGGGCCGAACGTCACAATGGCAATCTCAACACGTGATTGTGCCACACTATCACTTTGTAGTGCATTATGGAATTCGACAAGCCCCTGATTTAACTGGTCAATGCGTTCGCCGTGCATCGATCCCGATGTGTCAAGTACAAGCACACACGCCACACGTGGATCGGGATTGGTTGGATCAAATGATACATCTGGAATATTGGTCATGACTGAAGCTCCTTTGGCTTTAGAAAGTACGAATGTGGTACGAAGCAGAATGATTTATTGTTGCATGGAGTCATGATATCATATCTATGCAGTATTGCGTTACGCTGAGGGATTTGTGATTCATAAACTTATTCAATCAATCAAAGATTCAATAGCGCGTGCCCAACATATTGAGGCCGTGCGACAATCATTTGTGGCTGCGGTAGCCGATTTACACCTTGATGCCAAAGAAATTTCTGCTCTTCGTGCAGAGGTGTCACAACACCAACTGACCGCTGAGGAAGTACGTGAGATTGGCATGCATGTATTGCATGATGTCGCACAACGTATCAAACAAGACGGCATCGTGACCGATGGCGAAGTAACGCTGATGCAGCAGATTGTGCAACTCGCCCAAGTGCCATCAAATCAGTTGGGTGATATCATGGCAACTTTGTATGTTCAGCGCAAAATGTACGAAGTCAGCCAAGGCCGGTTGTCACCGATGCAGGTTGCCGGAGTCAATTTGCTTGCCGGTGAGCAGGCATATTGGAGTGAGCCTGTCACGTTAATCGAGGAGCGTGTCGTGCGGCGTGAGATGGTCGGGCGTAATCAAGGTGTGAGTATTCGGATTATGCGTGGGGTCTCGTATCGCGTTGGCGGTTCACGCGGTCAGTCGATGCCAGTTTACGGTGACGTGCCAGTGGCCACTGGAGACTTAATTTTGACGAATCAACGGGTGATTTTTAAAGGTGACAAAAAAAGCATTGCGCTCCAATGGCATGATGTGATTGGAATTGATCCGTATACGAATGCGATTACGGTGCACTCGGGTAAAGCCAAACAACCGCTACGGTTTTTCTATGTCCGAAATGAAAGCAGCGAACTTGTGGCCCAGATTGCCTCATATCTGATGAAGTAGTATTAGTCTATTTTTTGTTGACGTAATGCAACATCTGCTAATGTCGTTGCATCGAGAATGTCACTGATAGCTGTGCGCACATCATTCATGACAGCCCTGAGCTGACAAGTTGCTTCGTCGGGGCAGTTGCATGGCTCGTATGCGATCTGTGATACGCACTTGATTGGTGCCAACGGACCATCGAGGATGCGAATGATGCGCCCTAGGGTAATACTGTCGGCTGGCTTTGCCAAGCTGTAGCCACCACCGATACCTGATTTGCTATGGAGCAACCCGGCGTTTTTGAGGGCAAGCATGATTTGCTCCAAGAACTTAATTGGGATGTGTTCTTGTGATGCAATGGTTTTGAGTTGGACGACTTGATCATCGGCTGGTTGCCGAGCGAGTCGAATCATGGCGCGAAGGCCATATTCACCACGTTTTGATAAGCGCATAGTGTTGTGGTGCCATACCGCAGGTGCCTGCGGTATGGCGCTTCCTTTATGAAATTACAAGGTAATAGCTCGACCTGCCTCGGCGCTGCGATAAATGGCATCGACAATGTCGGTGACTTGGAGCGCTTGCTCGGCAGTTGCGTTGGGTTGCGTGCCAGTTTGAATGGCATTGACGAAGTCTGCAGCCTGACCAATACCAGGCTCGACGCCATCATCGGGCATCCAGTCAGGTTGCCAGCTCGTCAACATGTCGTACTGGGCTTTGTTGACTTTGAGTGGGAACACGTCAAGCCCGGCTTCGGTGCCAGATAAAGATACCGTCTCCTTGGTCTCAGGAACATTCAATGCCCATGAGCACTCGAGCAACATGGTAGCACCGTTCTCGAAGCGCACAAATGCTGCCACTTGATCCTCAACCGTGAATTCTTTGTAGTTCCACTGGCCCCACGGATTGACGTTGGGCTTGGTGCCGAGGTGTTGCGAGATGCTGGCCGTGACTTCGATTGGTTTGGGATTGCCCATCAAATACAATGCTGTGTCGAGTGTGTGTACGCCGAAGTCGATCATGGCGCCGCCACCTTGCATATGTTTGTGGACGAACGACCCCCACGATGGAATACCACGACGTCGCAGTGCATTGACACGCACCATATAGACATGACCAAGCTCACCGGCATCGATAATCTTTTTGGCGGCTTTGACTTGTGGGCGATGGCGATAGTGAAAGCCAATCGTCAATATCTTATTGTTTTGTTTGGCTGCTGCGATCATGGCACGACCCTCGGCAGGATCGAGTGCCATCGGCTTTTCGCAGAGGACGTTGATGCCGGCATTCAACGCATCAATCGTGGCGGGAGCATGGAATTTGTTGGGCGTGCAGACGACCACGCCATCCAATTGCTCTTTGGCAATCATCTCTTTGTAGTCGCTGTACAAGCTGGGAATGCCAAATTGCTCACCGGCTTGCTTGAGCGTTTCTGCTGCCAAATCAGCAGCAGCGACAATCTCTACATCTGGATGCTTGCTAAAGCTCGGCATGTGCCGATTACGTGCAATTCCGCCTGTGCCAATCATCCCAATACGCACTTTTGACATATACCCTCCATTGACAATGAAAAAGTATCGGAACGCTCCAATGAAACGCCGATTTACTCAGCCGAACGATATGTTGATGATCCAAACGCGAGGATTGGATAGAAGATGTATGGGAGAAATAACAAGCCAAGTGTAAATCCGACACTATGCCCAAATGAGCGTGATAACCCGTGTGTGATGCGCACACTAAACACAAACGTAATTATTGTGACAATACTACTCATGAATTGTAATGACGTTGTATTATTTGCATCGCCATCCTGCATATACGTCAAAATGATCTGGATGATACTTAAGCCTACGATGAGGTATCCCCACCATTGTGGTCGTTGAATAATGCGCAACATCACAAAAGTGTCGTAAATCGGGATAAGTGATTTCCAGCCAGCGTGCCCTGCTTTCTGAAAAACAATCCACCGGCAAATGGCTATGAGCAGCCAAAGTAGCAATCCAATTGCTGCAAATGCAATAACAACCAAAATATAGGCGGCTAGGAGCTCCAACAGCGAATCGAATTGCATCTATTTCCTCTTGTGTATCTGTGACCCTATTGTAACAAATATATGTGTGTGCAGTTATGCACATCGCTAACTTTTTTAATGTGCACAATTGTCATAAAATTGATACAAACTGTACTACAATAGCATACGTCGTGAGAAGGATAGCGCAGAGACGAGGATGTCGATGGATTTATCAATATTGGTGCAACCGGAGAGTATAATTACAATGTTGACATTGGCATTGCTCGATATCGTGTTGGGGCTTGTCATTGTATTCTCGCTTGACTCTGTGATTGCTGCTGTGGGCTTGGCTGATGAGCAGGTTATCATGGTGATTGCGATTGTACTTGCAGTGGGAGTGATGCTACTGTTTGTCAATTCGTTGAGTGCTTTTATCGAGAAGTATCCGACAGTCAAGATGTTGGCGTTGTCGTTCTAGTTGCTTATTGGTATGTCGCTGGTAGCCGAGGGCTTGCATTTCCACATTGATAAAGTATTTATTTACTGTGTGATGGTGTTCTCGGTGTTTGTTGAGTTGTTGAATATTCGATTGCGTGTGGGTACGCCGGTGCAACTGCACAAGCAGATGTAACGATAGTTCACAGGGATTACGTTCAATGGTGAAGCGTGAGTTGGGTAAAACTGGCGTGCAGGTATCGGTTATCGGTGCAGGTGATTTAGCAGACCGCACCTTGCCACTCGGTGAGTGTGTTGCGACGTTACAACGTGCTATCTCGTGCGGCGTTACTGTCATTGATACTGCCCCTGGTTATGAAGATGGTTTTTCTGAACAGGTTGTTGGCGCTGCCATTCAAGGTCGGCGCGATGATTTGTTCGTCATCACCAAAATTGACGATTTTGATCGACCGTTGACAGTGCAATTGCAAGAGTCGCTGGAGCGGTTGAAATGCCGTGTTGTTGATGGATATGTGTTTCATGGGTTGTCCGACTTGGAGATGTATCATCATCTCAACCGTCCCGGTGGTGAGTTTGACGAGCTGACTGACCTTAAGGCACGTGGCTTAGTACGATTTGGAGGTATCTCTTCGCATCATCCCGATGTGCTTCGACAGGCGATTAGCGATGGGCGTTGTGACATAGCCATGTTCCCAGTTGGTGCGTTTGTTGACCGGCGTTATATCGATGAGACATTGCCGTTGTGTCGCGCGCGTGGTGTCGGCAGTATCTGCTTCAAAACCTTCGGCGCCGGTAAGCTGGTAACTGATACCGAGGGGTATGGCCGCCCCGTAGTGCAACGCCCACGTGGAAAGTTATCGACTGGTGGTATTGATGCGCCACTCTCCGCTACATTGTTAACAGTGGCAGAATGTGTGCATTACACACTCACAGTGAACCCCGATGTCGCCTTGCTTGGTATGAGTTTTGTCAACGAACAAAAGCAAGCATTCGCTGCACTTGAGTCGTTTGTCCCCCTTGATGCCACTCAGATGCACGATATCGAGGCTCGCGCCGTGTTGGCCCGTGCTGGCAAAGGGCCATGTTGGTGGAATCCTGATCCAAACGTGTAGATGTGGGTGTGTGCCGGGTGAGCGTGGGCTTGCCCGGTTTTTTTATTGGAGTGTGCTTAACATGAACACGATACGCGCGAAAATTCATGCCGACTTTGTGGCGGCCGTGATATTAACCGTCATTGTGCCACTGATGTTGCTGGCGCGAAGTGTGTTGAATAAATCATTCCGCCATCAGGTGCTGCCGTTGCTTGCATACTGGCGGGCGTCAGCACTCCTTATGGTGACAGTCTATTTATTGATTGCGCGTCGGCCGTATGCACTGATAAGCGGAGTGACTGCGCGTATCGCTATTGCGCTATCGCTTTTGCAATTCCCATCTCAACACGATAGGTTGACACGCTGGTGGGTGTGGCTCACCGCCGGGTATTGTTTGGCAGGTGCTGCAATAAATATCAGCCACATAGGCGACATGCGTATCCGTGACGAGTATGAGCGGGCCACACAGCTGTATGCGCAGGTGTTCCACCATGGGCATGATGTGGGGCAATTGGGTGTACTTGGTGACGTGGGGTTAGTTAGTTGGTTGATTGGGGCATCGATAGTGCGGTTGCGTCGCCGTTAGATTATGAATGTGTTGAGTTGGCATATAAAACACCCTCCGTGGATTGCTCCGCGGAGGGTGCTGTGTGGACTAAGCGAGACTACTTCTTGGCGCCTTCGAGGACGGCCTGCGCAGCAGCCAAGCGGGCAATTACGACACGGTATGGGCTACACGACACGTAGTTCAGGCCTGTGCGGTGACAGAACTTGACTGACGCAGGCTCGCCACCGTGTTCGCCACAGATACCTGTCTTGAGGTTAGCACGGGTGCTGCGGCCACGGCTTACGCCCATCTCGATGAGCTGACCGACGCCCTCTTGGTCGAGCACTTGGAACGGATCGTCGGCAAGCAACTTCTGCTCAACATACTTGGGCAAGAAGCGGCCGGCGTCGTCGCGGCTCATACCGAAGGTGGTCTGGGTCAAGTCGTTGGTACCGAACGAGAAGAACTCGGCCTCTTGAGCGATCTTATCGGCGGTCAAGGCGGCGCGTGGCAACTCGATCATAGTACCGACGAGGTACTCGAACTCAACGCCGCTCTCGGCTTTGACTTCGGCAGCCACGCGGTTGACGACTTCCTTCTGCTTCTTGAGCTCGCTAACGTCGCCGACGAGTGGGATCATGACCTCAGGCAACACGGTGATACCGCGTTTCTTCACGGCCACAACGGCGCGGAAGATGGCTCGTGCCTGCATCTCGGTGATTTCGGGGTATTCGATACCCAAGCGACAACCACGGAAACCAAGCATCGGGTTCGCCTCTGACAAGGCATGAATCTTGCTCTTGAGCGATGCAGATGGAATGCCCATCTTCTGTGCCAAGGCGTCGATTTCGGCGTCGCCGTGTGGCAAGAACTCATGCAACGGTGGGTCGAGCGTACGGATAGTGACCGGGTAGCCGTCCATCTCGGTAAAGAGACCCTCAAAGTCAGCCTGCTGGAGTGGCTCAATCTTGGCCAAGGCAGCCTTGCGCTCTGCGAGTGAAGTGGCGACGATCATCTGACGCACTGCATCGATGCGATCGCCCTCAAAGAACATGTGCTCGGTGCGGCACAGACCAATACCTTGGGCACCGAACATGCGGGCGACGCGGGCATCGGTTGGGGTATCAGCATTAGCGCGGACGCCCATCGTGCGTACTTCGTCGGCCCAGCTAAGGAATTTCGAGAAGTAGCCGTAGAGTTTTGACTCTTCGGGCTTGATTGTGCCACGGATGACCTGAATGACTTCGGACTCGCTGGTCTGGATTTGACCGTTGTAAACAAGACCGCTGTGACCGTCAACGGTGATGTAGTCACCTTCCTTGATGGTCAAATCGCCGACCTTGAACTGACCCTTGGCGTAGTCGATTTCGATCTCGCCACAACCACAAACACAGCACTTACCCATTTGGCGGGCAACTACGGCGGCGTGACTGGTCAAACCACCACGAGCAGTCAAGATGGCATCGGCTGCCACCATACCGTGGAAGTCCTCGGGGGCAGTCTCAGTGCGTACCAAGATGACCCTCTCGCCCTTCTCGGCCCATTCGGCGGCGCGATCAGGGTCGAGACACACCTTGCCACTAGCGGCGCCAGGGCCTGCTGCCAAACCGGTTGCCATTTTGCCGGCATGTGCGGCTGCTTTGGCGTCAACAATGGGGAAGAGGAATTGGTTGAGCATCTCGGGCTTGACACGGTTCAAGGCTGTCTTCTTGTCGATAACGCCCTCTTCGACCAAGTCAACGGCGATGCGTACAGCTGCCATGCCGGTGCGCTTACCGTTGCGGGTCTGGAGCATCCACAAGCGACCGCGCTCGATGGTGAACTCAACGTCCTGCACGTCCTTGTAGTGTGCTTCAAGCTTGCGTGCGATGCCCAAGAACTCTTTGTGTGACTCTGGCAGGTCATTGGCCATCTGTGAGATTGGTAATGGGGTGCGGATTCCGGCGACGACGTCTTCGCCTTGGGCGTTGATCAGGTACTCGCCGAACATCTCGTTCTCGCCGGTGGCTGGATTGCGGGTGAAGGCAACACCGGTGGCGCTGGTCTCGCCCATGTTACCGAACACCATGGTCTGTACGTTGACACCGGTACCGATGTTGTCGGGAATCTTCTCGATACGGCGGTAGTCGATGGCACGGCGACCCATCCATGAGTTGAACACGGCCATGATCGCCATCTGCAACTGTTGTTCGGGGTCCTCGGGGAAGTCGTGGCCGGTGTCTTCTTTGATAATCTTCTTGAACTCAGCTGAAATTGCGGTGAGCTCTTCGGTGGTCAAGTCGTTATCGGTGCGGTTCTTGCCCTTGGCATGGTTCATCACATGCTCAAGCTTCTCGCCATCAGCACCCAACACAATCTTGCCGAACAGCTGCACGAAGCGGCGGTAGGCATCGGCTGCGAAGCGTGGATTACCAGTCTGATCGGCAAGACCTTTGATGGTCTGGGCATTCAAACCGAGATTTAATACGGTGTCCATCATGCCTGGCATTGACTCGCGAGCGCCTGAGCGCACGGAAACTAATAATGGGTTGGCAGGGTCACCGAACTTACGACCAACTTGGCGTTCAACATCTGACATGGCGGCTAAGGCCTGATTCCAAAGACCGTCTGGTAACTTCTTGCCATACTCGTAGTAGGCGTTACACGCCTCGGTGGTGATGGTGAATCCAGGAGGGACTGGTACGCCGGTGCGCGTCATTTCGCCGAGACCTGCGCCTTTACCACCCAGCAACTCACGCATGGTGGCATTACCCTCTGTAAAGAGGTAGACCCACTTCTTTGACATTACGATATTGCTCCTCTACTGTGCAAAGAAAAAGCTAGCTATTGTGCGTTCACATGTTGGAGCGGCAGATGCCACGTTGCACGCCAGGAGCTCCCAAAACATGCACAGAAATCCGCGGATAACTATAATCTAACTTGCTCATTTGTGCAAACGGCCGAACTAGTGAATCCTATTCATTTGCTATCATCTTGCGCAGATATCCACCACTTGACAGCTCTGCAATGACCTCTGCTGCAGCGCGCTCACCCGCCTCGATTGCGCCCTCGATTGTATTTGTCCAGTGCGTGGCGGTCTCGCCTCCAGCAAAGTGCAAGCGTCCAATCGGGAGTGCCAGACTTTGAATGTACGATGCTGTGCCATTTGGCATAAAGCCAGCAGCGCCACGACTCCAGCGCTCGGTGTTCCAATCACGTTCAATTAATCCGCGATAGGCTGTTATTTCATCACCGAACCATGGCTGGAGTTGGGCAACAAGTGCGCGTAATCGTTCTGACTTCGGTTGTGCACCCCAGTGGATTGCATCGTTACCACTAATCAAACATGCAAGTGCTCCCTCGGTGCCACTCGCTGGGGATACATCATGCACCAAGGTTGCAGGTCCCTCGTTGCTGATGTATACGCCTGATTTACCGTTTTCACGCCAGAACGGATAGTCAAAACAAATGGTTGCACTAATGGCACGTCCCATCAGCACGCGTTGATGGAGCGTGTCACGCGTTGCAGGTAAAGTCGGTTCGAAGTAGATTTGTTCAGCGACCGCTGGTGGTATTGCCATAATCGCATAACGGGCTCGAAATGAATTACCGCGTGAGTAGGCAATCACGCTGTCGTTGTCTTGACGAATCGCGAGTATGGGTGTATCAACTAACACTTGTTGTTGAATTTGTTTGGCGAGTTGTTCGGCAATGCGCTGTGTACCACCAGGAATGCGTTCTTGGTTGAGTGTAGGGCGCATGTTGAATAACGTCTGTGCATCTTTGTGTGAATTGACTTGGTCAACAACATAAAACAATGAAATTTCGTCAGGCATCGCGTAGAAGGATATTTTGCATAATGTTTCAAAAATCGAAATTGTCGCGTTGTGACGACATTGTTGATGTAACCATGCGCCGAACGAAAGGCGATCGGTTTGGTTCATATATGTCTGAAAGTGGCTATTCGTGACCTGCATTCTGGCAACAAGTTTGTTGAGCTTGCGATAGATTTGATTTACCTCAAGCGCTACCCACGGTGTCAACCACGGCGCATGCTGTTTGAAAACATGTGTGCGCTTATTTATTACAAATGCGCTTTGCCCTGCGTGAAATTGTTGGTGCAACGGTATATTGAGTTCAGAGAGGAGCGAACGCAGTTGTGTTGCATACGAGGGCACCCAATGTGCTCCTACATCATAGAGCTCACCATTAAATGTACTTGTTGCCATGCGGCCACCGACGCGTTCGCGCGCTTCGAGCAGGAGGACATTTGCACCTTCATCGATGAGTCGGCGTGCGGCGTGTATCCCCGAAATGCCGGCACCAATCACCACAACGTCGGCATTAAAGCCGAGTTGGTTGGTGTCATACTGCAAGTTGCTCACGGTCAGCCTCTGGTTCTAATTCGATATGAGCTACGTCATTAAATGATGCTAAGCGGATGGTGCCATTTGTGACGGTAAGCGTCGTTAGTGCACAATTCATCACCCATAGTTTGTTGTAGTGATTAATATCGAGTCCGATTATTGCGCACACAATAGCGCGAATCGTACCGCCGTGGCTTGCAACCGCGATATGGTCGCCTGGCTGATGGTTGGAAATTATCTCATGGAGTGCACGCATTGCGCGTGTTTGCATTTGCTGATATGATTCACCGCCAACATGCACTGTATCGCCAGGTGATTGCAGATATGCTGCGTAATTCGTTGGGAACGTGGTGCTAATTTCGGGAATTGTCAGGTGCTCCCACAGCCCTACGTCAATCTCACGCAGGTCTGGTTTAAGCGTGATTGGTTGTTGAAGTGTCTCGGCGAGCGGGGTGATGGTTTGGATACACCGCACGAGGTCACTACTGTAGATAGCAGTAATGTGATTGAATTTTGCGAGGCGGCGACACACCAATGACGCTTGGTAGTGGCCGGTGCGATTGAGTTCAATCTGCATATGTCCTTGGTACCGACCGATAGCGTTGTATTCGGTCTCACCATGGCGTACCAAATAGAGTTGCATTGCATTTCCTCGTCATGTCGTAAACATGCTCATTGTAACGCAAAAGCTGGTGTCGTAATGACACCAGCTTTTGATACGAGTGCGAGCGCTTTGCTTACTTCTTGAGTCGTGGATCAAGCGCATCGCGTAGACCATCACCGACGAACGAGAACGAAAGCATCGTCAACCCAATCATGAGCGTTGGGAAGACGCCAAGGTGCCAATACACCTCAATGAAGGCGTACGAGCTGCCAGCCATTTTGCCCCAGCTTGGCAATGGATCATTGATGCCAATACCCAAGAAGCTCAAGCCAGCCTCAGCAAACATGGCCGCGGGAATACCCAAAGTGAACGAGATAATCAACGGGGTGAGTGCATTTGGCAGAATATGTTTGGCAGCAATTGCCAACGGTTTTACACCAATAGCGCGTGCTGCTTCGATGTACTCTTTTTCACGGAGCGAGAGTACTTGTGCACGAGTCAATCGGCATATCTCGATCCAGCCGATAAGTCCGAGGGCGAGCACGACATTAAAGAGACCTCCACCCCACATAGACAGTAAGAAGAGTGCGAAGAGGAGTTGGGGGATAGCAGTAAAAACCTCGAGGATACGCATAATCACGTAGTCAATCCAGCCACCAAAGAACCCGGCAAGTGCACCCAGGGTTACGCCGAAGGTGATTGCGATGAGTTGGACTGAAAGCCCGATAATAAGTGAGATGCGTGCGCCATACACAATACGACTGAATTGGTCGCGACCGACGTTGTCGGTGCCAAACCAGTATTGGGCACTCGGGAACTGTCGTGTGCGCCCTTTGACGATCTCGTCATAGTTGTACGGTGCAATGAAGTCAGCAAAAATCGCCATGAAGAACATGAGAAACACTACGAAAAGTGCACCCATGGCCAACTTGTTCTTGCTGAATCGGATTGCCGCATCGCGCCACAGGTTTGCGGGTTTGCGTTGTACGACGCTGTTCTCTACGGTTGTGGTTGTCGCCGTCATGTTGGTGTCCTACTCAAACTTAATACGCGGATCGAGGGTCGTGTAGAGCAAGTCGGTCAGCAGATAGACCAAACCCCACAATGAGGCAATGATTAGCATCAATGCCATAATCATCGGATAGTCACGGTCAAGCGTACTCGTTACGAAGTACTTACCGATGCCGTTCACACGGAACATCGTTTCCACAAAGATCGTACCCGTCATCAAGTTTGGCACCATCGGGCCAAGTACGGTGATAATCGGGATTAACGCGTTTTTGATAGCGTGACGCCATACAACCATCGATTCACCGAGTCCCTTCGCACGGGCGGTACGAATGTAGTCCTGAGTGAATACATCAGTCAAACTGGCGCGAGTATAGCGTGCGGCAATACCCAAAGGACCCATGCCTAGTGCAATGACTGGCATGATCCATGCTTTCCAGTTGCCCCAGTTATCACTATCGAGTGCGATGGGGAGAAGTTTGAGTTGTACCACGAAAATAAGCAACATCCAAATTGAGATGATGAAATTTGGCACGGTCAGACCGAGTGTAGCAACAAACGTGACCACACTATCAATCCAAGTATTTTGGCGAACCCCAGCCAAAATTCCGAGGAGTACACCGCTGCCAATTGCGATAATAACGGTGATACCACCAAGTTGGAGGCTCTTGGGCCATACACGGCCGATGACCTCTGCCACTGTGCTGTCTGGTTCTGCAAATGAAGTTCCAAAGTCACCCTGCAAGGCCTTGCTCATGTAGTTGTAGTACTGGACGTACAACGGCTGATCGAGACCGTACTTCGCGCGAATATTCGCTTTCTGTTGTTCGCTGAGTGGCATTTGCACCTCGTCAAATGGGCCACCAGGGACGGAGTGCATTAACAAAAATGCAACTACCGACACAAGAAAGAATACGAATATCAGTCCCGCTAAGCGGTTAATGATATAGGCTACCATGCGGGTGCCTTTCCTTGAATATTACGAATGACAAAGTGCTGATGATGAATGAGGCAGGCGTTGGCACATTGTGCCAACGCCTGTTGTTGAGTGAAGCCTACTTCTTGTAGTCAGCAACGCTCTTGTGGATGTACATCGTGCCGGTTACCGTGCTCAAGGTGTTGAACCCTGGCCACTGGATACCGTTGAAACCAGCCTCGTTTGGCTCGAGAGCCTTACCGACGACGTATGGCTTCAACAAACCGGTGTTGATGCGGTGGACGATGTAGACGCCAGGAGCTTCCTCGACGAGCAAGCGCTCAGCATCTTGGAACATCTTCAAGCGACCCTCGGTGTCGGTGCTGGCTGATGCATCGGCGACCATCTTGTCGTAGGTCTCGTTACACCAGTTGTGGCGACCGCCACAGCTCCATACGCCGAGCATGTTTGACGCATCGAAGAAGTCGATACCGTATGACACCATACCGAACTTAATGCCGGTTGGCTTGGCGTTGATGGCCTCCATGTAGGTCTTGAACTCCTTGTTCGAGACTTCCACTTCGATGCCCAACTCTGCCTTCAATGCAGCGGCGATGCGGTTTGCAGCGTCGATACGAATTTGTGGCTCATTGCGCAACCAAAGCTCAAGCTTCGGGAAGTCCTTGCCCTCTGGATAGCCGGCCTCGGCCAACAAAGCACGAGCCTTGTCAGGATCGTAGCTCTGAATGTCCTTCAAGCCCTCGCTGTTGGCAGCGTGGAAGCCAGGCATCAAGAATGAGTAGGCTGGGATGGCCTGATCCTTACCGATGATGTCGGCAATGATGGTGTCACGGTCAATGATGTGACCGAAGGCCTGACGCACCTTCACGTTGTCAAATGGTGCAGTCTTGGTGTCGAAGAACAAGTAGTCAGTGCGGAAGTCGACGGCGTTCGTGAACTTCTGCTTCTGCAACTCGGCATCGCCAGCGATGATCTCGTTCTCTGCGGCGCCAATGTACTCACCACTGACTACATCAACGTCGCCGTTGCGGTAACCAATGAAGAAGGTCTCTGGCTTGGCAGCGATGTTCTCGATGCGCTGAATGTATGGCTTGTTGCTACCGGTGTAATTTGGGTTAGCCTCCCAAATCACGCGCTCACCCTTGACCCACTCCTTAAGGATGTATGGGCCTGATGAAACTGAGGTAGCTGGGTCGTTGTTGTACAACGGACCATACTTGTCGAACGCGGCCTTCTGCAAAGGCATGCTGTAAAGCGCCTTGGCTGGGAAGAACGGTGCTGGGGTCTCAGTGGTGAACACAACGGTCAGGTCGTCCTTAGCGACAACACCCAACTCACTGTTTGGAACTTCACCAGCGTTGACCTTGCTCCAGTTCTTGATCTCACCTGGTGCACCGAAGAACCAAGCGAAGTCCCAAGCGTGCTCTTTGTCAGCAGCATACTGGAAGGTGTTGACATAGTCAGCGGCGGTTACTGGTGTGCCATCGCTCCACTTCAAGTTTGGATCGAGGTTGAAGGTCCACTCAGTACCATCAGCGTTCGACGACCAGCTCAACGCTGCAGCAGGCTGCGGGCGGAAGTTGTTGTCGAGGCGGATCAATGGCTCGCCGGTCATGTCGCGGATAGCGTTACCGCCACCTTCGTACACGGTGACCATGAAGTCCACTGACGTGAACGTGGCCGTGCTGTCGAAGTAGGCGCGGTACACTTGCTGATCTGATGGAGCGGCGTCCTCTGGCAATTGAATACCATTGAACTCACCGACCATTGAACCAGTCTCTTCTGCTGGGGCAGCAGTTGGCTCGGGAGCTGCGGTTGGTTCTTCAATCACCGATGCTTGCGTCGGGATTGCAACAGCAGTTGGCTCCTCGGCCGGCTGTTCTGCGGCTGGGGCGCCACCACAAGCAGCAATGAACATTGCAGCTACGATGGCAAGTGCCCAACGCGCATAGCGTTTCTGGGACATCTGTTTCCTCCTAAACCAATAAACGGACCCGATACCACTTCACAGTGATACCATCTATCAATCAACGCTGTCGCCAACGTGTGACTGAACCACATCATGCCTCATTTACCTTGAAGCACTCCCGTATCACATCGCATCATATCAACTTCGCCACTGAGTAGGGTAGGTTAAGTTCAACTTAACATGTTCAATATAGCATTTATGTATTTTGCTGTCAACGAAAGAAATGTCTTGCTCTGTTTCAAAATCACAAGAAAATACATGGTACGCATTCAATTTCTTATTAATATAACCCTTATTACAATCTAGATTTGTCACAGGGTTGTGTGCATTCATAAAAAGAAATCGACAAAATATGGCTGTTTTTGCTATGAATTACTGCATTAGTGATGGTATCCATTGATATTTAGCGTAGAATAGAATTACTACAGTTATTAGCAATGCGGAGCAGTATTGTGCAGGTATTGGTATTACGTGTGTGGTTTGCAATTATTGTAGTTGGTATGTGCGTGCTGGTCATTGCTCCTGGTACATATTTAGCTCAGCGCGTCTTACTTGAAGTGCAAGAACGCGTTAATCGCCCACAAAGCACGACTACTATGTCGCGCACCACCGATGTTCCTGTGCCATTTGGTATCGACGAGGAACCAATAGCACTACCTGATGGACGAAATAATACGATCGCCAGCGGATTGTCACACACATGTGCCGTGACTCGCACTGCATATGTGTTGTGCTGGGGCGATAACACTGCAGGACAACGTGGACTTGGTATCTCTGGTGATACTCCTGCATTACGTGCATCAATTAGTCCTGTAGTTGGTCTCACCGATGTTTCTAGTGTTGCATTAGGTAACTTACATTCCTGTGCACTCCGTGCCACAGATAACAAAGTATGGTGTTGGGGCGATAATCAGTATCGCCAGCTCGGTGGATTACTCAGTGGCCCCCAAACGTCACGCGCAATTGCTGCGCCTGTGATTTCGATACCACCAGCCTTGCAACTCGTCAGTGGAGCCAACCACGCATGTGTGTTGACTTCACAAGGTGAGGTATGGTGCTGGGGTGATAACCAGTACGGCCAAATCGCACAAAAGATCGCACCGACCGGCGTTGTTCCCAGTCGTATTGAGGGGTTGCCCGCTGACATTATCTCGATTTATGCAGGCAAAAATCACACATGTGCTTTCACTAAAAGTGCAACCCTCTGGTGCTGGGGCCATAATCATGTGCAACAAATTGATGAATCAACTGATGAACTTGTCATAACTCCACGACAAACTTTCGCCAATCGTCAGATCACACAAGTGGGTGTTGCTCTTGATTCAACATGTGTCATCACCACAAATCAAGAGATTGTTTGTCAGGTGTTAAGCGATGATGTGGCGGCAATTGATGTACGTGTGCGTGACAGTGATCGACTGATAAGTGCATCCTTGGGACAGCATTGCCTGCTGTCAAGTACTGATGGGCCAACATGCTGGGATGTCGTGAATCCGCCAAAATTATACGACGTCCAGGGAGTTGCACATACAACCAGCGGAGCAGATTTTATTTGTGTGTTGCTCAGAGCTGGACTTGTGCAGTGTCGTGGTGATAATCAATATGGCCAAATCGGTATTGCCGAAGAGACATCGTATGTCGATGATTTTATTATTGTCAGGCTAGGTAGCTCGAGTGATGTTATGGCGGCTGGCTATGCTCACGTATGTACGATTTGGCAACTCGGCAAAGTCTTGTGCTGGGGGCGCAATCTCGAAGGGCAAATTGGCTCGCCCGTACAAGATTCGGTCCCTTTCAGTCCGACACCATACGAGGTCGAGATCAATGGAGTGACTCAACTTGCCTCGTCCGGTAATCATGTATGTGTGATTCGCTATGATAGCCGTGTGAGTTGCTGGGGATCTAATGGTATGGGACAGTTGGGTGTAGGACACGCCAACACACTGTATACACCGACTATTGTGGAGTCGCTCGTCGATGTTGCGCAAATTTCATTGGGATTAAATCATGCTTGTGCGCTACTTAGTAATGGGCAAGTCTATTGCTGGGGAGATAATCGATTTGCTCAAACGGCCGGTACTGTTACGCAACAGCTCTTGCCAACACGTGTCGCTCAAGTGCGCAATGTCGTTAAGATTGTGGTTGGCGGTAATACGTCGTGTGCCCTACAAAATGACGGCGCATTAATTTGTTGGGGTGCCTCGATTGGCGAACTCCCTTCGTTTACACCGATGACGCAAATACCTGATGTGGTTGATTTTGCAGTGGGTTTTGCGCATGCATGTGCTCTCCAGAGTTCTGGCGCGGTGTATTGTTGGGGGGATCATCATTATCAAAATACGCGTAGTGTGGCCAGCGCGCCCACGAATATTGCTGGTCTGCCACCAATTCGCACCATTGCTGTGGGAGTGCATCATACGTGTGTGCTTGATATTCATCATGATGTATGGTGTTGGGGGCAAAATACACAAGGCCAAGTTGACGGTGTGCCTTCGAATAAGGTATTCACCACGCCAGAAATTCAGTACCGTGGCACATCACAGCTTGTGGCGGGTCGTGATTTTACCTGTGTGCGTCAACAAATTGGTACAACGGTTTGTTGGGGAAATAATCGCTATGGTCAACTTGGGATTGATAATCCAGATGTGCATTTTCATCAGAACACTGCCGTCACGGATGGTTTTGTCTTGTCAGTTGGCGGTACCCATAGTTGTGTGTTGCTATCCGGTTCGACAACACGCTGTTGGGGTGGTAATGAGTATGGCCAACTTGGAGATGGTACGACAAATACATCGTCAGTGCCACAGTCTGTGAGGAGTAATGAGTCTTTTGTGACAATTGATACCGGTCTCGCACATACCTGCGCGATTGTAAATGATGCGACAGTGCGCTGTTGGGGGCATAACAATTTTGGGCAACTCGGCGATGTCACTACGGATAATGCTAGTGCTCCGGTGATTGCAGCAGTCCAAGATGTACGTAAGTTGGCGCTTGGCAGCTCTCATACGTGTGCACTGCTCGCTGACGGCGGAAGTGCCTGTTGGGGACGCAATGAAGATGGTCAGCTCGGTGTGGGCGGTACGGCAAACTCTGCAATGCCGCTTCGTGTTGCAAGCCTCGATCAAGCTGTTGATATCGCTAGTGGTGCCGATCATGTGTGTGTGGTGCGTCAGGACGGTACTGTATGGTGTTGGGGAAGTAACAAATACGGTCAACTTGGGTTTGGTGAGATAGGGCCTGGTGTCTCTATTCCTACGCAAGTGCCAGGTATTTTTAATGCGGTGGCTGTCGGACTTGGTGATGCACATTCCTGCGTCTTGACGAGCGAACGCACCGTGTTGTGTTGGGGCTGGAACAACTTTGGACAGGTCGGTTCGGCACAAATAGATGCTAAAGCGATTGTGGCTCGTCCACAACTAGTGGGTGGTATTGCAAATATTGTGCAGTTGCGCGTCGGTGGTAACCATAATTGTGTCCTTACCCTTGATGCTGATGCATTTTGTTGGGGTGATAATTTCAACGGTCAACTCGGCAATCCGACGATTGATGCGCAAGTACGACATGAACCAATCCAAGTTGCAGGGATAACTCGCTTTGCGAATCTTGCTGCTGGTGGAGCGCATACATGTGGGTTGCTTCAAGATGGCGATGTACTATGCTGGGGGTGGAATCAGAATGGACAAATTGGCAATGGTGTTGGCGGCAGTGCGCGTGATGTGGTGACACCGTCACCTGTTATTACATTGCTCGATGTAAATAGCGTGGCAATTGGTGAGCGCCACATATGTGCCGGCACTCAAAATAGTTCCGTAGCATGTTGGGGCGACAATTCAATCGGTCAACTCGGGACTGGTGTGTTTAGTGATGTATCCTCACTCACGGTGCCACAACGTGTTGGTCTTGCTGTCGCAGGTCTTGCGACTACTGTTGGTACAAATCATGCGTGTGCGCTGTTGAGTTCAACAGAACTGGCCTGTTGGGGAAGTAATGAGTTCGGTCAGATCGGTAATGGATTCTCAGGGAGTATTTCAAATACCGCTGTCCCAAATTTTGTCAGTGGACTAATTGGTGTGTCTGATTTTGCGAGTGGTGGCCAGTCAAACTGTGCCATTGTTAGTGGCGAGGTCTATTGTTGGGGTGATAACCAGTACGCCCAAATAGGCCAGCCAACGGTTGGCGTTGGCGATATTCGGTCTACCCCCACCAAAGTGTCACTTCTTGCCGATATGCGTGCAGTGACAATCGGTAAAACCCACGCATGTGCTTTGTCAAACAGCGGTCTCGTCTATTGTTGGGGGCGCAACAACCAAAGACAACTCGGCGGTTTTGAGGGTGAGATATCAGACACACCGATGTTAGTTCAAGGTGTATCTGATGTTGTTCAAATCAGTGCTGGTGATGATCACACGTGTGCAGTGACCGCGCAATTAAATCTGTACTGCTGGGGCAGTAATAACATGGGTCAACGCGGTGTAATGTCTATCGATACCCCGAACATACCTAATCGTATTGATATACCAAATGTGCTACAAGTGGTGACTGGGAGCGCGCATACTTGTATTTTTAATGGGAATTCAGTCGTATGTTGGGGCAGTAATGATCATGGTCAAATTGGGATTGGCGAAGTGTCTGAAACGCCATCAGAATCTAGCAATCGTGTCACCGTAGCTAACCTACCTGCAATTGAATCTGTGCATGCTGGAGGAAATCGCAGTTGTGTTGTGACATTACCTCTTCGCGAATTGTGGTGTTGGGGCCAGAACGAGAACGCCCAACTCGGCGTTACCAATAACCCTGATGTAAATGCACCTGTGGCGGTACGCGATTTGTGGAGTATGCAAGCGACCACGGCACTGTTCGTCGAACCCACACAAATGCCTACTCCACGAGTCGCAAAGCCGACGTATACACGAGTGCCTACAACTACCCCAATCCCTACCCCAACATTAATTCGACCGTCTTCACCGTAACAAAAACGGGAGACCCGCCATGCATAGCATTGGCGGGTCACAATGGACTTACTGCTTCTCTGGGGTCCATTCTGGTGGGAGCTGGGCTCCTTCGCCAAAGAAAAACGTATCCATGGCTTGCATGAGCACCTTTTGGGCTTGGGGGTCAACCAACGAAAGCCCATAGTGGTTGATTAAGATGCGTTCTTGTTCAGGCCACATTGCCCATGCTTGCTGCGAAATCTCTTGATAAATACGGTTGCCAAGGATCCCCGGGAACGGAGGAACCTTGAGGCCGGGGAGCTCTTTGCCGAGTTTTGCACATGTCACCATGCGAATTTGCTGATTGCTCATGTTGTCTTCCTACTGCACAACAAACCTCAATACACCTTTTCATCATACCATACCTCGTTGTTGAGTCACTGACAATTGGCTCTATAATCTTGAGTATCAGTTGATGAAAGTGAGTCATATGCACATCGATGCGCTCTCCACCCCTGCACTGATTGTCGACACTGTTCGTATTCGTGCCAATATTACACGATGGCAATCACACGCAGCTCAATATGGTGTTGCCTTGCGCCCCCATATCAAAACCCATAAGACTATTGAGATTGCTCGTATGCAGCAAGCCGCTGGTGCGCATGGCATTACTGCGGCCAAATTGAGCGAGGCAGAATGTTTTGTGGATGCCGGTTGGCAAGATGTGTTTGTTGCCTATCCAATCATTGGTATCGATAAATGTCGTCACGCAGCGCGCCTCGCAAAAAAATGTCGTTTAATTGTAGCTGTCGATAGTGTGGTTGGAGTTACACAACTTGCGACTGTGGCTGCGGATGCGCAGGTGGTTATCTACGTGCGTATTGAGGTTGACTCCGGCTTGCATCGCTGTGGTGTACAACCAGATGATGTAATGCGCCTTGTTGAGATCATTAGCGGTGCATCATATTTGCAACTTGACGGATTGTTTACCTATCGTGGCGCCTGGTTTTCGAATGCAAATGGGCGTAGTCCGGTCGAACTTGGCCGCGAAGAAGGCGAGCTACTTGTGCAGGTGGCTGACTTTGTCCGTCAAAACGGTGTATCCGTTGATTCTGTTAGCGTTGGCTCTACACCAACAGGTATGGCTGCGGCTACGGTGCCGGGCGTCACCGAGATTCGCCCTGGGACTTATGTGTTTGGTGACGATATGCAAATCTTTGCCCAATCATGTACCCCGAGCCAAGTTGCGCTGTCAATTCTTTGTACGGTAGTGAGCCGTCCTGATGTTCAAACTGCTACGATAGATGCAGGTGCTAAGACATTTAGTGGTGACGTGAATTATGAGCGAATGGGGTTGACAGGCTATGCCACAGCCGTCGATTATGATGCCACGTTGGTGCGTATGTCCGAGGAGCATGGCGTCCTCAAATTAGCTCCCGGTGTTGACTTGCCAATCGGTGCCCGGATTGCAATGCGCCCTATTCATGTCTGCACCACAGTCAATCTCTCCGATGAACTCTATTTGCACGATTCATTAACTGGCGACTGCATTCCAATTCCTATTGTTGCTCGTGGAAAGAGATGGTAATGATGCAACCAACAATTCCGACAATCACGCTTGTACAATCTGCTCCGGAGTGGCTAGTATTAGATGCCTCAGTCATCAACGCCGATTGGCGGGCTGACTCTGTTCAGTGCATCCTCTCCAATGCGTTGAACGGCACTCCTCAAAAGTATGCGACGACGGTGCGTCTTATTGCCACTACTAGTCATTTGTGGGTGCGCTTTGATTGTGCTGATGCCGATGTCTGGGCCACGCTTACTGAGCATGATACCCCTCTCTACACTGAAGAGGTGGTAGAGTTATTCATTGCCCCTGGGAGCACCACACCCAAACAGTACTTCGAATTGCAAACAAATCCAAATAATGCACAATTTGATGGTATCATCCAGAACCCCGACGAACATCGTAGCACCATGTCGCTTGATCTTTCCTGGAATCCACAGTGGCAGAGTTGGACGCGGGTCGATGTGGCAGGATGGGTGAGTGTATGGGCTTTGCCGTGGAGTATTTTTGGCCGTAATGACGGCGTCGGCGAGTGGCGCTGTAACTTTTACCGAATTGATCGTCCACGTAATGGTGACGACATCGAGACAAGTGCATGGTCGCCGACACTCCGCGAGCCCGTTGACTTTCATATCCCGAGCCGTTTTGGCATACTTAATATCACAGCACAATGACACAACAATCTGCTCCAGACAATTGGAGTGCAGGTGTAACCCTGCTTGCACAGCAGATCTCACCTGGACTCGCGGCCACGGCTGTCTATGAGCGCCTCGGTATCGGTGCACTCTTCGTCATGAGCGAGGAGTGGTGGGATGCGAGCATCATTGACATGCATCCACGTATGCCCGTTGGGTATGTTCCTGCATTGCATGAACTACGCCAACAACAACTTATACGATTGGCCGCACTCGGTGTTGATATGCGTTCAACGTGGCACCGCACCGATGATTCACAGTTATCACACACCATTACACAGGCTGTTGTTGCAGGACACGCAGTTGGTCTGTTTGGCATTGCAGGTTCATCGCTTGTATGTGTGCAGTCAATAGATGAATCTCTTGTATCAGGGACAGACGGCAATGGTAATACCGTCACATTTAACATGCAACAAGTTCGTGCACCTGCAGGTGTAGAGTGCATTATTGCTGTGGCGTCTCAAACAATGCGCATAGAACCAATTGATGATTTACATTGGCTGCGGCATTTACTTGCTGGGGTATCCACAATAGCATTTGATACACCGCGCCACCCACTTCGTGATTGGCAAGTGTGGCATATTGGCGCAGATGCATTCGCAGTAGCGGCGTTGTCAGCCGAGACTGCAGCACCGTTGGCGATTGTCTCGGATAATGTGGCACGTATAACTCATGCCTATATGTGGCGCATTGATGTGCTCCATCAACAGCTCTTGCGAATCAATCAGTTGTGTCATTCAAATATCGTGCGTGATGCGATGGATGCCTGTCATGATGCGCGTTTTTTCATGAACTTTGTGGTATCACACTACCCTCTCACTGTTGCGCGGCGTGCGCTGACACTGCCTGAGGGGGCATTAATTGCTGAGACCTGCCGTGATACACGACAGGTCTTGCGAGACATTGCTGATTTGTTAGCTGACGTGGGGTAGTGTGGTGGGCCGGACTGGATTCGAACCAGTAACCAAGTCGTTATGAGCGACGTGCTCTGCCATTGAGCTACCGGCCCCTGTGTATATCGTAGCATGCACCTGCGACCGATGCAAGTTAGCAGCTGTTTTTGATGTAACGGCACCGGTCAAAAATATCGAGCCCCTTTTGCCACAATTTCATCGGTAATTCGAGTTGCCAACGCCACAAATCAGGCCAAGTGAGACCACGTCGGAGGTTTGTTTCGCCATTAAAAATCGTCGCGTTGACGATTAATCCCATGTTCCAACCGATGAATGCGGTAATTCCAACTACCAGAACGCTCCAATGAACTCGCTGTTCAAGCTTAGTCAACAGATATGATAGTCCTATCACAAAAAGTGCCGAACACTCAATCAAGCGGCGGAATCCAAATGCACCACTCAAATGCCAGGTCGTTCCAAATGCGCCATTAATCCATACCTGTAACATGAACGCTAACAAAAACGGTACGCCTACTTTGGGTATGCGGTAGGCAAAAAGTGACAAGCCGAGCAGTGCAAATGCCAGAATCGGGCTCCATACTAATGCACCGCGACTATATGGCTGGATCTTGACGGGCTCGGGGCCGACATTGCAAATCGGCTCGGGCGTCGTATCAAAGTCTATTAACGTGTCAATGGCGTGTGGACTACAAAGGTTGAGTTTACCGGATACTTCACTAGCGGGTCGTGGTTCGCCATTGACTAACCAATACGCAGCGATTTGTGGCGTCAGCATCGCAATTGCACATACGGTAGCCATTGCCCACGCGCGAATATCAGGCCCGAGTGCACGGATTTGTGATGTCCGGATATGGCGAATGAGCGTCAGTAGGGCACTTGTGGCTGGCAAGATGGCAAATAGAATCAGCTGCTCGCGAACCAAAAACATGCCGCCTGCCGACACACCTAGTACTGCCCACCATTTGATTGATTGTCGGTGTTGTTGTGTAGCAAGCCAGCAGTAGATGAAACACGTTGTCACAAAAAAGCCATTGGCATGTGCAAACGGCATCTGAATGGTCATATAGAACACGAGCGGTGTTGCCAGCCAAATACCAAGTGTCGCCAGCCGGGCGCTAAATACACTACTCCACTGGTGAGCCATGCGGTATGTTATCAGTAAGCCAATAAACGCATAGATCGCTGATGCATAGCTAATTGCGCGTTGGTACGGCCAACTGTAGCCATCAGCGGGTATATCAAGCCCGACTCCTGTGAGATGTAGACCGCGTAATAGTAGGTCGGTTGTGATGAACCACGGTGCCCACAAAATAGCAGATCCGACTGGAGCGATATTGCCGTAAAGTCCGGTTTTTGCTCGGATACGGTCCGTTTTTAAGATGCTTTCTGTGATTCCCGAATTTGGATTGAGGTGGGCAAATGTTGTGTATTCGTTGGCAAAATCGACGTCGCCATCGAACCATACCGAACGCAACCATGCGTAGTATTGCACCTCGTCGGTGGCATACACGCGAGGCAATGAAACAATCAGCGATAGCACGAATAGGACGCCGAGCAGAATCTGCCCGGCGTCGATTGAACGAATGCGTGATCCCCAGAACGCCATGTGTTAACCCTAACGCTGCAACGTGATGTACGGAACGTAAATCTTGTTTGTATCGACTGCTGCATCTACGGATACGATGACGTTCGCACCAGTACTGCTTGCATTTCCTGCACCATCCAAGTAGCGTATATACACTCGATAGTCGCCGCTGCTGAGTAAATCGCTGGTGCCATTTAACAAGTTTACCTCAAATGAACCACTCGTGACCGGTATTGCTCCCCACTTGAGTGTACTGGCGGTGTCATCAGCTGCAGGTGGACTGGTTGGGTCTGCAATACGCTCAATCGCTACCCACACGCCCCAATAGCCAGGTGCAGGATACTTGTTGTCAGTAACCGATCCACCCACCGTAAACGTACGGACAAACGAGGTGTTGTCGGTGGAAGTCTGGCTAATTGTTGCTCCAGTGACAGTTGGTGGCTCAGTATCATAAATCAACGTCATTGTACGATCTTCAACATTTCCAGCGATGTCTGTAAACCGAATTGTGGTGCCAACTTCGTCTGGGTTGCTAGTTGTCTGCAAGAAGACCGTTTGTGATTGATTGAGTAATGCACTGGTGTAGGCTCGTTCGTTGCTACCATTCGGTTGAAAGCTTGCCAAGCCCGACAAGTCAGTGACTCCGGTAATCGTAAGATTTCCAACCATACCACGTGTATAAGCGCTATTTGCAAACGTTGAACCACCTGATGAAGATGCATCGAGGAAATACGGTGTTGAATACTGACTGGTGAGCGTTGTAGTTACGCCAATCGTGCTATCAGTATCTGAGACCATGCGGGTGGTGATCCAGTTACTCGCTGGCCGATTAGCTACATCGTATAAGCGTACATGAATGAAGCTTGCCATGTTTGCGGCTAACCCAGTCACATTGATAACAGGGTTGGCCTTGTTGTACGCAGTAAATCGCGTTGGATTTGTCGTTGGCTTCGTTGCTGAAGCGGATATGACCGTTGCATACTTGGTTGCTAAACATGTTGTGCCGACGGTTATTGTGCCTGTAGCAGACGTGTCATTGATCGCAGTTGCACCGTTTTCAAAACGAATTCGCTCTGAACAGCTACTAGCTGATCCAACAAATGAGCCTCTGTAGGTTGTCCAGTAGACATCGCCATCAAATAATGACACATAAAACACGCTTAAGCGCGATTCGTTGCCGAAGCGAGAGATGAGCACTGCTGGTTTGCCCCACTCCGTATTTCCGATGTTGAATCCCTTGTCGCTCCAACTACCATTTTCATATGCCGCAAGCATGAGAGGACCCCTGACACCATTTGTCCCAGCAGCATAGATGTTACCACCACCATCGATGTATTTTCCAAGTCCACTGGCCTCAGTCCCTGAGAATTGTGGAATGCGCGTGGCATTATTTGGCACACCATTGAGGTTTTCCCAGCGGTTTGTATTTAGGTTGTAACGCACTATAAAGTTGTGGCGAATGTTCGCAACAGCTTGGCCAACACCATAGGACACATAGAGAATTCCGTTATCCCCCATCTGACCTGATGGATAAAAACAACCGTAAGGAATCATGCCAATGGTTGCATTGCTACACGGCAAAGGGTCAAGTTTACCAGCAGAACCTGTTACGCCAGTAATTGTATTTGTAACTGGGTCAAGAATGCCACCTAATGCGATGAATTTTGGAGTGGTGTATTCAAATGAACCACCAATGAAAAACTTGCCGTTTGATAAACCAGCAAACGAGTCAATGGCAGAGTTTTGCGTGCCATAAAGTGCAAAATTCGAGAGGGAGTTCCACCCACCACTGTAACTGCCACCTCTGGCTACCTGTGTTGTAGTCAGTACACGATAAAAGCCATAAAACTTCTTACCGGATTCAAATGTTGCGGCACCGACAAGTACATGATTATTTGTAACAGCCATACCACCCATGCTGACAAATGGACCGCCACCGACACCTGTAACCATTGTTTGTGTCAGACCACCAAATGGATTGGCCTTTGTAGCTGTTGCCGGAATATATATCAAACGAAACCCATCTTGGTTAATTTTACCGACATACAAATTACCAGCTGAATCACTTCGAATAATAGTTGGCGTCACCAATACAGAGTACGTGGTGTACGTGTATGAATCAAAATATTGTGCCGACGTGCAATCGCCGCCACTCCTGACGTTGGCAGGATCGATTGCACGAATCACAATGCGTGCTTTGTTTCGCAGATTGTCAACCGCACTACTATCAGAATCACTGACAGCAATATAGATTAATCCGTTAGGATGGTTGGCTGCAGAGACTGTGTACCCCGATCTGTCATAGACACGACAGGTAGTGGCAATTGCGCCAATTCCTGCCTCGGCAACCTGTGGTGGCACTAGCATGGATGTTGCAAGTACGATTGCGACCCACACGAATACGATGAGTTTCCGATACATAGTACACCTTTAGCTATTACTGAATGCATATATTATAGTATGACAATACATAGTATACAACTAGTGAACAACTTATGTTCAACTGATATCCTCGTGAAAACCTGAAAATTAACCTATATTTGCTTGTATTTCACTTACGAAGCGCAATCATTATCATCGAACGCGCTCCGGGGCATATTGCCGAGATGAGTGCGATAAGTGCCTTGATTAACCATCGATGTGGTACGTGTAGTATTCTTGGCCATTCTAACCCGACCCGCTCATATGCACTATGGTAGGATTTTGCTACTACGGTAAATTGACTTTGTTGCCCCATCCACTCCAATTGTGGTAATGAAAAAAGCCGACTGTGCGTGTAATACCGGGCTTCGCTCCGCAGCTTAACCCACCGTTCGAACTCTTCGCGGTGATCGAACGGTTGCCAAAACAACACGTCAAACAACGTCCGCATCCGACTCTTAAAGTAAAACTGGTTGGGTGTGCTGATTACGAGGTGTCCACCTGGTTTGAGTAGTGTATGAAATATCTCAAGTGCCTCTAGTGGTGGATTCGCCAGATGCTCAATCACTTCGGAGAAGATAATCAAATCAAATGATTCGGCCGCATATGGGGGCTCCTCATGATCAATGTTCCACCGACGAACTTCAACGCCGAGACGTTGCCATAGTTCTGCGCGATGCTCAGGGAACAAATCGGTACCATGTACCTCATATCCGGCATCTACCAACATCTCCGTAAATTGGCCGGGATTTACGCCAATCTCGAGTATGCGTTTACCTGGTAACTGCATGATTTGATCAAGTAACGCCACAAACCGATAGCGATGATAACGGTAATAATCAGGTTTGCTCTCTGGGTTGCGACCTGGATACGCGGCAACAATTTGTTGTGCTCGTTGTGTGGTGTTGCTCATGCGCCCTCTTGATATGCTTTCTGGCAGATGCCGATAAGTGTAGTCGCTCGGGCTGAATAGGTGTGAGGTGCCACAATCTGGTGCGCACGCACGCCGATATCATGTCGCAGGGCTGGCGTGGAAATCAGCAACTCAAGAGCTTGTTTGAGCGATGACTGACTACCTCGCTCAAACAAATATGCCCCTTCGCTCCCTACGATCTCGCGCAGTGCTGGCATGTCTGGGCAGACGACGACGCGTTGCATGGCCATATACTCAAACAACTTCAGTGGTGAGGCGGTCTCATCAGTGACCGTATCGGGTATGGCCAAGATGTCACTTGCTGCAAGGTACTGGGCAACTGTTTGCTGATTGACTACGCCGACAAATACTACCGCATCTTGAAGAGTAAGACGCTCGCATTGCGCTTTTAGTTCCGCGATTTCTTGTGGTCGTCCGCCTACAAAGTACAAACGACTTTTGGCACGGATGTCAGTAGGTAAATCTGCGAACGCCGACACCAACAAATCAAGACGGCGATAAGCAAATGTCAGCCCGGCATAACAAATCATCGCAATATCGCTAGGAATATTGAGTTCGTGTCGCGCATTGATTTGATCGCGTGGCTGATAAATCGCATCGTTGTAGGCATCTGCCATGACATCGATATCGTCAGAATTGCGCCATTGCTGGCGGACCAAAAGATCCTTAAACGTATGCGTCAACGATACAATTCGCGTTGGTCGCTTGACCGTCACGTCATCGATACGCGTAACTAATCCACTAGCCCATGACTCTTTGGGTCGCGAGTGGTTGGTCTGTTCAAGATGGTGAATCTCATATACGACCTTGGCGCCGAGTATTTTGGGTGCAAATTGACTAAACCAAAAACTACAAATTACCTCGCGCACAAAAATGACTTCAGTCTTGTGTCCTTTGCGTTGTTGCCACCACAGCAACATCAACACAATCCAAGCAAAAACACTGCGTTCGAGGTAGTACCAAATGGTTGATTTGTAGAGCCGGGATAATCGACCGATGCCAATACGCGGAATGTATGTCACATTCAGCGTATCAAATGGGTTCGCATCTTTGGTCATGCGCGGGATGATAATTTGCAACGCCGGGTGTTGTGCGCGTAACTCGCGCAGGGTCGAGTAGGTCTGCACTGCGTTGGCTGATCCGAGCGTTAAGCTCGTCGGGTATGCAACATAACAGATTGATGGTGATTTGATTGTCATAATGATTGGTATATCTCTAGGAGCTCTTGGGCAATAACTGAGCTCCGAAACGACTGTGCGAATGGGACACATCGTGGTGAGAATTCAGTGTGGCGCGTGATTGCATTGCCAATTCCCGTAGCGAGTGACAGCCCACTTTGCGGGTCAACCACACTACCACAATCAGCATCGCGCACGTAATCGCTCGCACCGGTGGTACGCGTGACAACAGGCGGTGTGCCAACCGCTGCGCTTTCAATCACCACGCGACTAAACGACTCGGCGATTGACGGTACCACGGTTACGCTACTGCCTGCAAGGTAATGCCGTGCCTCGACATGCGGGATAGCGCCTACCAAGTGCACACGATCACTGACACCCAACTCATGGGCGCGTTTTGTCAGGTAGGCACCATAATCGCCGTGCTTAGGCGTGGTGCGGTTGGGTCCGACAATTAGTGCGTGGGCGTTGTGTCCGTGCGCAACGACGTGTGGTATGGCCTCGACTAAATATTCAATGCCCTTGAATGGATGCAGTCGATTCAGGCTGAGCACAATCACTGCATCAGCTGGAAGTGCATGCTTGGTAAGCAGATCGTCACGGGCTGAAGCACGATACGTGGTCACATCAATTGCATCGTCAAGATACGAGTGCTGCGTGATGTTGTAGGGGATAGCGCGCAGTTTGGATTGCACTGCGCCATACTCTCGCGCTACCCGCTCAATTTGGCGCGAGTCGGCTCGCACATAATCGGCACGCTGTAGCACCCAGCGGAGCAACCATCGAACTGCACGGTAGCGAGCATAACCATAATCGAACTCGGGCACGCGCATGATGTCTGCGCCGGGGAGCGTAATGGCGAGCTTGCTCTGATGTGGTTTGGTAAGAGCTATGGCTACACCCAGTGGGAATGCGGTTTCAACATGAATTACATCGTATGGAGTGGTAGTGGCAAAGAACGCCCCAAAGCTTGCAATCGCACCAGCCAAATAGGGGTAGCCGGTAAGCGGCTCGGCAATCTTGTTACCGAGTGCAATCAGACGATTCGGGCGTGTCGGCAAATAATGCACGGTGATGCCATCAACAACTTTGCGTTGAGGCGTGCGTGACTGCGACGAAATGGTCGCAATCTCGACGGTGTGGCCGAGATTGCGCCAGTGTTCGATAACCTCTGTGTGAATTTGATTGCCAAGCGCATGTTCGTCGTAGCGCGGCAAACAATACAACAGTCGCATGCACTTTACTCCTGTGGCGTTGATTTGCCCTTTTTGTACGCCAACATGACATAAAGTGGATCGCTGCCGTCGAATGCCTCTTCGAGTGGGTGAATAATCCAGGCCAACAACATGTCCTTGAGGATGAATACACGCCACCACTTGGTCAACTTGGTCTCGTGGTAGCTACCATTCAAGATGCTCCGACCAAAGGCATGTCGAGCCGTCACAATTGCATCGGCCGGGTCGAGATAGGTCTCTTTGATGTCTTGGTCCGTATAAAAACGGAAGAACGACCCGCTCTTGCCTACCTGATCAAACGTGTTCTTGGCGACCTTGGCGAAGTTACGAATCCCAGCAAAGAAGCTGGTTCGCTCCGTGCTGGTGAACGGCAACGTCATCACCGCAACACCATCATCCTTAAGCACGCGCGCAATCTCGACACCGACTGCTTTGTCGTCAGGAATGTGCTCGAGTGACGATACGGCGCTGATGCGCATAATCGAATCGTCGCGGAACGGCAATTTGGTGGCATCTGCCACAATCGGGAAGAAGCGTCCGTCGCCTGGTTGGGCTGTCTCGGCACGCTTTTGCGCTTGCCAACGCACACGATCTGCATCAAGTTCAATGATGACCACATCGAGACCAGCTTTGCTCAACATGTGGGGGTAGGTTGATGTGCCTGAACCGATGTCGACAATCATGTCGCCACGCTTGGCGTTCAAATGGCGGGTGACCCAAGGGTATTCGATAATCCGCCACAAACTGAAGTCGTTGACTGTGCGCCATAAAATGCGCCATCCGTCCAACGAAATCTCGTATAAGAGGGCGCGAATGCTCGAAATAGTCACCATAATTTGTTCTTCCTCCGATGCCAATGCGAGAGGTATTATAGCACAGTGCTCTTGCGCCTATCTGATGTACTGCTGATAACCCGCCAAAGACTGCATGGCAACCGTCTGAGGACTATAGGTCTGATAGACGTGTCTGCGGCCATTTGCCGTCAGGCGCTGGTACAGTGACTGGTCAGTCATAAGCCGTACGACTTGTGTTGCTAAATCTTCTACATCATCGTAGCGACTCAACAGCCCGGTCTGCTCGTGCGTGACAACCTCGTTGCCCGCGGCACAGTCTGTCGTGACAACACCACAGCCAGCAGCCATCGCCTCAATTGGTGGGATGCCGAATCCCTCGTAGCGGCTTGGGGCCACCAATACATGCGCCTGCTGGAGCAGTTTAACCTTCTCGGCTTCGTCGACCTTGGTGCGAATCTCGATGGCATCGCGCACCTGTAACGCATTGGCTAGTTGCTCGAGTTGTTGGAGTTGACTTGTATTATGCGTCACCATGACCAACTTGATATCGGGGATGTGGGCACGAATCAGCGGCAGCGCATTGATGGCCAAATCCCACCCTTTGCGCGGCACGAGTTGGCCAATAAACAACAACGTTGGCGTAGTTGCTTTGGGATGCTGAATCGTCTCGTATTGACGCAAATCGACAGCATTGGGGATAACGTCGATGTGATCACGGTTGGCACCAAGGTCTGCCAAAATGCCTTTTTCGTGATGGGAAAGCGCAAAAATACCGTGATAGCGCAACATTGGCGCATGAATCAGGTAATTGCGAATGGCGCGTCGTGGGTGGTGTCCTTTGAGTAAGGCACTAATGAGCTGGTTGCGCTCGCGCAAGAGCTTCTGAGGAGTGAGCGGATTATCGAGTGGGCGTTCGCGGTCGACGACGAGATCGCCGTCGTGCAGAATGCCGTGTGGCGTCAGCACCATGGGCACCTGCGCGAGCCACTGTTTTTGCGCTTGATAGGCCAATAAATGGCGCAGATGGTGCACATGAATAAGGTCTGGCCGCCCGATTTGTTTGCCTAACTGCCACATATCCGTCGACAAAAAGCCAAAAGTTCTGCAACGATGAATCGTCAGGTTGGGTGCGAACTCGATGCGTTGTGGTTGACTCTGATCATGCCAGTACTCGATTGCGTCGACCTTGTGTCCCAGCTCGGCCAATGTACGTGCCAGCACGAACTCGGGTCGACTCGGGAAGCGTGGGTCGAAGCCAAAGGTTGAAATCTGCAAAATATGCATCTTATGATCCCATCACATGGCGATAATGTGTCTCGATACGGTCGGTTACGGCTGACCAGGCGAATTGCGCTGCCCACGCAGGAGCATTAGCGGCAAACTGCTGCCGGAGCGCTGGATTATCACGGAGTGTACGCATGCATTCTGCGAGTGCATCGGCATCTTTGGGCGGATAAAACAAGCCTGTCTGTCCCTCGTTGACCACCTCAACAAATCCACCAAAGCGCGAGGCAATCACAGGTAACCCGCATGATTGAGCCTCAACCAGGCCAATCCCAAAGGTTTCACTCGCATGACTTGTGGCAACAAGAACATGATGTTGCTTCATCACTCCTGCAATCAAATTGCGCTCCACTGAGCCAAGGAACGTCACACGTTGTCGGAGTCCGAGTGTATCGACCAGCGCCTCAAGCTCGGCGCGATGGACGCCATCGCCGGCAATCGTCAAACTGGCGTGGTCAACCTGTGCGATGGCTCGGATGGCCGTGTCGACCCCTTTCCACGGTTGCAAGCGCCCCACAAACAAGAACTTGAGCGGAGGTGGCTCGGCTGGTGAGGTAGCTGCAGGTTGAAAGACCGTTGTGTCAATGCCGTTATACACGACATCGATATCAATTGGGTAGCGTTTGGTGACGGTATCAACATTAAACTGACTGCAACTGACGGCGCCATCGACCATTGTTGCCAACCAGCGATCACCCCGATAAAAATCCTCGCCGTGACAACCTAACACCACCTTGGCCCCGCTGAAACGGCCGGCAATTAGTGCAGGTAGCAGGTCATACGGCTTTTGGATGTGGATGATGTCGTATTTGCCACGAATCAATGCCATAATCCCCCAAGGTGCCGTGCTCAATCGCTCGAGTAATTTGCGTTCGGCGTAAGCTCGCCGTAGCCCGGGTATGATGCTGAACTTGTCGCGGGCGATGTACGGATACGTATAGACGCCGACGCCATCCACCTGCTCGCGTCGTGAGCCATGTCCGGCGATGATGTCGACATGATGTCCGCGCTGGTGGAGCTGATTGGCCAAGTCCCACACAAAACTTTCAACGCCACCATAGGCGGTGGTGGTGGTCAGGTTGTATAAGGCAATCCGCATTACAACACCTTCATCAGGTAGCGCTTGAACGGCAAATTGATGCGATTGAGTTGGTCGCGATCGCTCTGCTCAAGTCCACCAGCGATACGCAAAATACCGAAAAATATGAGGGCGTTGATGACCGCAATTACACCATAGCCAGGGAGTTGTGCTAAGCGCTCCCACGTGCTCATATTGCTCCCAAGCGTTGGCATCAACTGACTTGCGCCGTATATACACATGGCCATGACCGCGCTCGCCGCAAGCACGCGCCAACTAAAGCGCCACGGCCACTCAAGTTTAATAATGCGCCAGCCCCAGAAGGTGGCCCAAGCACCAGCAAGTACGCGTGCTAAACCATAGGCGAGTGCTAGTCCGACAACGCCGTAGATCGGCGAAAAGATAAATCCTAGCGGAATAACAATTAGCGTGAGTAGGCGTCCGATTGTGACAATGGTCAGTTTTTCGTAGACGATGAGTACATTGTGGGCCATCGTCAATAGGCTTTCGATGAACAAGCACGGCACAAGTACATACACGATATACACTGCATCGACATATTGTGGCGTCAGAATACTCAAAGCAGGTTGAGCAAGTAGCATCAACGCAATGCCACCTGGGACAAGCAAAAGTAATTGAATGCGCACAATTGAGCCGAATGCACCTTGGATTGTCCCACCCTCCCCCGATCGAACGCGAGTGAACAACGGCACCGTGATGCCAACGAGCGGCGTATACAAGTACGATAACACCATGCCGACGAGCGATGCACCTGCCCATAGTAACGCAGCATCGCTGATGCTACTGGTCAAATAAACGGCAAACCCTTTGCTTGCAATAAAATCAGTCATTGTCATTAAGTATGAGACGCCTGTGTATTTGAGGAACCCGGCCGGCAACCATCGTGCCGACGGCACGGGGTCAACGGCTGTTGGAGCCTGACTACCCTCGCGCCAAATTACAATAACTTGCCATAACGCAATCACCACTGCAAAGGTTGGTGCAAGCGCTGCGGTCAACAAGATGCCGACGACGCTCCAACGTAATGGTTCGCTCGTCAGTTGTGCGCCAACGATAGCGATGACGGCCAAGAGTTGGGGCAAGAGCCCAGCCATCAAGGCAATACCGTTCCACGCTCGTTGCTTAAAAAAACTGTTGAGGTAGGCCATCAGCATGTCATAACAGACGCCCATGATGAGCATCACAATAATCACGCCAATGAACATCCAACCTTGCATATCAAGAATGCTTTGTAACAGTGTCTGGGCAGACTGGTCTATGCGACTATCGCCTTGTATGCGGTCAGCGAGGCTATCAAGATAACTCTGTTGTTGCCACGCAAGTGTGATAGCAATGCCAATCAAAATCACCGCTTGCGCAAAAAAGACGATTAAGAGCAGGCGCAAGACGCCTGCCGCACCGCGTGAACGCATCGTCTCAGGGATAAATTTGGGCAATGCACGGGTAGTACCGAGGTCGATCCAGGTGCCGAATGCTGATGCGGCGCCGCTGACAAGTGCGAGTAGCCCATACGCAGCAATTGGCAAGACTGTCAGTTTGAGCGCAGTGGCAGCGACTTCTGCAAGCATGCGCAACGGCACGAACACCGTGTTCCAAATCACGGCCCGCGATACCTGATGTGACAGACTCGGGGCAGGTTTGTCGTTGCTCATTGGGCAACCTTTGTCAGTGCCAGTTCAAACATGCCGGTATACCAGGCACGTTGGGCTTGGTACGCAATATGCTCGAGCCCGAGTTGGCGAAGTGTCTGCCGGATTTGCTGCCGACTCGTTTTTTGACTGACAAAGCGCCCCTCGCGCAACGCTACCTCGTTCATGTCGACAGTGGCAAAGCCATGGTGGCGGGCTAACGCAACAAATTCGGGGTAGTCGTAGTAGTGCATTGCACTTAGGCGTTGCATATCGCGGAAGTTGGAGTTTTGTTTGGTTCGACCACGATAACCGATATACCACTCTGCCAACCCACGTGGCACCCAGTTGAGCCCGCGGATGTGGTAGTGTGGGTCAACCCACGCACGCCGATTGATGACCGTCAAGAGCAAGTGGCCATTCGGTTTGAGCACACGGTGAATCTCGCGCAACATTGCTTGTGGATCCTGCACATGCTCAATCACGTCCCAACAAACCACGATGTCGTACGCGGCATCACGGAACGGCAGATGCTCGCCAGCGCCGTTGATAATCGGCAGATTTAACCCATAGCGCTCCGCTCGTAACCGCGTGATCTGGCAGTATGGTAAGTTGTACTCTGAGACGGTCACATGTGCACCGTGGAGCGCTGAGGCAACGGCAAAACCACCCATGCCGGCACCTAAATCGAGTAACGAACGCCCGGCAATTGCACCAGCGTGACGCTCGATTTGGGCAATGCGTTCGCTTTGATATTGCTCTTGATAAAGTCTGCGCTCACGCCACGTGACAAAGTCACGACGCCACGTCATGTGTTGTAACCATGGGTCGATGGCTACAGCCAAATCAGAGATGTCATGTGTTGCCGTCGTGAGATTGTGTTGCGTCATGGGAGCACCACCGGTGCGCGATCAATGCGCACAATCCATAGATACATTGCGCTATACGTGGTGAATAACATGATAATCGACACCATCAGTTGCCCGGCAATACCGCGCCGCCAGAACTTATCAGCCAGCACTGCCCAACAGAGCATGACGATCGGCAGAATGTAGAAGATCTGCTTGTCAACCATTGAAATGCGATACCCAGCCACCATGAACAATAGGGCAATTACAAACATTGCGGCCATGTACGCCCATAACGGCTGTCGTTGACGTAAAAACGCCACACCTGGAATGACCATCAACATCGGGATAAATATACCGAAGTATAAATATGGGTTATCAACGAAGTCATAACGCAATGAGGGGATAAATGCCCACAAGTATTCACTCCACGGTGGGCGCTCGACGCCAACGCTTGCAGGACTCGCCACACTGATTTGTAGGAAGTACGGAATCGTTCGTTCGATAATCGGCAGGATATACTGCCCGTAATAAATCACCGTCGCAATTCCAAGTCCGCCGTAAGTGGCCAACAAAATTGGCTTGATCGTCGATTTGTCTTTGTTGGTTGGCATAATCCACAATAACAGCGCCAGAACAGTGACAAACAAGACATGAAAGACCGCGGTGACCGTGTAAATCAGCATCGTCATTGTGGTTAAGGCCAAGATGCTCCAGAAAATCTTGCGGTCGTTGATTGACTTGCCTGCAATCAAAAGTGCTGCCGTCGTCACGAGCGTCCACCATAACCCAGTCGTCGTCGGCGCATTGCCCCATGCATGAAGCAAAAACGTGACTGGAGCAATGGCATACCCAACTGCAGCAAGCCACGACACACGTTCACTTAATCCAACCCGCCGGAAGATAACTGCAATAATGATGACTCGCGAGGCATCTAAAAAGGCGTTGAAAATGGTGGCAGTCTTCTCCAAACTCCACGGGAATATTGCATACAATAGACTAAACAGGTGATAGAACGGCGAGTACGGAATCATCGGGCGTTCCTCGCCCCATTCGGTAATAGGCATCACTGACTCTGAGAATGCACCCGGCTGATAGAACTTGGCGATATCCCACGTCGTCAAAATCTCGCGCACCTTGTCCATATGCCATTCGATGTCAATTGGGCGCATAATCGGATACAAAATGCCGCCACCTTTGAGCCAAATCGAGAGCAGCACCACGCCTACCAAGAGCTGCTTCGTGCGCTCGCTAAATGGACTCTCGCCGGCCAGCCAGTCAAGCACACGGTACCACAAAGGAATAGTGAGGAGTCCAATGCTCATGAGCAACAAAAGCTGAGGGTACCACTCTGCTAAATAGCTCCGGTTGAGTAGCATTATTGCACTCAATACCACAGCGACAACTGAGCCAATCCCGATGGCAGATGCGCCAACCAGTTGGGCACTCACGGCTGCGACGAGTGCTATGGCTATCAACGTGGCAAGTCGTGCTGACAAACCGATGTTCCACCACGGTGTACTGAGTGGTTGGACGGCTACGTCGGCTACTGCAACCCCGATACTCCGTAACTCATCGACGGTGTTGGCCCAGGTTTGACTGTTGATGGTAACGTGAATATCTCCCTTATCAACAGCACTCGGGGGGACGAGATACGAATATTTTCGGAAACTAATCACGTTGTGTGGGATTGGCCCAAGCACACGCTCACCGACACTAATCGTTGCCTCAAACGGCTGATTATCAGGGTGATTAGGATACACATGTGCAGTGACACTCCACCAACCACCAGCAACCCCATGAAAATGTAGTTGTGAACGCTCCTGACTCCAGCGAAACACAACGGCATCGCTGACACGAATCGCTTTGACCTCAAATGGTGGAGGGGTGATTTTGTCGTCGGGGATTGTCACCACCCTGATAACGCTGTTGGCATCGAATTTGACGCTGGGCGGGATAATAATTCCATATGTGGTCTGTTTACCGCGATCGTTTACCTCGAGAATGCGATTATTATCAACAAATAAGGCCATCAAACGTCGGTGAATGTTATCTGGCTTGGGGTCAACATCAAACTCAATGATACGCACGGTGTCTGGGTTAACGCCAATTGTGGCGCGAGCCTCGGTGCTACTCGTTTGCGCGTATGGCAAGCTCACAATCGGCTCACGGATAGCGTATTCACGCGCATGGAAGTCGTTGATATGCAGAATCGAACGAGGATAGAGCATGTTGACATGCTCGGGAATACGGACAATATTGAACGCAGCGAACAAGACGCTGCTTATCACGCCGACAATCGCCAATGATTGCCAATGAATCAGTCGAAAATATCGCATGAATGAACTTTCCCACTTATTGAACGCTACTGCATGTGCCTCTCGCAAAGTACGCATGCATGCACGATGCTTGAGATATTATACACAAGCATCTAGTCGTGCAGATACCGAATGACTTCTTCCCATCGATCAACATACACGACCCATAGCCCAAACAACACGGTACTCACCGCTAAAATTCGTCCAGCTACACGTTTTTGGGCAATCAGGCCTAGCCAAATGCACGCACTCAGCGCCATAAACGGCAGGAGTGCAAGCGCCCAACGTACCGTTTGGTCGCGTATGAGCAACATCATCCACGCAACTACCGCCGCGCCGATGCCCACCACTACCATGCGCCGGATGGTGTGTGGTGTCGAAATACTAAGCCCAATCAGCGCGCTAATCATTACTGGCCATTGCCATCCGTCGCCTATCGTACTAAAACGGACTGCAAGTGGATAATTAGGTGGACATCCTGGTATGCCTGCACTGCCGATCATTGTTGTGACAAACTGGCTGTAGTAGAGTAATCCACCAATCATTACACTCGCACACACCACAATTA